>NZ_CP150917.1:5101250-5405625 GCF_039908645.1 Pseudomonas helvetica
CATCGGCGACACCGCGATGCGGTTGAGCAGGGTCAATTGGCGAAGGGTATACGGTTCAAGCAGCAGACTCATGGGGCACCTCTCAAATCAGTGGGCAGGCTCCAGGGTTCTGTTTGAATAGTCGACGAGTGACAGGAAAGGATGCGGCACCCGCCCCCGCGGGTAAAAAATGGACAAAACGTCACAAGGCCAATCAAGCAGTGATTAGAGCCTAGTCGACATCGGGGGATCAGGGAGGGTTCAAGAAATGAAAGCACATAGTTTGAGCGCAACATCAAACCTGTGGCGAGGGAGCTTGCTCCCGTCGGCCGGTCCGCGTTCGCGCGCAGCAGTCGTAAAACTATTCACCGAAATGCGTCAGACAAAACGCACTTAGGGCCGCTCCGCGCCCCAGCGGGAGCAAGCTCCCTCGCCACAAAGGCCCCATTGAAATTTCTGCTGGAACCGGGCTCAGCGCGGTTCGATGTGGGCAATCATTAGCTGGACGGTTTCCTGGCCACGGAACTCGTTGACGTCGAGCTTGTAGGCCAGTTCGACCCAGCGAATGGTCGGGTTCGGCCAGACGTCGCGGTCGATGCCAAACGCAATACCGTCGAGCTTCACCGAACCACATTCGCTTTTCAGCACTACCTTGAGGTGGCGTTCACCGACCACTCGCTGCTCGACCAACTGGAACACCCCGTGAAACAGCGGCTCCGGGAAGTGTTGGCCCCAAGGACCGGCATGGCGCAAGGCGCGGGCCAGTTCCAGGTGAAACTCTTCGACTGCCAGGGTGCCGTCCGACAGCAAACGCCCGGTCAGGTCCTCTTCACGCATTTGCCGGCGAACTTCAGCGTCGAAAGCTTCGGCGAACAATGGAAAGTTCGCTTCCGGTAACGTCAGGCCCGCCGCCATGGCGTGACCACCGTACTTGCTGATCAGCGTCGGATGTTGCGCCGCCACCACACTCAAGGCGTCACGAATGTGAAAGCCCTGCACGGAACGTCCCGAGCCCTTGAGCATGCCGTCGCCTGCATCGGCAAAGGCAATAGTCGGACGGAAATAGCGCTCTTTCATACGCGAAGCAAGGATTCCGATGACACCCTGGTGCCACTCGGCATCGAACAGGCACAAGCCGAACGGCATCGACTCCAGCGGCAAGTCCTTGAGCTGGGCCAACGCTTCGCGCTGCATGCCCTGCTCGATGGATTTGCGGTCCTGATTCATCCCATCGAGTTGCGCGGCCATTTCACGGGCCAGTGCCACGTCTTCGGTCAGCAGGCACTCGATGCCCAGGCTCATGTCGTCCAGACGCCCCGCCGCGTTCAGGCGCGGGCCGAGGATGAACCCCAGATCGGTCGAGGTGATACGCGAGTGATCACGCTTGGCCACTTCGAGAATCGCCTTGATGCCCGGCCGAGCCCGGCCGGCGCGAATCCGCTCCAGGCCCTGATGCACCAGGATCCGGTTGTTGGCATCCAGTGGCACCACGTCGGCGACGCTGCCCAGCGCCACCAGATCCAGCAATTCGCCGATGTTCGGCTGCGGCCTGCTCTCGTACCAGCCCAGGCTGCGCAAGCGTGCACGCAACGCCATCAGCACATAAAAAATCACCCCGACCCCGGCCAGCGCCTTGCTTGGGAACTCACAACCGGGCTGGTTCGGATTGACGATGGCATCGGCCAACGGCAGCTCGTCACCGGGCAAGTGGTGATCGGTGACCAGGACCTTGAGCCCGGCCTGTTTCGCCGCCGCCACGCCCTCGACGCTGGAAATGCCGTTGTCCACGGTGATCAGCAACTGCGGCTCGCGCTGCAACGCCACCGCGACGATTTCCGGGGTCAGGCCGTAGCCGTACTCGAAGCGGTTGGGCACCAGATAATCGACGTGGGCCGCGCCCAGCAGACGCAGTCCCAACAGGCCAACGGTACTCGCAGTGGCGCCATCGGCATCGAAGTCGCCAACGATCAGAATCCGCTGACGCTGCTCCAGTGCCACCACCAGCAAGTCCACCGCCGCCTCGATACCCTTGAGCTGTTGATACGGGATCAAGCGCGCCAGGCTCTTGTCCAGTTCCGCCTCAGACTGCACGCCCCGCGCCGCGTATAAACGGGTTAGCAGGGGTGGAATATCACCGAGGAATGGCAGGGTGTCAGGCAATAGGCGAGGTTCGATGCGCATGAGGTGACAGGTGCTTCTCTTGAATACGTAGGATAAAACCGGATGATGCGATCCTGCAGCGAAAAATCAGCCGCGCTCGCCGGCCAACCATTGCAGCTGGACTTCGTGTTGACCACGGTCGTCGGTGACGAAGATCGTCCCTTCGCTGATCATCACGTCCCACTTGATAACGCGGGGCATGTCCTTGGCCAGGGTTTCCAGAACTTCCTGAGGCACCGCGGCAATGTTGACGTTTTTCAGGTTTTTGACTGCTGGCACCACTTTGCCTTCCCAAACGCGCAGGCTGCCGTAAGCCAACAGGCTGGTGCGTTCGGTACGACGCGAGCACCAGGTCAGGCGATCGGCATCTGGCTGGCCGACTTCGATCCAGTGCAGAACGCGGTCATCCAGGCTCTTTTCCCACAGGGCCGGCTCGTCCACTTCCGACAGACCACGACCAAAAGACAGCTGCTCGTTGTACCAGAGGGCGTAGGCCAACAGCCGCACAGTCATGCGCTCTTCGGTTTCCGAAGGGTGGCGGGCGATGGTTTGCTTGACGCTCTCGTACACGCTGCGGTCGAGGTCGGTAAGGTTCAGTTCAAACTTGTAGGTCGTGGACGGCTGGGCCATGAACGGGCTTCTTGATACGAGGAAAGGCGGCAAGTCTAACCGATGCCGGGGTCAATCAACGAATCATGACGGCCATCAAGCGTGGGCGATGAGCTCCGGCCTATGATAAAACGATCTACTCGCTCAGCCTTTGTCCTACAGGATTGACCATGCCGCTCACCGCCAAACCCCTTGCCGGCCTGAAAATCATCGAACTCGGCACTTTGATCGCCGGCCCTTTCGCCTCGCGTATTTGTGCCGAGTTCGGCGCCGAAGTGATCAAGATCGAATCTCCGGACGGCGGTGACCCGTTGCGCAAGTGGCGCAAACTCTACGAGGGCACTTCGCTGTGGTGGTTCGTCCAGGCGCGCAACAAGAAGTCCCTGACGCTGAACCTCAAGCACCCCGACGGCCTGGCAATCCTCAAGCAATTGCTCGGCGAAGCCGACATCCTGATCGAAAACTTCCGCCCCGGCGTGCTGGAAAAACTCGGCCTGGGCTGGGAGGTGCTGCATGCGCTGAACCCGAAACTGGTGATGGTCCGTCTATCGGGCTTTGGCCAAACCGGGCCGATGAAGGATCAACCGGGCTTTGGCGCGGTGGGTGAGTCCATGGGCGGTTTGCGTTATATCACCGGGTTCGAGGATCGACCGCCGGTGCGTACCGGGATCTCCATCGGTGACTCGATTGCCGCGCTCTGGGGCGTGATCGGTGCGCTGATGGCCTTGCGTCACCGTGAGGTCAACGGTGGTCAGGGGCAAGTGGTGGACGTGGCGTTGTATGAAGCGATCTTCGCCATGATGGAAAGCATGGTCCCGGAATTCGATGTATTCGGGTTTATCCGCGAGCGCACCGGCAACATCATGCCCGGCATCACGCCCTCCTCCATCCACACCAGCGCCGACGGCAAGCACGTGCAGATTGGCGCCAATGGCGATGCGATCTTCAAGCGCTTCATGCAGACCATTGGCCGCGACGACCTGGCCAACGATCCAGCGCTTGCCAGCAACGATGGCCGCGATAGCCGTCGTGATGAACTGTATGGGGTCATTGATCGCTGGGTCAGTTCGTTGCCGCTGGATGCGGTGATCGAGCAGTTGAACCAGGCCGAAGTGCCGGCCAGTCGGATCTTCAGCGCCGAAGACATGTTCAGCGACCCGCAATTTCTTGCCCGGGAAATGTTCCTGCAAGCCAAGCTGCCCGATGGAAAAGACTTCAAGATGCCGGGCATCGTGCCGAAACTCTCGGAAACACCGGGCGCTTGCGAATGGGTTGGCGCGCAGCTCGGTGAACATAACGTGCAGGTGTTGAGCGAGCTTGGCTATGACGTGGAACAGATCGCGCAACTGCGTGCAGATGGGGCTATCTAAACTGCAGGGGTTGTCAGCCATTCGCAGAGGCGCGGCGCAGTACCTGCGTGTGCTGGGTTTCGGCACAACGCTAGCATGCCTGCTGGCAATCCCCTCGGCCGCTCAAGCCAAGGACACGTTGATCTGGTTGCTACGCGATCTGCCGCCGCTGACGATTGTCGAAGGGCCACAAAAAAACCAGGGCGTGATCGACCGGTATTTACCGCAATTGATCGCCAGCATGCCCGAGTACCAACACACAACCTTTCAGGTCAACCGCGCGCGCGGCATGCAAATGCTCCTGGAACCCAGCTTCACCTGCGACCCTTCGCTGCTCTGGAGCGCGGAACGGGCAAAACGGATCGTCTACTCCATCGCGGCCTATCGAGTCCCTGGCAACGGCATTGTGATACGCCATGCGGACCGCGAAGCGCTTGCGCCCTTCATCATCGGCAACAGCATTGATCTGGAGCGACTGCTGGCGCATCAGGACAAGAAACTGGGAGTGGTCGCCGAACGCAGTTACGGCCAGGTCGTTGACCGCCTGCTGCAACAGGCACCGAGCAACAGCCTGGCAGCCCATTACGGTAACGATGCTCTTGGCAGTCTGCTGCAAATGCAGCGCCTGGGTCGTTTGACCGCCCTGCTGGGGTACTGGTCGGAAATTCGTTATCAGGCGCAACAGCAAGGAATCTCGCCCGATGAACTGGAGTTTTTCCCGATTCGCGGCACGGACAAGTACCAGTCGACTCATATTGCTTGCTCGGATACCGAGCAGGGCCGTCAGGCCATCGCTCACATCAACAAAATATTGCGCGGATCGGGGCAGACCAGGCTGGTCGAGTTTTACGCCCAATGGCTCGACCCGAAAATGCGCAGCGAGTACCTGGAAGATGCCAAGAGGTTTTTCCAGAATGAGACACCCTGACCAAACGCCAGGCAAAAGAAACCCCGAGAAGTGGGGAGACGACTCGGGGTTAAACGTGGCCTACAAAGACCCGCCCAACAAGCGACAAGCACCGGAGCACAATGCTCGCTCTTGTTGATACAGGGTCTGACTAACCTGATTGCGCGAAGGTTCCCGCAAAAAACAAATCAGCTTCTGCCAGCCAGACGTTTGTCTTGCGCAACATTGCGCAGAGCCGCAATCACGCTGGGTTCCAGCCGTCCCTCGGCGATCAACACGTCGCGGTGCAATCCGTCGACAACATCCGTCAGCAACCGTTTATCCGTGAACTGCGCCTGATTGAACTCACGCTCAACCACGATAGCGCCAGCAGTACTCTTCAATGTCACCAGGCATTCGCCATGGGTACCTGACGGGGTCAGTGTTACCTGATACGGGCTCAATGCCTCACCCAGCAATAGGCTGATACTTTCCATCTCGATCACCATTCAATAGTCCGAAAACAAAGTGCCAAGGGCGTGATAAATGACCACTGGCCCGAGAAGAAAGTTCTGAACTCGACTGACGGTATGTCGCTTTTACCCTGAGTCTTCAGAGCATGCATGGGAAAGATGACAAGAAAAAAACAGCAGGTTAACAGCGTCAGCCAGGCACATAACGCTACCGACCATGGGTATCGGTCCAGCCGCCCACGACACCTCGCAGCAAACCTTCGGCGCTATAGAACGGCACCGTCCACTGATAAATATCCCTTACACCACTGTTGAACGTCAGTTGGCGCTCGGTAAACCGGTTTTTCCGACTGCTGAGTTGATCCATGATTTCCGCGTGCAGAAGCTCGGCCGTCGAGGCAGGCAAAACGTCGACCTCTGTCAGGCGTTTTCCCTGCATCTGGTCGAAGCGGGTCGACAAATGCTCTTCATAGCTCTTGTTGCACATGATCAACCGCCCCTCCAGATCCCGTACAAACACCGGATCGGGCATGGCATCCATCAAGGCATGCTGGAACGCCAATTGATCACCAAGCCCTTGCTCGGCTTTCAGTCGCTGCTTGATCTGCATGCTCAGCCGCTGGTTCCACAGCAGTGAAATCAGCCCAAACAAACTCGCGAAAAATACTCCCCAGCAACCCCACTGGTAAAACCGCTGCCACAGCGAGGGTGGCTGACTGGGCACTACGCCGCTGAGCCACTTGGAACGAATGGCTCGCAACTCTGCCGGAGGAAAAGCCTCGAGCGCCTTGTTGAGAATGCTCAACAGCTGTGGCTGCCCTTTGCGCAGGGCGAGATGGTCGGCCTCCCACATACCTTCGATACTTGGGCCGATCGCCAGCCGGCCTGCAGGGTACAGGTGGGCGCCCGTTTCATTTTCAATAGTGACGTCGGCTTCGCCGCTTTCGACCAGGGCGCGTGCCTCGGCGTAGGTTTTCACCGAGCGCAGCTCGATCTGTGGATAGTCACGGCGGATGCCGGCCTCCAGCGCATGCCTGGCCGGTAGCGCCAGAACCTTGCCCGAAAGGTCCTCTAACGAATCGACCGAAGCAGCTCCGGCCCGCCCGACGAACACCCAGCCAGCCCCGCCAAAGGCATGGCTGAAATCCAGAAAGCCTTTGCGTTCATCGTTCACCGACAGTGTCGTGTTCATGTCTGCCTTGCCACTTTCCAGCAGTCCGAGCAGGTGTTCGGTCGAGAACGACTCTTCATGAACAAACTCCAGCCCGGTCATCCGCGAAAGACGTTGGAGAATGTCGTTGTTCAGACCGCTCCATTGACCGTGCTCATCCTTGAACAAGTACAACGGGAACTGCACCGACCCGACGATCACTCGCCGGTGCTCGGCTATCCATTTGAGCTCGTGAGCCTCAAGCTTGAGACCGTCATGACTGTCGGCAGACCTTACGTCCAAAGCACCGAGTTGAGCCGCCAATGCACAATGCCCAAGCCCCATGGCACTCAATAAAAACACCCAGCACAAAGCCGGCTTTAATCCATTAAAAAACCACATGCCTACTTCCTTCACGTCCACTCACCCATCCTTGAGGGGCGAAACGACGACAAGTGTGCCATGCAGAAATGAGAAAGCCCGTCAGGAGACGGGCTTCAAAATGTGACAGGTAAATCCTGTCAGAGTGGCTTACCGCGGTTGCCATGCTGACTGACAAAGGCCTGCACGGCTTTCAGGTCGTTTGGCAAAACTGTGCAGCGCTCATCTCGCTCAAACAAATCAGAAAGATGGGCAGGCAGTTCAAGCGCTTTTCCTACGCCGGCTTTTTCGACGGCTTCAGGGAATTTGACCGGATGGGCCGTTCCCAGAATCACCATCGGAATATCCAGGCTACGACGGCATTCACGCGCAGCCCTGACGCCGATGGCGGTATGCGGATCGAGCAGCTCACCGGTTTGTTCGAAGACTTCAGCGATGGTCTCGCAGGTTTGCGCGTCATCCACGGCCAGCGAGTCGAACAGTTTGCGCGCTTCGGTCCAGCGCTCTTGCTCTACGCTGAAACCGCCACCTTGCTTGAAGGTGTCCATCAGGCCGGCAATCGCCGCACCATTGCGACCGTGCAGGTCGAACAGCAGGCGCTCGAAGTTCGACGAGACCATGATGTCCATCGATGGCGACAGCGTGGCGTGCAGGGTTTCCTTGACGTACTGATTGCCGCTCATGAAGCGGTGCAGGATGTCGTTGCGGTTGGTGGCGACGATCAACTGATTGATCGGCAGGCCCATGTTGCGTGCCAGGTAACCGGCGAAGATGTCGCCGAAGTTGCCGGTTGGCACCGAGAACGACACCGAGCGCGCCGGGCCGCCCAACTGCAGGGCTGCGTGGAAGTAGTAGACGATCTGGGCCATGATCCGCGCCCAGTTGATCGAGTTCACCGCCACCAGGCGCGTGCCTTTGAGGAAGCTCTGGTCGGCGAAGCTCGCCTTGACCATTTCCTGGCAGTCATCGAAGTTGCCTTCGATGGCGATGTTGTGGATGTTCTCGCCGAAGATCGTGGTCATCTGCCGACGCTGCACTTCGGACACGCGGTTGTGCGGGTGCAGGATAAAGATGTCGACGTTTTCGCAGTGCTTGCAGCCTTCGATGGCGGCCGAACCGGTATCGCCCGAAGTGGCGCCGACAATCACTACGCGCTCACCGCGTTTTTCCAGCACGTAGTCGAGCAGACGACCGAGCAATTGCAGGGCGAAGTCCTTGAACGCCAGGGTCGGGCCGTGAAACAGCTCCAGCACCCATTCGTTGCTGTTCAGCTGACGCAACGGTGCCACGGCGCTGTGAGAGAACACGCCGTACGTTTCTTCGAGGATTTTCTTGAAGTCGGCATCCGGGATGCTGCCGGTAACAAACGGGCGCATCACCCGGAAAGCCAGCTCGTGATACGGCAGGCCGGCCCAGGAAGCAATTTCCTCCTGGGTGAAACGTGGCAGGTTTTCCGGCACGTACAGGCCGCCGTCACTGGCCAGACCGGCCAGCAGCACGTCTTCGAAATTCAGGGCCGGTGCCTGGCCGCGGGTACTGATATAACGCATGACTGGCTCCACTATTCAGAGTTCGCAAACCCGGGCTCGCGCACGAGCCCGGTGAACAATAACGACTTAGTTCAGGTGCTCGACGCGGATCCGCACCACCGGACCGACCACGTCGGCCAGGGCCTCGAGGGCGGCGATCGCATCGTTCATACGCTGTTCCTGCACACGGTGGGTCAGCAGGATCATTGGCACCAGGCCGTCGTGTTCTTCGACTTCCTTTTGCATGATCGATTCGATGTTGATACCACGCTGCGACAGAATGCTCGCGACCTGAGCCAGCACGCCCGGATGATCCTTGGCCTGGATGCGCAGGTAGTAGGCGCTTTCGCAGGCTTCGATCGGCAGGATCGGGTGGGCCGACAGCGAATCCGGCTGGAAAGCCAGGTGCGGTACGCGGTTTTCCGGGTCGCTGGTCATGGCGCGAACCACATCCACCAGGTCGGCGATGACCGACGAAGCGGTCGGTTCCATACCGGCGCCCGCCCCGTAGAACAGGGTCGAACCGGCAGCGTCGCCGTTGACCATCACCGCGTTCATCACGCCGTTGACGTTGGCGATCAGGCGATCGGCCGGGATCAGCGTCGGGTGCACACGCAGTTCGATGCCGGCAGCGGTGCTACGCGCCACGCCCAGGTGCTTGATGCGATAGCCCAGCGCTTCGGCGTAGTTCACGTCAGCGGTGGTCAGCTTGGTGATGCCTTCGGTGTAGGCCTTGTCGAATTGCAGCGGGATACCGAACGCGATCGATGCCAGGATCGTCAGCTTGTGCGCCGCGTCGATGCCTTCGACGTCGAAGGTTGGATCGGCCTCGGCGTAACCCAGCGCTTGCGCCTCGGCGAGCACGTCTTCGAAGGTCCGGCCTTTCTCACGCATTTCGGTGAGGATGAAGTTGCCAGTGCCGTTGATAATCCCGGCGACCCAGTTGATGCGGTTGGCCGATAGGCCTTCACGAATCGCCTTGATCACCGGAATGCCACCGGCTACCGCTGCCTCGAACGCCACGATCACGCCTTTCTCGCGGGCCTTGGCGAAAATTTCATTACCGTGAACGGCGATCAGTGCCTTGTTCGCGGTGACCACATGCTTGCCATTCTCGATGGCTTTGAGTACCAGCTCGCGGGCAACGGTATAGCCGCCCATCAGCTCTATAACGATGTCGATCTCAGGGTTCGTGGCCACTTCGAAGACATCGTTGGTAATCGCAATACCGGTCGTCTGGAACTGAGGCTTTGGCGTGCGCATGGCAATTTGTGCCACTTCGATTCCACGCCCGGCACGACGAGCAATTTCCTCGGCGTTGCGCTGAAGTACGTTGAAGGTACCGCCACCGACGGTCCCTAACCCACAGATGCCTACTTTGACCGGTTTCACTGTGAACTCCCCATAAAACGGCCGACTCAAGGTCGGCCGTGGAAAACAGCCGCACAGCGTGCGGCTCTCTATTAATGGAGCGTCGACTGCTGCCGCCGCTCCATGATCGTCAAAGGCTTACCGTGACGACGCAGGATTATTTCGCACTCAGCGCCAGTTTGGCGACTTGTGGTGCTGGCTGGTAGCCCGGAATCACTTGGCCATCGGCCAAAACGATAGCCGGTGTACCGTTCACGCCGATCGACTGGCCCAGGGCGAACTGCTTGGAAACCGGGTTGGCGCACTTGGCAGCCTTGATTTCCTTGCCATCGACCATTTTGTCCATCGCCGCTTTTTTGTCAGCAGAGCACCACACGGCTTGCAGTTGCTCATCACCCGGCGAGCCGAGGCCCTGGCGCGGGAAAGCAACATAACGCACTTCGATGCCCATTTTGTTCAATGCAGGCACTTCGGCGTGCAATTTGTGGCAGTACGGGCAAGTGGTGTCGGTGAATACGGTGATGTGGGTCTTGGTTTCGCCAATCGCCGGGTAAACCACGGTTTCAGCAACCGGAATGCCGTTGATCAGTTTGGAGATCCCCAGACGCTCGGCCTTCTCGGTCAGGTTGACCGGTTTGCCGTCCTTGAGCTGGAACACATAGCCCTGAACGATGTACTGGCCGTCGGCGCTCGCGTACAGCACGCGGCTACCCTTGAGTTTGACTTCATAGAGACCGGTCAGCGGACTGGCACTGATGGACTCGATCGGGGTGTCGAGCTGGAGGGTTTCCAGGCTTTTACGAATGGCTTTATCAGCCGCATCATCGGCGATGGCAAAGGTGCTGACCAACGCAATGGCTGCGGCGGCGAAAATCTGGGTCAGACGCATGAGAACTCCTGAAGGCGGGCAAATGGGTCGGCTAGAACGCCGGTACTGAAACACCGGGTCATAATCGCCCATCGTGCAAACCCGCAAAGCCTACCACATAAGGCCCGCGTGGCCGAATGCGCCTGACGCAAGTCACTATGCGAAACCTGACTGACGACCATTGTGGCGAGGGGGCTTGCCCCCGTCGGCCGGTCCGCGCTCGGGCGCAGCAGTCGTAAACCGGCTGCTGCGGCTTACCGGAATAACTGCGGTGACCGGCTTGGGGGCCGCTTCGCGCCCCAACGGGAGCAAGCTCCCTCGCCACAGAATCACGCTTGCCACCGGTGTTCCGCTAGCCGCGTGGGTGGTGTTTGGCGTGCAGGTCTTGCAAACGGGCACGCGCAACGTGGGTGTAGATCTGGGTGGTCGAGAGGTCGCTATGGCCGAGCAACATCTGCACCACCCGCAAATCGGCGCCGTGGTTGAGCAAATGCGTGGCGAAGGCGTGGCGCAAGGTGTGCGGCGACAGGGACTTGCCGATCCCGGCGACTTTGGCCTGATGCTTGATGCGATGCCAGAAGGTCTGGCGGGTCATCTGCTCGCCACGCAGGCTCGGAAACAGCACATCGCTGGGCCGTCCGCCCAACAACTCGCTACGCCCGTCACGCAGGTAGCGCTCGACCCAGACAATCGCCTCCTCGCCCATCGGCACCAGTCGCTCCTTGCTGCCCTTGCCCATGACGCGAAGTACGCCCTGGCGCAGATTGATCTGCTCCAGCGTCAGGCTGATCAGCTCGGTAACCCGCAAGCCGCAGGCATACAGCACTTCCAGCATGGCGCGATCGCGCTGGCCGATCGCTTCGCTCAGGTCCGGTGCGGCGAGCAAGGCTTCCACATCCGCTTCCGACAACGACTTGGGCAATGGCCGGCCGAGTTGCGGCATGTCGACGCGCAATGTGGGGTCGACGGCAATCAGCTTTTCACGCAGCAAATAGCGATAGAACCCACGCACACCCGAAAGAAACCGCGCAGTAGACCGGGGCTTGTAGTTTTGCTCGAGGCGCCAGGCCAGATGATCGAGGATCAGCTCGCGCCCGGCATTGAGCAGTTCCAGGCCCTTCTCCTGCAACCAGCCGTTGAACAGGGCCAGGTCGCTGCGATAGGCGTCACGGGTGTTATCGGACAGGCCCTTCTCCAACCACAGGGCGTCGAGAAACTGGTCTATCAGTGGGTGATCAATGGCAGGCATAAAGGCTCAAGCAAGACAGATAACAACGAACAGTCTTTCATAGCATGGTCGCTCGCGAAACCACTGCGCTTTCAGGGAGAGGAATAAATCACGGGCAACAAAAAAGCAGCCCGTAGGCTGCTTTTTTCTGCATCGGAAGCTGGACTTAAACCAGTTTTTCCTTGATGCGAGCTGCTTTACCCGACAGGTCACGCAGGTAGTACAGCTTGGCTTTACGTACGTCACCGCGACGCTTGACAGCCATGCTGTCGATTTGCGGGCTGTAGGTCTGGAAAGTACGCTCTACGCCAACACCGTTGGAGATTTTACGAACAGTGAAAGCACTGTTCACACCACGGTTACGCTTGGCGATTACTACGCCTTCGAACGCTTGCAGACGCGAACGGTCGCCTTCCTTCACTTTCACCTGAACGACAATGGTGTCGCCCGGGGCAAAGGTAGGGATCTCTTTGGTCATCTGCTCTGCTTCGAGTGCAAGGATGATTTTGTTAGTCATGCTGTGCTCCTAAGGTAAATCGTCGGATCTACCATCGATACGTTGTTAACTATCGTCCCGCTCGCGGATGTATTCCTCGAGCAGCTTCTTCTCTTCTCCAGAAAGCGAGCGGCTTTCCAGAAGATCGGCGCGTCGTTCAAAGGTCCTACCAAGGGACTGCTGTAAACGCCAACGCCGGATATGCGCGTGATTGCCACTCAGCAACACGTCGGGAACACGCTGATCCGCATACACCTCAGGTCGGGTGTAGTGCGGGCAATCCAGCAAACCATCCGTAAAGGAATCTTCCTCGGCGGAGTCCGCATGCCCTAAAGCTCCAGGCAGCAGTCGTGTAACCGCATCGATCAGGACCATCGCCGGCAGCTCGCCGCCAGACAGTACATAGTCGCCAATCGACCACTCTTCATCGACATGAGCGTCAATAAAACGCTCGTCAATGCCTTCATAGCGGCCGGCAATCAGGATTAATGCTTCCTCATTCGCCAACTCGCGTACCGCCGACTGAGTCAGTTGACGGCCTTGGGGCGACAGGTAAATTACCTTCGCCGCCTCCCCGGCTGCTGCCTTGGCCTGAACCAGAGCATCTTCCAGGGGCTTGATCTTCATCACCATGCCCGGACCACCGCCAAATGGGCGATCATCCACAGTGTGATGTCGATCCGTTGTGTAGTCTCGCGGATTCCAACAGGTCAGCTGCAAGAGCCCCTGTTTCACCGCACGACTGGTGATGCCGTAGTCGCTGATGGCGGAAAACATCTCGGGAAACAAACTGATCACTTCGACGCGCAAGTTAGCCACGCTTAGAAGTCCGCGTCCCAATCCACCTTCATCTCGCCTGCTGCGAGGTCGACGGCCAACACGCATTGCTCCGTATAGGGCAACAGGCGTTCGCGATCATCCAGGCTGCCAGCGCAAGGCTTGACCACCATGACATCGTTCGAGCCAGTCTCCAGCAGGTGATCGATCTTCCCGAGCAATTGCCCGAGGTGGTCGATGACCTTCAGACCTTCCAGCTGGTACCAGTAGTACTCGCCGTCGGTCAGATCAGGAAACAGGTTACGCGGCACGCAGATTTCAAAACCGGCCAGAAGACGAGCTTCTTCACGGTCATCGAGACCTTTGAGCTTTGTGACCAGAAACTTGCCGCCTTGTACGCGGCCGCTGACCAGCTCTACCTGCCGTACATCGCCTTCGCGCTTGAGCGTCCAGGTTTTGTAGTCCAACAGGTTTCCAATCGGATCAGTAAAGGAAAAGACCTTCACTTCGCCGCGAACGCCATGAATAGAATAAATCTTGCCGATAACGATCAAATCATCAGCGATTGCTGGCGTCGCGTTCATATCGCTCAGGCCGCAGCCTTAGAAGCGTCCTTCAGCAACTGAGCAACGCGCTCAGAAGGTTGTGCACCAACGCTCAGCCAGTAGGCTACGCGCTCTTGGTTCACGGACAGGCGGACTTCTTGACCACGAGCGATCGGGTTGAAGAAACCAACTTGTTCTTTGTGCGAACCGTCGCGTGGGTTGCGGCTGTCGGTCACGGTCAAGTGGTAGAACGGGCGCTTTTTGGAGCCGCCAAGGGCAAGACGGATTGTTAGCATGTGAACATAGTTCCTGTAGTCGGTGCTGCAAATCTAAATGCACAGCGGGCATAGGTGCCCGAAAGGCCGCATATTCTAAGGAATATCCGGACTTTTGCAAACGTCTTTTTCCGGCACCTGTCAGTGTGCCATCCAGATTTGCTATAGAGCCGTTGCGAACAACGGCGAGTCAGCTCCCGCCAATGCGGGCTTGCTGTGGGTCCCACGTCCGTGTGGGGCCGCGCCGACATGAATGCCGACGCGAATTCTTTACATTTTCGGCATGCCGCCGCCAGGCAACATACCGCCCATGCCGCGCATCATTTTCGCCATTCCGCCTTTGGCGGAGAACTTCTTCATCATCTTCTGCATCTGCTTGTGCTGCTTGATCAAGCGCCCGATGTCCTGCACCTGGGTGCCGGAACCCATGGCGATCCGACGCTTGCGCGAACCGCTGATCAGCTCAGGGTCGCGGCGCTCGGCCGGGGTCATGGAGTTGATGATGGCTTCCATCTGCTTGAATTGCTTCTCTGCCGCACCCTGGGCATTGCCCATTTGCGCCAGATTCACTCCGCCGATGTTCGGCAGTTTGTCCATGAGCCCGCCGAGGCCGCCCATGTTCTTCATCTGTTGCAGCTGATCGCGGAAGTCTTCGAGGTCGAAGCCTTTGCCCTTCTTCAGCTTTTTGGCCAGTTTGTCGGCCTTGTCTTTGTCGAGGGTTGCTTCGGCCTGCTCGATCAGGCTGAGCACGTCGCCCATGCCGAGGATACGCGACGCAATACGCTCTGGATGGAACGGTTCGAGGGCTTCGGTCTTCTCGCCCATACCGATGAACTTGATCGGCTTGCCAGTGATCGCACGTACCGACAGCGCGGCACCGCCACGGGCGTCACCGTCGACCTTGGTCAGGATCACACCGGTCAGCGGCAGCGCGTCGCCAAAGGCCTTGGCCGTGATGGCGGCGTCCTGGCCGGTCATGGCGTCGACCACGAACAGCGTTTCGACCGGTTTGATCGCCGCGTGCAGGGCCTTGATCTCGCCCATCATCTCTTCGTCGATGTGCAGGCGACCGGCGGTATCGACGATGACCACGTCGATGAATTTCAGTCTGGCTTCTTTAATAGCCGCTTCGGCGATGTCGACCGGCTTCTGGCTCAGGTCGGACGGGAAGAACGTCACGCCGATGTCGTTGGCCAGGGTTTCCAGCTGCTTGATCGCGGCCGGGCGGTAAACGTCCGCCGACACCACCATGACCGACTTCTTCTTGCGCTCTTTAAGGAAGCGCGCCAGTTTGCCAGCGGTGGTGGTTTTACCGGCACCTTGCAGACCAGCCATCAAAATGACGGCTGGCGGCACGGCGCTCAGGTTCAAGTCTTCGTTGGCTGCGCCCATCAGGCTTTCGAGTTCGGCCTGGACGATCTTCACGAAGGCCTGGCCCGGCGTCAGGCTGCGCGACACCTCGGTGCCGACAGCGCGCTCCTTGACCGAGTTGACGAAGTCTTTGACCACCGGCAAGGCGACGTCGGCTTCGAGCAACGCCATACGCACTTCGCGCAGGGTGTCTTTGATATTGTCCTCGGTCAGCTTGGCCTTGCCGGTGACATGGCGCAGCGTCTGCGAGAGACGGTCGGTTAAGTTTTCAAACATGCGCGATCCTTTCAGGCCCTATGGAGACCGAGGTAATGGCGGCCCAGACCGTGAAAAACATGTGCTCGGCGAGCCTGCGGCGTGGGCAGGTCGCGGATTATAGCGAAGACTGCGTCTGGCGCACACCCGCCGTCTGGTTGAGTGGTCTTTCGTGTCATGTCGGTTGTATGCCAAACTCAGCCTCTTTCGGGCTTGCCTAACAGGATTTATGCTCCCTTTGTCACCCAGTTTGCTCAGCACCCTCGCCGCCGCCTGCTTATACGCCGCTGCGACTCTCTATCAAGGCACTCGTCTGGCCCAAGGCGCCAAGGCGAACAAACGCCTGCTGGTCTCGCTCGGCATCCTTGCCGTGCTGGCCCACAGCGCGAGCCTCCTGACCCACCTGATGATGCCGACTGGCCTGGGCCTGGACTTTTTCAGTGCCGCCAGCCTGATCGCCGCGGCCGTTATCGCGCTGACACTGCTGGCCTGCTCACGGATCCCGGTGGAAAACCTGCTGGTGTTGTTGTTCCCGCTGGGGATGACCACGGTGCTGCTGGCGCAGTTCGCGCCTTCGGGCACGGTGCAGGTGATCGACGAAGAACCGGGGATTCTGGCGCATATCCTGCTGTCGATCCTCGCCTACGGCATGTTCACCATCGCGGTGTTCCAGGCCTTGCTGCTGTTGGTCCAGGACCACCAGCTCAAGCACAAGCACCCGTCCGGGCTGATCAAGAACTTCCCGCCGCTGCAAACCATGGAAAGCCTGCTGTTCGGTTTCCTCTGGGCCGGCTGGACCCTGCTGTCGCTGTCGCTGATCTCCGGCTGGCTGTTCGTCGAAAACCTGTTCGCCCAGCATCTGGTGCACAAAACCCTGCTGGCATGCCTGGCCTGGATCGTGTTCAGCGTGTTGCTGTGGGGCCGCAATCGTCTTGGCTGGCGCGGCCACAAGGCCATTCGCTGGACCCTCGCCGGTTTCTGCCTGCTGATGCTGGCCTATTTCGGCAGCAAGCTGGTCCGCGAATTCATCCTGCACATCTGACGGGCGCTCGTTATGGATAACCTGCCCATAGGGCCGCTGCTCGCCGTGCTAGCCCTGCTGATCTTGTGGTCAGGGCTGTTCACCGCCATCGAAGCCGCACAGCAACATCTATTGACCCAGCGGACCGCCTCGCGCTCTGGCGACAAGCCGATGGCGAAACTCAATTTCCCGCTCAACAGCCTGATCTTCTGCAATACCCTGTGCCGCGCACTGGTAGTAGTCATCAGCACGCTGCTGGCGATTTTCGGCTGGGCTGAAAAAGGCCCATGGCTCGCCTGCCTGAGCGCCACTGCTGCGTTACTGGTATTTGCCGATTACCTGCCACGCACCCTCGCCAGCCGTTATCCGGACACCATTCTGGCGCTGGGCAACACCCTGCTCGGCGTGCCGCTGAAAATAATTTACCCGGCCGCCTGGCTGCTCGGCGGCATCAGCCAATTGCTGCTCAAGCCGTTCGCACGCAAGATCAAGGTCGTCCAGCAAAGCGAAGACGAACCACCGGCCCCGCAGAACGACGGCACCGACCACGAACACCCGACCTGCCGCCCACACGCGCTGTCGGGCATTCATGCGCTGGATAACATCACCGTCAACGACATTCTGGTGCCGCGCAGCGAAGTCGACGGGATCAATCTGGACGATTCGATAGAGGAAATCATCGAACAGCTGCGCGCTAACAAACGCACGCGCCTGCCGGTGTTTCACAGCGATATCAACCAGGTCGAAGCGGTACTCAATACCCGACAGATCCGCCATTTGCTGCCCGACGCCAGCCTGACCAAAGAAGCCTTGCTGGCGGCGTGCCACGAACCTTACTTCGTCCCGGAAAGCACCCCGCTGCAACTGCAATTGCTGAACTTTCACAAGCAGCAGCGCCGCTTGGGCATGGTGGTCGACGAATACGGTGAAGTAGAAGGCATCGTCACCCTGGAAGACATTCTCGAAGAAATCGTCGGCGAATTCGAAAGCCAGCACAGCCTCGACAACCCGCACATTCACCCGCAGGCCGACGGCCGATTGGTGATCGAGGGCGCGGCCTCGATTCGTGAGCTGAACAAGAGCCTCGGCTGGCACCTGCCGAGCGACGGCCCGAAAACCCTCAACGGGCTGGTCACCGAAGCGCTGGAAACCATTCCCGACAGCGCGGTGTGCCTGAAAATCGGGCGTTATCGCCTGGAAATCCTCGAAACCGAAGACAACCGTGTCAGCCGGGTATTGATCTGGCACGTAGCCGCTGGCGAGGCCACAAGCCTTCGTTCGGCAGCGAAACCGCTGTAAAACCCACATCCCTGGGTGTTCGACCATAATAATTCGCTCCACCGGAGCACATGACTGTCAGGGATTACCGCATGACTACCAGCACCACTTACAGCGACGCTGTGCCTGCCCAACCGACGAACTCCACCACGCGGGTCGCAACGGCCAGTTTCATTGGCACCGCCATCGAGTTCTACGACTTCTACGTCTACGCCACCGCCGCCGCACTGGTGATCGGCCCGGTGTTCTTTCCGCAGACCTCTGGCACCGCCCAGATGCTTTCGGCCTTCCTGACCTTCGGTATCGCGTTCCTGGCCCGCCCCTTGGGCTCGGCGCTGTTCGGCCACTTCGGCGACCGTATCGGGCGCAAATCCACCCTGGTCGCATCCTTGTTGCTGATGGGCGTGTGCACCACGCTGATCGGCGTGCTGCCGGGTTACGAGAGCATTGGCGCCTGGGCACCGATCCTGCTTTGCGTATTGCGCTTCGGCCAAGGCCTTGGACTGGGCGGCGAATGGGGCGGTGCAGCGTTGCTCGCCACCGAAAACGCACCAAAGGGCAAACGCGCCTGGTTCGGCATGTTCCCGCAACTCGGCCCTTCTATCGGTTTTCTCGCGGCGAACGGGCTGTTCCTGACCCTGGCGATGACCCTGAACGACGAGCAGTTTCGCTCCTGGGGCTGGCGGATTCCGTTCCTGCTCAGCGCCGTGCTGGTGATGGTCGGCCTGTACGTGCGTCTGAAACTGCATGAAACACCGGTCTTCGCCAACGCGATGGCGCGTCAGGAACGGGTGAAGATCCCGCTGGTCGAGCTGTTCAGCCAATACTGGGCGCCGATGCTGTTGGGTGCGGCGGCGATGGTCGTCTGCTACGCGCTGTTTTACATCTCGACGGTGTTTTCCCTGAGTTACGGTGTTTCGACCCTGGGTTACAGCCGCGAAACCTTTCTCGGCCTGCTGTGCTTCGCCGTGCTGTTCATGGCTGCAGCCACACCACTGTCGGCCTGGGCCAGTGACCGTTTCGGGCGCAAACCGGTGCTGATCATCGGTGGCGTGCTGGCGATTCTCTCGGGCTTCACTATGGAACCGCTGCTGACCCACGGCACGACCTGGGGCGTGGCGCTGTTCCTGTGCATCGAGCTGTTTCTGATGGGCGTGACGTTCGCCCCGATGGGCGCGCTGCTGCCAGAGCTGTTCCCCACCCGCGTGCGTTATACCGGCGCGTCGGCGGCCTACAACCTGGGCGGCATTGTTGGCGCTTCGGCGGCACCGTTCTTCGCGCAGAAGCTGGTGGCGATGGGTGGATTGAGTTGGGTTGGCGGGTATGTGTCAGCGGCAGCGGTGATCAGCCTGATCGCGGTGCTGTGCCTGAAAGAGACGCGGCATAACGACCTGAATCAGGTTGCCTGATAGATCGTCATCGCGGGCAAGCCTTGCTCCTACGGATACATGTCGAACACACCATTGTGCATTGACCCAATCCTGTAGGAGCAAGGCTTGCCCGCGATGCTTTTAGAGCTCTACAACGACGGCTTGCGAGGCACGGGTCGCTTTGGCGCGGGCGGCCTCGATCGACTCGTCACGCGCCAGGGCAACGCCCATGCGGCGCTGACCGTTGACTTCCGGCTTGCCAAACAGGCGCAGTGCCGTATCCGGCTCGGCCAGTGCGGCACCCAGATTGGCGAAAGCGGTCTGGGTCGACTGCCCTTCCACCAGAATCACTGCCGACGCCGATGGGCCGAACTGACGGATCAACGGGATCGGCAAGCCGAGAATCGCCCGTGCATGCAAGGCGAACTGCGACAGGTCCTGAGAAATCAGGGTCACCAGACCGGTGTCGTGCGGGCGCGGAGAAACTTCGCTGAACCACACCTGATCACCCTTGATGAACAGCTCAACGCCAAACAGACCACGGCCACCCAGGGCCTCGGTCACGGCTTTGGCCACGCGCTCGGACTCCGCCAGCGCAATCGGGCTCATCGCTTGCGGCTGCCAGGATTCTTGATAGTCGCCCTTCTCCTGACGATGGCCGACCGGTGCACAGAATGTGGTGCCGCCGATGTGGCGAACGGTGAGCAAGGTGATTTCGTAGTCGAAGTCGATGAAGCCTTCGATGATCACCCGACCTTTACCGGCACGACCACCTTCCTGCGCGTAATCCCAGGCTTTCTGCACGTCATCGACGCTACGCAGCAGGCTCTGGCCTTTGCCCGAGGAGCTCATGACCGGCTTGACCACGCACGGGAAGCCCAGGTCCTCGACCGCCTTGCGGTAGTCTTCGAAGGTATCGGCGAAGTGGTATGGCGAGGTCGGCAGGTCCAGCTCTTCAGCCGCCAGACGACGGATGCCTTCACGGTTCATGGTCAACTGCGCGGCGCGAGCGGTCGGGATCACGGTGAAGCCTTCGGCTTCCAGCTCAACCAGCGTGGCGGTGGCGATGGCTTCGATTTCCGGCACGATAAAGTGCGGCTTCTCGGCTTCGATCACGGCACGCAGGGCCGCGCCGTCGAGCATGTTGATCACGTGGCTGCGATGCGCCACCTGCATCGCCGGCGCGTTGGCGTAACGATCCACGGCAATCACTTCAACGCCCAGGCGTTGCAGTTCGATCACCACTTCCTTGCCCAACTCACCACAGCCACACATCAATACGCGGGTCGCGGTTGGCGACAATGGAGTTCCGATACGGGTCATCTCAGGTCCTCAAAGGAGCGGATCATCGAGGGATGCGGCGCCAGGCGCGCATCCCTTAGGGAGAAAGCGCGGCATTTTACATGAACCTGAGGGTTTGGCTCAGCTTGCCAGCGCGTTCTTGCGCAAACGCCAGGCCATGGCCAGCCAGACGATGGTCACGCCGGCGAATTTCGAGCCCAGGGCGGTGAGGATCACGCCCGGCGTCAGGGCATCGATCATGCCGAAGAAGATGAAGGTATCCAGCGGAATGCTCAGCGCCGAACTTATCCACAGACGGTCGTGCAACGGACGCTTGGTAATGCTGAAGACCAGCCAGTCAATGCACTCCGAAACGGCGAAGGCAATGGCGCTGGCCAAGGCGATGGACGGATCGGAGGTGAGGTAGGACAGAACCAGCGCCGCCAGCATCGCGACGAGCGCGCCATGACCGAAACGGGTTTGCACCATGTCGCGCAGCACAAATATCAGACCACCCCAGGCTGACCAGATGATGTCCAGGTGCGGGGCGGTGGAAAAGGCGTAGTTGATCAGCACGACACTGCTGATGTAAGCGATCAGGAAGAACATGGCGCGCGGGGATACCTGTCAATTTTGTGCACAGGGTACTTCATCTTCGATGCATGGATAACCTGTGGCGAGGGAGCTTGCTCCCGCTCAGGAAGCGAAGCGGCCCTGAAATCAGAGCATGCGGTGTGTGAGATAGAGTTCATCAGTAGGTTTGGGGCCGCTTCGCAGCCCAACGGGAGCAAGCTCCCTCGCCACAAATGCCCACAAGGCTCACTAGGTCCGCCCGGTTCAGGTACTGGACTTGGAAGGCAACATCCAAAGCACCCCGCTCGACTTCGCTCGCTCATGACACAACCCCAGCACCTTGCGGCGTTCGTCGTTGTCCATGCGGCTCCAGCGGGTAATCTCCTCCACCGTGCGTTGGCAGCCGGTGCAGATATCGTCCTCGTCCAGTGCGCAAATGTTCACGCACGGTGAGCGTACAGGTTTTTCGTTGTCGCTCATTGTTCCTGCTCGACCAGATCGCGGGCATAGCGCTGCGAGTTATGCACATAGTGGGCGGCACTGGCTTCGAGCATTTTTTTCTGCGGCTCGGTCAGTTCACGTACTACTTTGCCCGGCGAGCCCATGACCAGCGAACCGTCAGGAATTTCCTTGCCTTCGCCGATCAGCGAGTTGGCGCCGATGATGCAGTTCTTGCCGATTTTCGCGCCGTTGAGGATCACCGCGTTGATGCCGATCAGGCTGTAATCGCCCACCGTGCAGCCGTGTAACATGGCGTTATGACCAATGGTTACTCCGGTGCCGATAGTCAGCGGGTAGCCCATGTCGGTGTGCATCACCGTGCCATCCTGCACATTACTGTTCTTGCCGATCAGGATCAGCTCGTTGTCGCCGCGCAACACGGCGTTGAACCAGACGTTGGCGCCCTCTTCCAGTTTGACCTTGCCCACCAGCACGGCGTTAGGTGCGACCCAGCTCTGCGGGTGAGTTTCGACGCGGGCGTCGCCCAGGCGGTATTTCATCTTATTGTCCTCAAGGCCAGGCAGGCTCACTTGCAAAGCAGGCTTCACGCCATACGCGCGACGGTTTCAGATATTGATAAAGTTTTTCGGTGGTTGATGCAGGCTGATCTGCGCGTCATAGAGCAGGTTGATCAGCTCGACGATCATGATTGCGGTCAGGCCCCAGATTTTGTATTCGCCGAAACGGTAGCTCGGCACATACCAGCTGCGGCCCTGATAATCGATGCGGTGCGTGTGTTCACGCGGGTCCTTGCGGAAGAACTCCAGCGGTACGCTGAACACTGCGGCAATTTCAGCATCGTTGGCCCGGTACTCGACGAAGTCCGGAATCACCCCGACGTAAGGCGTGACCTTGATCCCGTGCAGGGAGATCAACGGACTCAACGGGCCGATGACTTCCACCAGACCGGGTGGCAGGCCGATTTCTTCTTCGGCTTCGCGCAATGCGGTGAAAATCAGGTCCGGGTCTTCCGGATCGCGTCGCCCGCCGGGGAAGGCCACTTCACCGCCGTGGGTCGAGAGCCCGCTGGCACGCAGGGTCAGAACCAGCTCCGGTTCATCACTGCGGGTGATAGGCACCAGGACCGCGGCCTCCGGAAAACGCAGGTCGGTTTCCAGCGTGCGCGGCGTGTGGTTGCTTACCCGATGCAGTAGCTCGTCCAGCATGAGTGCTCTCGATTTGTTAGCTACCTTGCATCATGCACCAAACACATCGACCGCCCAACCCCCCGAACCATGGCATGTCGCTAAACGACAACTTGCCGACAGACACCACCGCACGCCAAGATAGGCGTAGCATTTTCGGAAGCCCAGCATGAAATTCTGCAGCCAGTGCGGTAACCCGGTCACCCAACGCATTCCTGAAGGCGACTCGCGCCTGCGGTACGTCTGCGACCAGTGCCAGACCATTCATTATCAGAACCCGAATATTGTCGCCGGCTGCCTGCCAATCTGGGGTACTCAGGTGTTGTTATGCCGGCGCGCCATCGAGCCGCGCCGCGGTTATTGGACCTTGCCGGCCGGTTTCATGGAAAACGGTGAAACCATCGAACAGGCAGCCATTCGCGAAACCGCCGAAGAAGCGTGTGCACGGGTGCGCAACCTGAACATCTATACGCTGATCGATGTGCCGCACATCAGCCAGGTGCACGTATTCTTTCGTGCTGAACTGACGGACCTGGACTTTGCCGCGGGCGAAGAAAGCCTGGAAGTCAGGCTTTTCGATGAAGCCGACATCCCGTGGTCGGAGCTGGCTTTCCGCACGGTCGGCCGTACCCTAGAATGCTTCTTCGCTGACCGCCGGGTAGAACATTTTCCTGTGCGTTCCGAATCAATTCCTCCGCTTGCTCAGCCTGCGATCATTTAAACTATAAAAATACGCCGTACTCTCAGGGATATCGTTTTAATGCGCTGGTTGCTTGCCGCTTTCTGCCTGTCGTTTGTCATGGTTTCCCACGCTGCCACCACGGAGACCCTGGACGGCAAAATCATTGAAAAAGTGTTGGTGCTCAAATCTGCCCATCAGTTGCAGCTGATCAATGATGGCAAGCCACTGCGGACCTATCGCATCTCGCTGGGCAAAAACCCCAAGGGCCCGAAACTGATGGAGGGTGATCGACGCACTCCAGAAGGTTTGTATTGGCTGGACTGGCGCAAGGTCAGCGACCGCTTCAACCTGGCCATGCACATTTCCTACCCGAACATCAGCGATTCCGTCCGCTCGCGCCGCGAAGGTGTGCAGCCCGGTGGCATGATCATGATCCATGGCACCCCGGACACTGAAGAAAACCCTGAAGAGCTGTTCCACACCCTGGACTGGACCGACGGCTGCATTGGCATGCGCAACGTCGACATGCGCGAAGTCTGGGGTCTGGTCAAAGACGGTACGATGATCGAAATCCGCCCATAGTCCTCAAACACCCCAATACCTTGTGGCGAGGGAGCTTGCTCCCGCTGGGCTGCGAAGCGGCCCCAAACCTTGCAAACCGGTTTACCTGATAAATCTCGACAACCGACATCAGGACCGCTTCGCGCTCCAGCGGGAGCAAGCTCCCTCGCCACAAGGGCCGTTGTGCCTGAAAGATTGAAAATATATTAAAAAAATTGTCACCGTCACCAGCCCCTCGCGTGAATACCACTTCACACCACAGGCACTGACGCAGACTGCGATTTCTACTGCCACACCCCCCTCCCCTAATACCACTTAAAACCCAATACCGCCGCGCCCTCCAGCGCAGCGCTTATTCGCTCGCCCCTAGTGGACCACTGGCGTTGACATGGTATTTAAGTGGTATTAGTTTTGCGCCATGACCGGGGCAACAACACTCCACTCTCCCCATCGGACCTACACCCATGAACCACATCCTGGCCCTGCGCCCTGACGACACCCAGCCAACGCCGTTGTACCTGCAACTGGCGCGCAACCTGGAAGCGGCGATTCATGCCGGCCAGTGGAAAGCCGAGCAGGCATTGCCGTCGGAACGCAACCTCAGCGAAATGCTGAACATCTCCCGCGTGACCGCCCGCAAGGCGCTGGAAGTGCTGTTCGAACAAGGCTTGATCCGGCGCAGCCAAGGCTCCGGCACCTTCATCACTCCGCGCCTCGAGCAACCGCTGTCCCGGCTGTCCGGCTTCAGCGAAATGCTCCGCCTCAAAGGTTTCGTGCCGAGTTCGCAATGGCTGGAGCGCGAAATCACCCAGCCGACTCACGAAGAACTGATCCGCCTTGCGCTCTCGCCCTACGACAAGGTCGCGCGCCTCAAGCGACTGCGTAAAGCCGACGACACCGTGATGGCCATCGAGATGAGCACCCTGCCCGCCTCGATCATCGCCCAGCCACAAGCGGTCGGTGATTCGCTTTACGAATACCTCGACGGCATCGGCAAACCGGTGGTGCGCGCCCTGCAACACATTCAGGCGATCAACGCCTCGGACGAATTCGCCGCGCTGGTCGGCATCGCCCCCGGCACCGCCATGCTGCTGATGACCCGGGTCGGTTACCTCGAAGACAACACCCCGATCGAAGTCACCGACACCTATTGCCGCAACGACTACTACGACTTTGTCGCAGAGCTGCGTCGCTGAGCCCTGTGTCATTGAAGCCGGAGAACTACTGATGTCCGAAGAAGCACTGATGTCCGAAGACAACATCCTCACCGCCCAAGGCTGGATCCGCGGCCGCTTGATCCATGAACACGGCAAGATCGTGCGCATCGAAGGTCAGCTCTGCGACCCGGCAGATAACGACCTGCCTTACCTGCTGCCGGGTTTCATCGACCTGCACGTCCACGGCGGTGGCGGCAAGGACATCATGGAAGGCACGCCGGCCTTCGACACCATCACCAAAACCCACGTGCGTTTCGGCACCACCTCGCTGCTGGCCACCACCATGACCGCGCCACCGGAAGAAATTTCCCGGGTGCTGGCCGAGGTCGGCGAGTTCTGCGAACAGCGCCCGAAAGGCTGCGCCCGGGTACTCGGCGTGCACCTCGAAGGACCGTACATCAACCCTGGAAAACTCGGTGCACAACCGAACTTTGCCCACACCGCGCTGATGGCCGAAGTCGAAGCCTACCTGGCGCTGGCGCCGATCCGGGTGATCACCATTGCCCCGGAAATCGCCGGTCACGACAAACTGATTCGCGCCCTCAGCGACCGCGGCATTCGCATGCAGATCGGCCACACCCTGGGCAGCTACGAAGAAGGCGTCGCGGCGCTGGAGGCCGGCGCCAGCAGTTTCACCCACCTTTATAACGCCATGAGCCCGCTGCATCACCGCGAACCGGGAATCGTCGGCGCGGCACTGGCTCACGCCAAATACGCGGAACTGATTCCCGACCTGCTGCACGTGCATCCCGGCGCCATCCGCGTAGCCCTGCGCTCGATCCCGTGCCTGTATTGCGTCACCGATTCCACCGCCGCTGCCGGCATGCCGGACGGCGAATACAAGCTCGGCAGCCACACCGTGACCAAATGCCTGGGCGGCGTGCGCCTGCCTGACGGCACGCTGGCCGGCAGCACTCTGACCATGGATCAGGCGCTGCGCAACCTGGTGAAGATCGGCCTGCCACTGGCCGAGGCCTCGCAACGGCTGTCGCAATTCCCTGCCGATTATCTCGGCATCCATGAGCGCGGCCGCCTGCAACCCGGCGCCTGGGCTGACTGCGTGCGTCTGGATCGCTCACTCACACTGACCGCCGTAACGGTCGAAGGAGAAGACATTGACTTCAAAAATGCTTGAAGAGGCGCTGTCCTCGTACAAGGCCGTCGACGCTCAGTTGCAGCAACTGGATCCGCAGATGATCGAGATCGCCGGACGCCTGAACCGTCAGCCGCCGCAAGTGGCGATGACGGTTGCACGC
Organism: Pseudomonas helvetica; assembly: GCF_039908645.1. NCBI lineage: Bacteria > Pseudomonadati > Pseudomonadota > Gammaproteobacteria > Pseudomonadales > Pseudomonadaceae > Pseudomonas > Pseudomonas helvetica. The sequence goes on from NZ_CP150917.1 coordinate 5,127,838, forward strand.
GGCAGTTCCGATCACGCCGCCAGCTACTTCGCCTACCTGACCATGCAGCACGTGGGTATTCCGGTGGCATCGCTGCCGATGTCGGTGGTGACCATGCAGCAAGCGCCGCTGAAGGTCAGCGGTCAGGCGGTATTCGCGTTCTCGCAGTCCGGGCAAAGTCCGGATCTGGTCAACAGCCTGCGTCTGCTGCGCAAACGTGGCGCCCTGAGCATTTCGATGGTCAATGCCGAGAACTCGCCACTGGAGGCCGCCTGTGAATTCAGCCTGCCGCTGTGCGCCGGTACCGAAAGCAGCGTCGCCGCGACCAAAAGTTTCATCGCCACCCTCAGCGCCAGCGCGCGGCTGATCGCCCACTGGAAGCAGGACGCCGAGTTGCTGCAAGCCGGCCTCGCGTTGCCAGAAGGATTGCGCGACGCCGCCACGCAGGACTGGAGCCTGGCGGTCGACGTACTGCGTGACTGCCAACGCTTGATGGTGATTGGTCGCGGCGCAGGGTTTGCCATCGCCCAGGAAGCGGCACTGAAACTCAAGGAAACCTCGGCGATCCAGGCCGAAGCCTTCAGCAGCGCCGAAGTCAAACACGGGCCAATGGCACTGATCGACGATAACTACCCCCTGCTGGTGTTCGCCCCGCGCGGCGCCGAACAGGCTGGCTTGCTGAGCCTCGCAGCCGAGATGCGTCAACGTGGTGCCCGCGTATTGCTGGCCGCCCCGGATGACGTCAGCGAACGCGACCTGACGCTGAGCCGCGCCGAGCACGCGGCGCTGGACCCGATTCTCGCCATCCAGAGTTTCTACGTCATGGCGGCCGGCCTCGCGGTCGCCCGTGGCATGGACCCGGACCAGCCGCGTCACTTGAGCAAAGTGACCCGCACCCACTAACACGCCCGAATCGAGTACCGCGCCATGCATAACAACAATAAAGACCTGACCCTCAGCGCCCCGCTCAGCGGCCCGGTGCTCACGCTTGCCAAGGTTCCGGACCCGGTGTTCGCCAGCGGCGCCATGGGCGACGGGATCGCCATCGACCCGCTGAACAACACCCTGCACGCACCGTGTGCCGGGGTGGTGGTGCATGTCGCCCGCACCGGCCATGCCGTGACCCTGCGCGCCGACAATGGCGCCGAACTGTTGCTGCACCTGGGCCTGGACACCGTCGAGCTGCAAGGCGAAGGGTTCTCGATGCTGGTCAAGGAAGGCACCCGCGTCAGCAATGGCCAGGCACTGCTGCGCTTTGATCTGGACCAGGTCGCGCAAGGCTGTAAAAGCCTGGTCAGCCTGTTGGTCCTGACCAACAGCGAAGACTTCCAGGTGCTGCCGATCACCCTCAAATCGGTCAAGGTCGGCGAACCGTTGCTGCACATCGTGCCAAGAACCACCCACAGCACACAGGTCGAGGCAGACAGCTCAGGTGCCGAGGTTCACGGGCACATTCGCATCATCCATCGCGGCGGTCTGCATGCACGACCAGCGGCGCTGATCCGCCAGACCGCGCACCTGTTCAACAGTAAATCGCAGCTGCATTTCGCCGGTAAATCGGCGTCGTGCGACAGCCTGATCGGACTGATGGGCCTGGGGATTGGCGAGCAGGACGAGGTTCAAGTCAGTTGCAAGGGCGCGGACGCCAAGGCGGCGTTGCAAGCCTTGTTGAACGCCTTGTCCACGGCGGTCAACGACGACAGCCACGCGACCGCACCGACACCGATTGCCCAGCGTACCCGTACCGCCGAAGCCGGCGTGCTCAATGGTGTCTGTGCAGCGCCGGGCCTGGTCGGCGGCCCGCTGTTCCAACTGGCGGCCATCCCTCTACCGGAAGACACCGGCAAGCATAACGCCGAAGAACAACTGCAAGCCCTCGACCGTGCACTGGAACAGGTTCGCAGCGAAATCCGCGAAACGCTGTCCCACGCCAAAAAGCACAAACACACCGAAGAGGAACAGATTTTCGCCGCCCACCTGGCGCTGCTCGAAGACCCGGCGCTGCTTGAAGCGGCCATCCAGTCGATCGATCAGGGCAGCGCCGCCACCCACGCCTGGAGCCAGTCAATCGAGGTGCAATGCGAGGTATTGCAACAGCTCGGCAACCCACTGCTGGCCGAACGCGCCAACGACCTGCGCGACCTCAGGCAACGGGTACTGCGCGCCTTGCTCGGTCAGGACTGGCACTACGACGTACCGGCCGGCGCTATCGTCGCCGCGCATGAACTGACCCCTTCCGATTTGCTGCAACTGAGCCAGCAAGGCGTCGCCGGGCTGTGCATGGCCGAAGGTGGCGCGACCTCCCACGTGGCGATTCTTGCCCGTGGCAAAGGCCTGCCGTGCCTGGTTGCCCTCAGCGCCTCACTGCTCCATCTACCGCAAGGCCAGTCGGTGGTGCTGGACGCCGATGGTGGACGCCTGGAGCTGACGCCCGACAGCCAACGCCTGGAGCAAGTCGCCCAAGCCCAGCGTGAACATCTGCAACGCCGCGAACACCAACAAGCGCAAGCCCACACCCCGGCACACACCCGTGATGGTCTGCGGATCGAAGTCGCGGCCAACGTGGCCTCCAGCAATGAGGCGGCTGATGCGTTGAAAGGCGGCGCCGATGGCGTTGGCCTGCTGCGCACCGAGTTTCTGTTCGTCGATCGCCAGACCGCGCCGGATGAACAGGAACAACGCCAGGCCTATCAAGCGGTGCTGGATGCCATGGGCGACAAGTCAGTGATCATCCGTACCATCGACGTCGGCGGCGACAAACAACTCGACTACCTGCCGCTGCCGGCCGAAGCCAACCCGGTGCTCGGCCTGCGCGGCATCCGCATGGCCCAGGTGCGCCCGGAGCTGCTCGACCAACAATTGCGCGCACTGCTGCAAGTCAGCCCGTTGCAGCGCTGCCGGATTTTGCTGCCGATGGTCACCGAGGTCGACGAATTGCTGTACATCCGCCAACGCCTCGATGCCTTGTGCGCCGAGCTTGCGCTCACGCAGCGTCCAGAACTGGGGGTGATGATCGAAGTCCCGGCCGCGGCGCTGCTCGCCGAGCAATTGGCGGAACACGCGGACTTCCTGTCCATCGGCACCAACGACCTGTCCCAATACACCCTGGCCATGGACCGCGACCACGCCGGTCTCGCCGCACGGGTCGATGCCCTGCACCCGGCGCTGCTGCGGCTAATCGCCCAGACCTGCATCGGTGCCGCCAAGCATCAGCGTTGGGTCGGCGTTTGCGGTGCACTGGCCTCCGATCCACTGGCGACCCCGGTGCTGATTGGCCTGGGTATCCGCGAGCTGTCCGTCAGCCCGCCGCAAGTCGGTGAAATCAAGGAACGCGTCCGCCAACTGGACGCCGCCGACTGCCGACGCTTCAGCGCCACCCTGCTCAACCTGAGCAGCGCCACGGCGGTGCGTCACGCCTGTCATCAACATTGGCCTCTGAGCTAAAAACAACAAGAACACAGGGAGATACGCCATGTACCAACTCTTCATCGAAGGCTTGCAGCGCCTCGGACGGGCGCTGATGCTGCCCATCGCGATCCTGCCGATTGCCGGCCTGTTGCTGCGTCTGGGCGACACCGACCTTTTGAACATCGCGATCATCCACGACGCCGGGCAAGTGATCTTCGCCAACCTGGCGCTGATCTTCGCCATCGGCATCGCAGTCGGGTTCGCCCGGGACAACAACGGCACCGCCGGGCTGGCCGGGGCGATTGGTTACCTGGTGATGGTCTCCACACTGAAAGTGCTGGATGCGAGCATCAACATGGGCATGCTCGCCGGGATCATCAGCGGCTTGATGGCCGGCGCGCTGTACAACCGCTTCAAGGACATCAAGCTACCGGAATACCTGGCGTTCTTCGGCGGCCGGCGCTTCGTGCCGATTGCCACCGGGTTCAGCGCCGTTGGCCTAGGCGTAATCTTCGGTTTGATCTGGCCGCCGATCCAGCACGGCATCAACAGCTTCGGCCAACTGCTGCTGGAAAGCGGCAGCATCGGTGCCTTCGTCTTCGGCGTGTTCAACCGCTTGCTGATCATCACCGGCCTGCACCACATCCTCAACAACATGGCGTGGTTCATCTTCGGCAGCTTCACCGACCCGACCACCGGCGCCATCGTCACCGGCGACCTGGCACGCTATTTTGCCGGCGACCCGAAGGGCGGCCAGTTCATGACCGGGATGTTCCCGATGATGATCTTCGGTCTGCCCGCCGCCTGCCTGGCGATGTACCGCAACGCCCTGCCGGAACGCCGCAAAGTCATGGGCGGGATCTTCCTGTCGATGGCCCTGACCTCGTTCCTGACGGGCGTCACCGAACCGATCGAATTCGCCTTCATGTTCCTCGCACCGCTGCTGTATTTACTGCACGCGCTGCTGACTGGCATGGCGATGGCCATCACCAATGCGTTGAACATTCACTTGGGCTTCACCTTCTCTGGCGGCGCCATCGACATGGCGCTGGGCTGGGGCAAGTCCACCAACGGCTGGCTGGTGTTCCCGGTAGGCCTGGCGTACGCGGTGATCTACTACGTGGTGTTCGACTTCTGCATCCGTCGTTTCAACCTGAAGACACCGGGGCGTGAAGGTGTCGTCGGTGGTGAAAAGGTGGTGCTAAGCGAAAATCAACGCGCCGGAGCCTACATTCAAGCCTTGGGCGGTGCTGAAAACCTGATCACCGTCGGCGCTTGCACCACGCGCTTGCGCCTGGAAATGGTCGACCGCAACAAAGCCTCCGACAGCGAATTGAAAGCCCTCGGCGCCATGGCCGTGGTTCGCCCCGGCAAAGGCGGCAGCTTGCAGGTAGTGGTCGGGCCGCTGGCGGACAGCATCGCCGATGAAATTCGCCAGGCGATGCCGACTGCTGGTTCAGCTTTGGTAGCCGCTGTAGTGGTGACCGAAGAAACGCCGAAAGCAGCACCCGTGGAGACACCAGAAGCGCAGAAATGGCTTAACGCCGTGGGTGGCAGCGACAACGTGCTGCAACTGGATTGCGTGGCCATGACCCGGATTCGCCTGCAACTGGCGGACGGTAAAGCGCTGTCGGAATGTCAGCTGAAGGACTTGGGTTGCCAGGGTGTCAGCGCGTTGGACGGTGGCGTGTGGCACCTGTTGATTGGCGACAAGGCGTTGAGTTTGAGTGAGGCGCTGGAGGGGTTGGTGAATCGGAGTGAGGTCAGCGCCAAAGTCTGAAAATCGACACAACTCCTGTGGCGAGGGAGCTTGCTCCCGCTGGAGTGCGGAGCACTCCCAAAACCGGGCAACCCATATTTCCAGAAACAACGCTTAGCCGGTTTTACGACTGCTTCGCAGCCGAGCGGGAGCAAGCTCCCTCGCCACAAAGTACATCCGAACCTCGACGTTCCCCGCCCAACAAAAAACCGCTGACCGTTTCCGGTTCAGCGGTTTTTTTTGTTTTACGCCGCATGAATGACCTGCTGCGCCGCTATTCCTTGACGTAAAACTGGTCAGACTCCGACGGGTTGTAGTCATCCAGCGCCTTGTCCACCAACAACAAAGCGCCATCGACCATCCGGCAAATCGCCAGCGCCACGCTGCGTCGCGAACCTTCGATCTCGAATGCCAGGTCGGCGGCCATCACCTTGACCGAGGCCAGATCTTCCGAGGCATTGGCCAACAGGCTTTCGAGGCCCACGTCGGGTGAAACGCTGAACAAGCGGTCTGAGCGCAAGTCGCTGAAGCGCAGTTTGGCGAGGGTGGGTTTCAGGTAGTGATCGAGGGCGCGGTGCGCGGCGTCGTGGAGCTTTTTTGAATCGAGGGATTCGTAGGGGGAGACGTCGTCGTGTTCTGGAGGGATGGAGTTGTCTTTGATCATTGTGGAGCTCCTGAGAAAAATTGGAGCGACCGACATCCGTTGTAGATGCGGCGCCTGTAAGCGCCTAACAATTTTCGGGCTTGCAGTCCCGGTCGCTGAATTGGCAGCGACGATCAAAGGCTAGACGCGGTGCTTCCGAGCGGCAACCTTAAAGACTTGTCAGAGATTTCTGCGCTGCCCGTGATGCTGTCGTCGAATTCGACTCGACTCCTACAGGCATTACACAAGTGCCATCCCCACGCGCAGCATCTAACCACTCAGGCCGGCTGTCAGGCCGCCGTGCTCTTTGTAGTGGTCAACTAATTCCGGACACCTCGATAGGTGGTTTAGACGCCATTGCCGTTCGTAAACGGTCGGTGGCAGATATCCCAGTTTCGAGTGCAGCCGCTCGTTGTTGTAAAACCCAACGATGTATTCAGTGATGTCACGTATCGCTTCGGCGTGATTGGCGTAATCGCGCCGCCATACCCGCTCCATTTTCAAACTCAGGAAGAAGCGCTCCATCACTGAGTTGTCCCAGCAGTTACCTTTACGGCTCATGCTTTGCTGCATGTTATTTCTTGTCAGCAGCGCCCTGTAGCTCGCGCTGGCGTACTGGCTACCGCGATCCGAATGAGCGATCAGACCAGGTGGCGGTTGACGCTGAGCAACTGCCAGTTGCATTGCACTACACACCAGCTCAGCCGGCATGTTCGGGGCCATGGACCAACCCACGATCTTGCGTGAGAACAAGTCCAGTACCACGGCCAGATACAGCCAGCCGCTACGGGTCCGGATATAGGTAATGTCCGCTACCCAGGCCTTGTTCACCGCTTCGGGTTCGAATTGGCGATTCAACACATTTTCAGCAATCGGCAGATCATGGTTGCTATCGGTCGTGTGCACAAACTTGCGCTTCCAGGCCGAACGCAGACCGTGGGCACGCATCAAACGACGAATTTTATAAACGCCTATTTCCATGCCCTTGGCGCGTAACGCTTTACGCAACGGGCGACTGCCATAACAGCCGCCACTCGCGGCAAACGATGCCTTGAGTTGCAGAGCCATGGGACAAACTGATGCTGGCGCTTCAGCACGCTTGTTGGCTTCGTAGAAGCCGGATCGACTGATACCCAGCAGCCGACAGACATGCGCCACCGAATAAGCCTTCTGTTGCAGCTGCCGAACCAAGCGATACGTTACTTCAGCTCGCGGGCAAAGAAGGCGGTAGCTTTTTTTAATACATCGTTATCCATCTTGAGCTGGCGGTTTTCCTGCTCTAACTGTCGGATACGTTGTTGCTCAGCAGTCAAGGGTTTGCCGATTCCGGTCTCTCCCAACTGTTCAGCCTCGTACTGCTGTACCCAGCGCCGGACGGCAGTCTCACCAATATTCAGGTCGCGGCAGACCTGCGGAACGGCCAGTCCCTGGTCCTTGATCATCTTTACGACTTGCAGCTTGAAGCTGTCGTCGAATGTTCTGCGTTTGCCAGTCATGAAAAACTCCTCGATAGATGCATTCTCCACCTATCGAGGTGTCCGGGGAAATTAGACCACTACACTTGCTGTTGATCTTGATCCACCCGCCCCTTCGGGAGGCCGAGTGGAGGTGTTCATCAGGGGGTGGGCGCGCAGCGCCGTACGGCGCAGCCGGACACATCGAGAGGAGGTCGTCGCGAAGCAGACCGTAGGCGATGCCCCCTGATGGACACCGGAGCGAGGGAACGCCGAGCCTAAGCGAGGTGCCGTACGCTTGGGGCGAAGACCTTTGCTTCCTTTGGGGCGTCTGCCAAAGGGAGTCGCTGTAAGAGCGAAACCGTAAGTGGCCGTTACCGCAGGAATGGATATGTACACCTGCAAGAGATTGGTCGGCTGTCAGGCCGCCTTCGCAGGCAAGCCAGCTCCCACAGTTTTGATTGGTGTACATCTGCGGGAGATGGGTCGGCTGTCAGGCCGCCATCGCGAGCAAGCTCGGCTCGCACAGTGGAACGAGTGCATTCATGGAATCCCGGGCAATAAAAAACCCGCTGAAATCACTTCAGCGGGTTTCTTGTTAAAGCGCAGGAAGATCAGAAATCTTCCAGCCGCCACACCTCGTAAGCCGGCGTCTCATAGGGATGACTCTGCTTCAGAGCCGCCACCACAACACCAATCAACTCATCGCTGACCACCAGCTCAACCTTCCATTCCTCAACCTGCTCGACCAGCCCCGCCTGACCAATAAACGGCTGACTACCGTCCAAAGGCCGAAACTGACCCAACCCAAGCACCTGCCACGAACAGTGATCATAAGCACCGATCCGCCCACCACCGGCAGCGAACACAGCACCCTTGACCACCTCAACATGGCTCTGAGGAACAAAAAAACTGAGCTTGTACACAGCGCTTAGTTCACCCACACACGAGCATTACGGAACATACGCATCCACGGCGCATCTTCGTTCCACTCTTCCGAGCGCCACGAGTTCTGCACGGCGCGGAACACCCGCTCCGGGTGCGGCATCATGATCGTCACGCGACCGTCACGGCTGGTCAAACCGGTGATCCCGCGCGGCGAGCCGTTCGGGTTGGCCGGATAGCGCTCGGTAACCTTGCCGTGGTTGTCGACGAAACGCATCGCCACGCAACCCGACAGATCGGCTTGCAGCAACGCTTCTTCGCTGGCGAACTCGGCATGACCTTCACCGTGAGCGATGGCGATCGGCATACGCGAACCAGCCATGCCCTGCAGGAAGATCGAGTTCGATTCCTGAACCTGAACCATCGCCACACGCGCTTCGAACTGCTCGGAACGGTTGCGTACGAAGTGCGGCCAGAACTCGCTGCCCGGGATCAGCTCGTGCAGGTTGGACATCATCTGGCAACCGTTGCACACGCCGAGGGTGAAGCTGTCGGTACGCTCGAAGAAGCCCTGGAACGCATCGCGAGCACGGCTGTTGAACAGCGCCGATTTCGCCCAGCCTTCACCGGCACCCAGTACGTCACCGTAGGAGAAGCCACCGCACGCCACCAGACCTTTGAACTCGTTCAGGTCGACACGGCCAGCAAGGATGTCACTCATGTGCACGTCGATCGCATTGAAACCGGCGCGGTCGAACGCGGCCGCCATTTCCACCTGACCGTTGACGCCCTGCTCACGCAGTACGGCAACCTGTGGGCGAATGCCTTTCTTGATGTAAGGCGCGGCAACGTCCTGGTTCACGTCGTAGCTCAGCTTGACGCTCAGGCCCGGGTTGTCTTCTTCCAGCAGCACGTCGAACTCTTGTTCGGCGCAGTCGGCGTTGTCACGCAGACGCTGGATTTGATAGCTGGTTTCAGCCCACTGACGTTGCAGCAGACGACGCTGGCCTTCGAACACGGTGTCGCCGTTGAAAGTGATGCTGATCTCGCCGTTGTTCATCGGCTGGCCGATCACCGACACGCAGTCGCCCAGACCTGCGGCGCTGAATTGAGCAAGGATGTCCGGCGTCGAGTCCTGACGAACCTGGATGACAGCACCCAGTTCTTCGTTGAACAGGATCTCGGCGATGTCGGCAGAAGTTTCTGCCAGACCGTCAAGGTTCAGGCTCAGACCGCAGTGGCCGGCAAAGGCCATTTCCACCACGCTGGTCAGCAGACCACCGTCGGAACGGTCGTGGTAAGCCAGCAGGTGACCGTCGGCATTGAGGCCCTGGATCACTGCGAAGAAGGCTTTCAGGTCTTCGGCGTCATCAACGTCCGGTGCCTGCTTGCCGAGCTTGCCGTGAACCTGCGCGAGGATCGAAGCACCCATGCGGTTCTGGCCGCGGCCCAGGTCGATCAGGATCAGGTCGGTGGTGCCCTTGTCCATGCGCAGTTGCGGGGTCAGGGTCTGACGGATGTCAGTCACTGGCGCGAAACCGGTCACGATCAGGGACATTGGCGAAGTTACGGTCTTGTCGACGCCTTCGTCATTCCAGCGCGTGGCCATGGACATCGAGTCCTTGCCCACCGGAATGGTGATGCCCAGTTCCGGGCACAGTTCCATGCCGACCGCTTTCACGGTGTCGTACAGACGCGCGTCTTCGCCCGGGTGACCGGCAGCCGACATCCAGTTCGCCGACAGTTTGATGTCGGAGATCTTGCCGATGCGCGAGGCCGCGATGTTGGTCAGGGTTTCGCCGATGGCCATGCGGCCCGACGCCGGAGCGTCCAGCAGTGCCAGCGGAGTACGCTCGCCCATGGCCATGGCTTCACCGGTGTAGACGTCGAAGCTGGTGGCGGTGACGGCAACGTCAGCCACGGGAACCTGCCACGGGCCGACCATCTGATCACGGGCCACGAGGCCGGTGATGGTGCGGTCGCCGATGGTGATCAGGAAGCTTTTGCTGGCCACGGCCGGGTGATGCAGAACGCGCTCGACGCAGTCAGCAATGGCCAGGGTCGATGGATCGAAATCGTCGCCCAGTTCGGTTTCGCGAACAGCCGAACGGTGCATGCGCGGGGCTTTGCCCAGCAGCACTTCGAGTGGCATATCCACCGGGCTATTGCCGAAGTGGCTGTCGGTCACGGTCAGTTGCGGCTCGGCAGTCGCTTCGCCGACAACGGCAAACGGGCAACGCTCACGTTCGCAGATTGCCTTGAAGCGTTCGAAGTCGGCCGGGCCGACCGCCAGGACGTAGCGCTCCTGGGATTCGTTGCTCCAGATTTCGTGCGGGGCCATGCCCGGCTCGTCGTTTGGAATGTTGCGCAGTTCGAAGCGGCCGCCGCGGTCGCCATCGTTGACCAGTTCCGGGAAGGCGTTGGACAGACCGCCCGCGCCGACGTCGTGGATAAAGCTGATCGGGTTGCGTTCGCCCAACTGCCAGCAACGGTCGATGACTTCCTGGCAACGGCGTTCCATTTCCGGGTTTTCGCGTTGTACGGAAGCAAAGTCCAGGTCGGCCGAGCTGGTGCCGGTGGCCATGGAGGAAGCCGCGCCGCCGCCCAGACCGATCAGCATCGCCGGGCCGCCCAGCACGATCAGCTTGGAGCCCACGAGGATTTCGCCTTTCTTGACGTGTTCCTCACGGATGTTGCCCATGCCGCCGGCCAACATGATCGGCTTGTGATAACCACGCACTTCATCGCCACGCGGTGTGGTGATGGATTGTTCGAAGGTACGGAAATAACCGGTCAGCGCCGGACGGCCGAATTCGTTGTTGAATGCAGCGCCGCCCAATGGGCCTTCGATCATGATGTCCAGCGCGGTAACGATGCGCTCAGGCTTGCCGTACGGCACTTCCCATGGCTGTTCGAAGCCCGGGATTTGCAGGTTGGACACGGTGAAACCGGTCAGGCCAGCCTTTGGCTTGGCGCCGCGACCGGTAGCGCCTTCGTCACGGATCTCGCCACCGGAACCGGTGGATGCGCCCGGGAACGGGGCAATCGCGGTCGGGTGGTTGTGCGTCTCGACTTTCATCAGGATGTGCACCGGTTCCTGCACCGCGCCGTACTGGCGGGTCTCAGGGTCCGGGAAGAAACGCCCGGCGACAGAGCCGACGATCACCGAAGCGTTGTCCTTGTAAGCCGACAGAACGCCTTCGCTGTGCATCACGTAGGTGTTCTTGATCATGCCGAACAGGCTTTTTTCCTGGCTCTCGCCGTCGATGTCCCAACTGGCGTTGAAGATCTTGTGACGGCAGTGCTCGGAGTTCGCCTGGGCGAACATCATCAGTTCGATGTCGTGCGGGTTGCGCTTCAAGCCAATAAAGGCGTTGACCAGGTAGTCGATCTCGTCTTCCGCCAGGGCCAGGCCCAGCTCGACGTTAGCGGTTTCCAGTGCGGCGCGACCGCCACCCAGAACGTCGATCGCCGTCAACGGCTTCGGTTCGGAGTGACTGAACAGGCCAGCAGCCTGTTCGAGGTTTTCCAGCACGATCTGGGTCATGCGGTCGTGCAGACCGTCGGCAATCAGCTGTGCTTGTGCGTCGGTGAATTCACCGGTCACGTAGAAAGCGATACCGCGCTCCAGGCGCTGGATTTTCGCCAGGCCACAGTTGCGGGCGATATCGCTGGCCTTGCTCGACCAGGGCGAGATGGTGCCGAAACGCGGCAACACCAGGAACAGACGGCCGGTCGGCTCTTGTACCGGAACACTAGGACCGTACTTCAGAAGGCGCGCTAGCACCTGCTGTTCGTCGCCGGTCAGGACGCCGGTGACTTCGGCGAAGTGAGCGAATTCAGCATATAAGCCACTGACAGCCGGGACCTTCTGGCTCAGTTGCTCAAGGAGTTTGCTGTGGCGAAAGGCAGAAAGGGCAGGAGCGCCGCGCAGGATCAACATCTTCGGGACAGCCTCGGAAGGGGGTGTGCTTTGAGGCCGTGCATTCTAGCCTAAACCGCCCGCGACAGCACCCGAAACGCTACACCCGGTATTGTCCGAACGTCGGCCTGGGGCTCAAAGCCTGTAACCCATGCGCATCAAGGGGCGCGCCGGGGGTTATTTTTGTTGTCGCAATCAGGCCCGAGCGCCTGTTCTTGCGGGCTTTTGCCGATTTTTGAACGCTCTAGCAGACAAGCCCTTTACTGTCGAGATATGGCGGCCGTGGTCCTTTGCGTATACTGCGCAGATGTTTTCCCCAACGGCTTTGCGTCCGCGATTCGCCAAATGGCTCATCGCAACCGGACTCTTCCTGATGCTCAGTGGCTGTGTTGATAAACCCAACACACTGGAGCGCGTAAAGGAGGATGGCGTGCTGCGTGTGGTTACCCGCAACAGCCCCGCTACCTACTTTCAGGATCGCAACGGTGAAACCGGCTTCGAATACGAGCTGGTGAAGCGCTTCGCCGACGATCTGGGCGTGAAACTCAAGATCGAAACCGCAGACAACCTCGACGACCTGTACGGTCAGTTAGGCAAACCTGGCGGCCCGGTGCTGGCTGCCGCCGGTCTGGTCGGCAGCGACAAACGCAAACAGCAAGTGCGGTTTTCCCACTCGTATCTGGAAGTCACCCCACAGATCATCTACCGCAACGGCCAGTCCCGGCCGACCTCGGCAGCCGATCTGGTCGGCAAGACAATCATGGTGCTCAAGGGCAGCACCCACGCCGACCAACTGGCCGCGCTGAAAAAGAAATACCCCGGCATTGAATACGAAGAATCCGACGCGGTTGAGGTCGTTGACCTGCTGCGCATGGTTGATGAAGGTCAGATCGACCTGACGCTGGTCGACTCCAACGAAGTCGCGATGAACCAGGTGTACTTCACTAATGCGCGAGTCGCCTTCGACCTGGGCGACGCCAGCAACCAGAGCTGGGCGGTGGCCGCCGGTGACGACAACAGCCTGCTCAACGAGATCAACGACTTCCTCGACAAGGCGCAGAAAAATGGCACCCTGCAACGGCTGAAAGACCGCTATTACGGCCATGTCGATGTACTCGGCTACATGGGCGCCTACACCTTCGCCGAGCACTTGCAGCAACGACTGCCCAAGTACGAGAAGCACTTCAAGGCCTCGGCCAAGGAAGAGAAAGTCGACTGGCGACTGCTCGCCGCAATCGGTTATCAGGAATCGCTGTGGCAACCGGCGGTCACCTCGAAAACCGGCGTTCGCGGCCTGATGATGCTGACCCAGAACACCGCGCAGGCCATGGGCGTGTCCAATCGCCTGGACGCCAAGCAAAGCATCATGGGCGGCGCGAAGTACCTGGCTTACACGAAGGATCAACTCGACGACTCGATCCAGGAGCCGGATCGCACATGGTTTGCGCTGGCGGCCTACAACGTCGGCAGCGGTCACCTGGATGACGCGCGCAAACTCGCAGCCAAGGAAGGACTGAATCCGGACAAGTGGCTGGACGTGAAAAAGATCCTGCCGCGCCTGTCGCAGAAACAGTGGTACAGCAAAACCCGCTATGGCTACGCCCGGGGCGGTGAGCCGGTGCATTTTGTGGCGAACATCCGGCGTTACTACGACATTCTGACGTGGGTCACGCAGCCGCAGCTTGAGGGCGATCAGGTCACCCAAGGCAACCTGCATGTGCCGGGCATCGACAAAACCAAACCGCCCGAAGAAAACCCACCGCTCTAGGTACCCCCCTCCTCCCGTAGGCGCAAGGCTTGCCCGCGATGGCATCACCGCGGTGATTCAGGCGGACCGCGGCGCCTGCATCGCGGGCAAGCCTTGCTCCTACGGGTATGAGGTTGAGCGTCAGGCTTTTGCTGCGGCGAGGATCAGCGCTTTCATCTCTGAAACAGCCGACTTGAACCCGACGAACAGCGCATGCGCCACCAGCGCGTGGCCGATGTTCAGTTCGTTGATGCCTTTGATCGCCGCAACTGCCTCGACGTTGTGGTAGTGCAGACCGTGACCGGCGTTGACGATCAGGCCTTGCGTCAAGCCAAACGCCACGCCATCCGCCACACGCTTCAGCTCTTCAGCCACCGCAGTCGGCGTCTCGGCGTCCGCATAACGGCCGGTGTGCAATTCGATGGCCGGTGCGCCAACACGTTTCGAGGCTTCGATCTGGCGCTCGTCGGCATCAATGAACAGTGACACTTCGCAGCCGATTTTCGCCAGACGATCCACCGCCGCCTTGATCCGCGCTTCCTGCCCTGCCACATCCAGACCGCCTTCGGTGGTCAGTTCCTGACGGGTTTCCGGGACCAGGCAAATGTGCGCCGGACGAATGCGTTCAGCGAACGCCATCATTTCCTCGGTGACGCCCATCTCGAAGTTCATGCGGGTTTGCAGCACGTCCTTGAGCAACAACACGTCGCGCTCTTGAATGTGCCGACGGTCTTCACGCAAGTGCACGGTGATGCCATCAGCGCCTGCCTCTTCCGCGTCCAGCGCTGCTTTCACAGGGTCAGGGTAACGCGTACCCCGGGCCTGACGCAGGGTGGCAACGTGGTCGATGTTCACGCCAAGAAGAATGCGATTGCTGGTGGTCACGGAAGCGCTCCAGAAGAAGAGAAAGTTCGGTGCACAGCATACGGGTTGATCAGGGCTTGCGAAACAATTCGCGACTGACCAGTGGACGTCCGCCCAGGTGAACGGCCAACGCCTGACGCATCAAGCGCTTGGCGGCGGACAAGGCACCCGGTGCGCTCCAGTCGGCGTCGGCCATGGCCAACAGTTCGGTACCGTTGAACAGACCAGGCTGCAGCAGGTAAACCCGCTCCAGACCTGCATCGACCTGCAAGCGATACAGGCCGTCGGGTGCGATAGGTTCGCCGTGGATATCCGCGTTCAGCGCAAAGCCGTAGCCCAGGTCATCGAGCAGCCGCCATTCGAATGAGCGCAACAAAGGCTCCAACGGACGCCCTTCGGCCAGCGCCAGCAAGGTCGCGGCGTAATGATCGAATACCGCAGGATGAGGATCTTCGGACGGCAGCAGGCGGATCAGCAGCTCGTTGAGGTAGAGACCGCTGAACAGCGCCTCACCATTGAGCCAGGTGGAAACGCCCGCGCTTTCCATGCGACCGACGTTCTTCAGCTCGCCCCGACCACGGAACTCGACTTCCAGCGGCACGAATGGCCGCGCCAGCGTTCCGGCCTTGCCCCGCGCGCTGCGCAACACCGCCCGCAGCCGACCTTGCGGCGTGAGGAAATCCACCAACGCGCTATTTTCGCGGTAGGCACGGCTATGGAGCACGTAGGCGGGTTGGCCGGTTGGCGCGGTGGTCGACATCAGAGTCCAAATCTCAGAGGAGATCAACTGTGGCGAGGGAGCTTGCTCCCGCTGGGCTGCGAAGCAGCCCCGACATCAAGCAGCCGCGGAGAGTCAGGCACACCGGGGCAAATGGTTTTGGGGCCGCTTTGCGACCCAGCGGGAGCAAGCTCCCTCGCCACAAAGGCCAGCACAAGGCCTTGAACCTTGTGCCAAACCTGATTACAGGTCGCCGTAACCCAGCGAACGCAGGGCGCGTTCGTCGTCGGACCAGCCGCCTTTCACTTTGACCCAAAGGTTGAGCATGATCTTGGAGTCGAACAGCAGCTCCATGTCCTTGCGCGCTTCGGTGCCGATGCGTTTGATCCGCTCGCCCTTGTCGCCAATGATGATTTTCTTCTGACCGTCACGTTCGACGAGGATCAACGCATGGATGTGCAGGGTTTTCCCCTGCTGCTTGAACTCTTCGATTTCCACGGTGATCTGGTATGGCAGCTCGGCGCCCATCTGGCGCATGATTTTCTCACGCACCAGTTCGGCGGCGAGGAAACGGCTGCTGCGGTCGGTGATCTGGTCTTCCGGGAAGAAGTGATCGTTTTCCGGCAAGTGACCGGCGATCACCCGCTCCAGCGCATCGAGGTTGTGCCCGTGCTGCGCCGAAATCGGAATGATCTGCGCGTTCGGCAGCTGTTCCTGCAACCAGCTCAGGTGCGGCATCAGCTCGGCTTTGTCTTCGATGCGGTCGGTCTTGTTCAGCGCCACGATCAACGGGCCCGTCACGTACTGAACGCGCTCGAGCACCATCTGGTCCTCTTCGGTCCACTTGGTGCGATCAACCACGAAGATCACCACGTCGACGTCTTTCAACGCGGCCGAAGCGGTCTTGTTCATGTAGCGGTTGAGGGCTTTCTCGCCACCTTTGTGCATGCCGGGGGTGTCGACGTAGATCGCCTGCACATCGCCTTCGGTCTTGATACCGAGCATGTTGTGACGGGTGGTTTGCGGTTTGCGCGAGGTGATCGCCAGCTTCTGACCCAGGATGTGGTTCAGCAGCGTGGATTTGCCCACGTTCGGACGGCCGACGATGGCGACATAGCCACAGCGAGTTGCAGTTGAATCAGTCATGGCCATTCTCCACGCCCAGGGCAATCAGTGCTGCGGCGGCCGCTACCTGTTCGGCAATACGACGACTCACACCCTGACCTCGGCTTTTTTCGTTCAGTAAGGTGATTTCGCATTCGACGAAGAACGTCCGGCAATGCGGCTCACCCTGGATATCCACCACTTCGTAACGCGGCAGTTCACAGGCACGCGACTGCAAGAACTCCTGCAGGCGAGTCTTTGGATCTTTGTTGGTGTCGACCAGCGTCAGGCTGTCGAACTCGGACGTCAGCCAGGCCAGCACGCGTTCGCGCGCCATGTCCATGCCGGCATCCAGGTAGATCGCACCGATCAGCGCTTCGAGGGCATCGGCGAGGATCGATTCACGGCGGAACCCGCCGCTCTTCAACTCACCGGACCCCAGGCGCAGGTACTCGCCAAGATCGAAACCACGCGCCAATACGGCCAGCGTCTCACCTTTGACCAGGCGTGCGCGCAAACGCGACAGCTGGCCTTCGCGAGCCAGCGGAAAGCGGTCGAACAGCGCTTCACCGGCAACGAAGTTGAGAATGGCATCACCGAGGAATTCCAGGCGCTCGTTGTTGCGCCCGGCAAAGCTGCGATGTGTCAGGGCCAGGACCATCAGTTCCTGGTCCTTGAAGGTATAACCGAGCTGACGCTCGAGACGGCTTAAAGAGACGCTCACGGTTTACCCACGCTGAGTTCGTGGTCGACGTCCATCACAGCAACGCTGCTAGGCTCTTGGACAATTAACGCTGTGTTCAAAAATTACATCCTGAATATCGTTGGCTTCATGCATCTGCGGTGACCTTCTACAGGCTCCAGAAATGCATTCGGCGCTGTGTTCAACAGCGCCGTGGGTGATTACTTGATCAGGCCAACCCGCGAGAAATTCGGCAGGTGACTGAGTTTGGGTTCCGGCCAGCTCATCCAGACGGCGAAGGCCTTGCCGACGATATTCTTGTCGGGAACCATGCCCAGCAGATCCTTGGGAATAGTTGGATCATCCCAGTAGCGACTGTCGTTGGAGTTGTCGCGGTTGTCGCCCATCATGAAGTAGTGCCCGGCAGGCACGGTCCATTGATGGTCCGGGGTTGCGCGGTAGCGGCTCATTTCCTTGCGGATCAGGTGCTCGGCGGCGCCGAGTTTTTCCTTGTAGAGCTCGGCACTGCCCAGCGTACCCGGCTCGGAGCCAACCAGCTGCTCTGCGATCGACTCACCGTTGACGAACAGACGCTTGTCGGCGGTGTAACGAATCTGATCACCCGGCAAGCCCACTACACGCTTGATGTAGTTGACGTTCGGGTCGCTTGGGTAGCGGAACACCATCACATCGCCACGCTGCGGATCACCCACCTGGATGACTTTCGTATCGAGCACCGGCAAGCGGATCCCGTAAGAAAACTTGTTCACCAGAATGAAGTCGCCAACGTCCAGGGTCGGCTTCATCGAACCAGACGGAATCTGGAACGGCTCCACCAGGAACGAACGCAAGACCAGCACGATGAACAGCACTGGAAAGAACGATTTGCCGTATTCAACCAGCATCGGTTCTTTGTTCAGTTTCTCGACCACCATCATGTCAGGCTCAGTGACGCTACCCTGATAAGAGGTAATGGCGGCACGCCGACGCGGCGCCAGAAAGATCAGGTCGAGCAACCCCAACAGACCGCAAACGAAAACGGCGATGACCAGCAACAGCGGGAAATTTAGTGACATAGGACCTAACTATCCAACCTGAGCACAGCGAGGAAGGCTTCTTGTGGAATTTCCACGTTGCCGACCTGCTTCATGCGTTTTTTACCGGCCTTCTGCTTTTCCAACAGCTTGCGCTTACGGCTAACGTCACCACCGTAGCATTTGGCCAATACGTTCTTTCTGAGTGCCTTGACGGTTGTCCGCGCCACAATCTGTCCGCCAATGGCGGCCTGGATTGCCACGTCGAACATCTGCCGCGGAATCAGTTCTTTCATCTTCTCGGTCAACGCACGACCTTTGTAGTGCGCGTTGTCACGGTGCACGATCAACGCCAGGGCGTCGACTTTTTCACCGTTGATCAATACATCCAGCTTCACCAGATTAGCTGATTGATAACGATCGAAATGGTAATCCAGCGAAGCATAGCCGCGACTCGTGGATTTCAGGCGATCGAAGAAGTCCAGGACCACTTCGTTCATCGGCAAATCGTAGGTCACCTGGACCTGGCTACCGAGGAACAGCATATCGTGTTGAATGCCACGCTTCTCGATGCACAGGGTAATGACGTTGCCCAGGTGCTCCTGCGGCACAAGAATATTTGCCCGAACGATTGGCTCGCGCATGTCTTCAATAGACGACAGGTCCGGTAGCTTGGACGGGTTGTCGACGTAAATCGTTTCACCGGTTTTCAGCAACAGCTCGAAAATAACCGTCGGCGCCGTGGTGATCAGGTCCAGGTCGTACTCGCGCTCCAGGCGCTCCTGGATGATCTCCATGTGCAGCATGCCGAGGAACCCGCAACGGAAGCCGAAGCCCAGGGCGTCGGAGCTTTCCGGGGTGTATTGCAGCGACGAGTCGTTCAGCGTGAGCTTTTGCAGCGCTTCGCGGAAGTCTTCGAAGTCGTCGGAGCTGACCGGGAACAGACCGGCATACACCTGCGGCTGAATGCGTTTGAAACCTGGCAGCACGTCGACGTCCGGCGTCGAGCTCAAGGTCAGGGTGTCACCTACCGGCGCACCGTGAATGTCCTTGATGCCGGCGATGATGAAGCCTACTTCACCGGCTTTCAGATCAACGGTGGCGGTGTGCTTCGGATTGAACACACCGACGCTGTCGACCAGGTGGATCTTGCCGGTGGACTTCACCAGAATCTTGTCGCCCTTTTTCACGCGGCCGTGGCGCACGCGAACCAGGGAAACAACGCCCAGGTAGTTGTCGAACCAGGAGTCGATGATCAACGCTTGCAGCGGATCTTCGATGTTGCCGGTCGGCGCAGGAATGGTGTGTACCAGACGCTCGAGCACTTCATCGACACCCAGGCCGGTCTTGGCACTGCACTCGACCGCATCGGTGGCATCGATGCCGATGATTTTTTCGATTTCTTCTTTTACGCGGTCCGGATCAGCCTGTGGCAGGTCGATCTTGTTCAGGACCGGCATCACTTCCAGGCCCTGCTCGATTGCCGTGTAGCAGTTGGCAACCGATTGCGCCTCGACACCCTGACCGGCATCGACCACCAGCAAGGCACCTTCACAGGCCGCCAGCGACCGGCTGACTTCGTAGGTAAAGTCAACGTGGCCGGGGGTGTCAATGAAGTTCAGTTGGTACTTGATACCGTCACGGGCGGTGTAATACAGGGTAACGCTGTGAGCCTTGATGGTGATCCCGCGTTCACGCTCAAGGTCCATGGAGTCCAGTACCTGGGCTTCCATTTCACGCTCGGCCAGGCCGCCGCACATCTGGATGAAGCGATCGGCCAGAGTCGACTTGCCATGGTCAATGTGGGCGATGATGGAGAAATTGCGGATATGACTCAAATCACTCACGGATCAACACTCAAAAAGGCTGCAGGCATAGCCCGCCGAAAAATAGCCGGGAATTGTACCTGATACACGACGCAAGCGTCACGTTCACAGGTCAACGGTATTGGATACAAAAACGCCCCGCTCTTGCGAACGGGGCGTTTGGCTGTCAACCGGGGCAGGAAATACCTGCGATCAACCGGCTCGGCGCAGCATCCAGAGACCGGCCACCCCACAGATACCAGCCGGAACCAGCACCGCGAACAATGGCGAGAAACCGAAGACCAGGCTTGAAGGCCCGAGCAAATCCTGAGCGATACGGAAGGTAAAGCCGACCAGCACCCCTGTAAACACACGCTGACCCAGCGTCACAGAGCGCAGCGGGCCGAAGATAAAGGAAATCGCCATCAA
The DNA here is from genome assembly GCF_039908645.1 of Pseudomonas helvetica. Taxonomy (NCBI): domain Bacteria; kingdom Pseudomonadati; phylum Pseudomonadota; class Gammaproteobacteria; order Pseudomonadales; family Pseudomonadaceae; genus Pseudomonas; species Pseudomonas helvetica. Next base: position 5,148,271 of record NZ_CP150917.1, read on the forward strand.
CACCAGGGCAACAGTGACCAGTGGCTGCAACACCTTGACCCAAAACGCCAGCCAGTAACGGCCATTGTTCAGGCCCTGATCCGCCAGATAGTGGATGTAACCCCACAAACCGCTGATCGACAACGATTCCGGCGCCATGATCACGGTGTTCAGCAGTTGCGGGCTCAACGGGACTTCCCAGCGTTCTTGCGGGGCCGTGACCACTTCAGTACTGCCGTCATGGAACACCGTGGTGGTGACGTCGTTCAGCTGCCAATGATCAGTTTCGAACTGCGCACGCTTGGAGAAGCTCGAAGTCAGCATGTGACGCTCGCGGTCAAAACGATAGCGAGTCACACCGTACAGAATGCCGTCCGGCTGCACCGAGTTGATGTGAATGAACTCATCACCCTGGCGGTGCCACATACCGTGCTTGGCGCTCTGCGCATCACCAATGCCCTGAGCCAGTGAGCGATTGGCCTGGGCCACGTTTTCCGCAGCGGGCGCAACGTACTCGCCGACCAGTACGCCTGCCAGCATCAACACCAGCATCGGCTTCATCACCGCCCAGACGATCCGGCCGATGGACACGCCAGCGGCGCGCATGATGGTCAATTCACTGCTGCTGGCCAGGCTGCCCAGGCCGATCAGGCAACCGATCAGTGCCGCCATCGGCAGCATGTCATAGACCCGACGTGGCGCTGTCAGCGCCACGTAGCTCAATACGTCGGTGAGGGTGTAGGTATCCGTGACATCACTCATCTCGTCGATGAAGGCAAACAAGGTCGCCAGGCCAAGAATGATCCCCAGTACCGCCAGGATCGCCATGAAAACACTGCCACCAATGTAGCGATCGAGCTTAACCACGGGTCACCTCCAGCGCACTGCGGCGACTCGCCATTTTCAAGCGCAACGGCTCCCAATAGAGCAGTCCCAGGCCAATGGCCAGGAATATTGCGTGAACCCACCACAGACCCAGTGCCGGGGGGATCTTGCCTTTTTCCAGAGCACCGCGTGCGGCGATCAGGATCGTCAGATAAGCCATATAGAGAAGAATCGCCGGCAGCAACTTGAGGAAACGTCCCTGGCGCGGATTGACCCGCGACAGCGGCACCGCCATCAACGTCACGATAAACACCAGCAACGGCAGCGACACACGCCACTCGAGCTCGGCGCGTGCACGAATATCCGGATTGTCCAGCAGGGTGCGGGTCGGCATCGCATCGCGATCGGTCACCTCGTCGCTGACATCCGGCTTGGGCAGCAGCACGCCATAGGTGTCGTACTTGATGGCCCGATAGTCGGCCAGCCCCGGCTGACCGTCGTAACGGTAGCCATTGTCGAGAATCAGGTAGCGGTTGCCGTCTTCCTTGATTTCCTGACGACCCTTCTCGGCCACCAGTACGGAAATACCGCGATCCTTCTGATCGGCGGAAAGACGCTTTTCCGAGATGAAGACGCCGCCCAGATTGATCCGGTCATCGGACAGCTGCTCGGTGTAGGTCACCCGCGAACCATCGCGCAACGCCTGAAAACGGCCCGGCACCAGCGTGTCGAACTCGGTCATGGCATCCTGCTTGTTCAGCAGCAACTGGAACTGATTGGCGCCTTGCGGTGCCAGGCTCAGGCTCAGCCAGGCCACGATCACGGCAACCAGCGCAGCCGGAAACAGGGTCATGCCCAGCAGACGCTGCTGGCTCATGCCGGTCGCGGAGAGCACGGTCATTTCACTTTCAAGGTACAGGCGACCGTAGGCCAGCAGGATCCCGAGAAACAGCCCCAAAGGCAGAATCAGTTGCAGGAAACCCGGCAGACGAAAGCCCATGATCAGAAACAGCGAGCCTGGGTCCAGGGCGCCCGAGGCGGCCTGGGCCAGGAACTTGATGAAGCGCCCACTCATGATGATGACCAGCAGCACAGCGCTGACGGCGCTCAAGGTCAACAGGACTTCGCGGGACAGATAACGGAAGACAATCAAACCAGACACTCCAGGGTTGTCAGGCTAAGGCGGCCAAACAAGCAAACATATCGGGCGACCCACAGGGCTGAGCCGCCGAAAAAGATGGCGCATTATCCTGTGATTGAACGCGCCTGTCACTGCGCACGCTCAAGCAGCCGCGCAATGGTGTAAAGATCACCTGCGCGAGGGTTGTCAGGCGCACGGAGCGAGGTTCAAACTGCGGCCTTTGTCGCTGGCCTGCACCAGCGTCTTTCTATAGATAGGCAAACGTGTGCGCGCATCGCGTAACACGCTGCACTTTGACCATTTATTCAGGGACCCGGACATGGAACTGGTTGTAAAAAGCGTTAGCCCAGAAACGTTGAAAACCGCCACTCTGGTGGTCGCCGTCGGCGAAGACCGCAAACTCGGCACGGTCGCCAAGCAGCTCGACGAGCTCTGCGGCGGCGCGATCAGCGCAGTCCTCAAACGCGGCGATCTGGCCGGCAAAGTGGGTCAGAGCCTGTTGCTGCACAGCCTGCCAAACCTCAAGGCCGAACGCGTGTTGCTGGTTGGCGTGGGTAAAGACGCCGAACTGGGCGACCGTCCATTCCGCAAAATCATCGCCGGCGTACTGAACTCCCTCAAAGGCCTGGGTGGCAGCGAAGCCGCTCTGGCGCTGGACGAAGTCGCGGTCAAAGGGCGTGACAGCTACGGCAAGACCCGCCTGCTGGCCGAAACCCTGGTCGACGGCGAATACACCTTCGAGCAGTTCAAGAGCCAGAAGGCTGATCCGCGCGCCCTGAAGAAAATCACCCTGCTGACCATCAAGGCCGCACAGGCTGAAGTCGAGCGCGCCGTGACTCACGCCACTGCAATCGCTAACGGCATGTCCTTCACCCGTGACCTGGGCAACCTGCCACCGAATATCTGCCATCCAAGCTTCCTCGCCGAACAGGCCAAGAGCCTGGGCAAGGCCAACAAGGGCCTGAAGGTCGAGATCCTCGATGAGAAGAAGATCAAGGAACTGGGCATGGGCGCGTTCTACGCCGTGGGCCAGGGTAGCGATCAACCGCCACGCCTGATCGTCATGCAATACCACGGCGCCAAGAAATCCGAGAAGCCTTACGTGCTGGTCGGCAAGGGCATCACCTTCGACACCGGCGGCATCAGCCTCAAGCCGGGCGCCGGCATGGATGAAATGAAGTACGACATGGGCGGCTCGGCCAGCGTCTTCGGCACCTTGCACGCAGTGCTCGAATTGAAACTGCCGATCAACCTGGTGTGCATCCTGGCCTGCGCCGAGAACATGCCAAGCGGCGGCGCGACCCGTCCTGGCGACATCGTCACTACCATGAGCGGCCAGACCGTGGAAATCCTCAACACCGACGCCGAAGGCCGCCTGGTGCTGTGCGACGCCCTGACCTACGCCGAACGCTTCAAGCCACAGGCGGTGATCGACATCGCGACCCTGACCGGCGCCTGCGTCGTCGCCCTCGGCGCCCACACCTCGGGCCTGCTGGGCAACAACGACGAACTGATCGGCCAGCTGCTGAGCGCGGGCCAACAGGCTGACGACCGCGCCTGGCAACTGCCGCTGTTCGATGAGTACCAGGAACAGCTGGACAGCCCGTTCGCCGACATCGCCAACATCGGCGGCCCGAAAGCCGGCACCATCACGGCGGCCTGCTTCCTGTCGCGCTTCACCAAGAACCTGAAGTGGGCGCACCTGGACATCGCCGGCACGGCCTGGACCAGCGGCGGCAAGGACAAGGGCGCCACTGGCCGTCCGGTTCCATTGCTGACCCAATACCTGCTGGACCGCGCCAAAGCCTGAAACTGAAGATCCTGAACGGCGTCATCCGCGGATGACGCCGCGCAGGCATCAGGAACCGCAATGACCAAAGTCGATTTTTATATCCTGCCCAGCGCCGATCCTTCGGCGCGGCTGGATTTTGCCTGCAAGCTCACCGAAAAAGCCTGGCGCATGGGCCACCGTATCTACCTGCATTGCAGCGATGCCGCCCAACGCGAAGATCTCGATGCACGCCTGTGGGCGTTCAAAGGCGAAAGCTTCGTGCCTCACGGCCCCGCCGAAAACGAACCGGACGGTTTAGTGGTGCTTGGTCTGGGAGACGATCCAGGACAACACCAGGACTTGCTGGTCAATCTTGACCTCAAAGTCCCGTCTTTTGCCCAGCGCTTTGCCCGTGTGGCCGAAGTGGTGGTTGAAGACCCGGCTATTCGTCAGGCCGCGCGGGAGTGTTTCCGTTTCTACCGCGAACAGGGCTATCCTCTGCAAGATCACCGTTTACAGCGACTCTGAGCACATGATGGACACGTCAAACCAGCTGCAAAAGTCCGCGCACCTGCTGGACGACCTCGAGTCGATCCGCCAGTTGCTCGGCGATGACAACCTGCAACCACCGCTGCTGACCGACACCGTCGAGCAAGTCAGTGATGAAGGCCAGATTCCGATGTTGTTCGATCAGGTCGGCGGCAAACCGCAGGCTGAAATCATCGAACCACCTGCCCCACCACCGGCACCCGCGCCTGCGCCTGTCGCGGCTCCGGCTCCGACCTCATCTGTCCAGCAAGGCGCCGATGTCATGCTGCACCTGAACGACGAACTGCGCGCTGCCGCGCAATTGATCATGCAAGACGTGATCGACGACTTCGCCCCGCACATCGAAACCGAGATCAAGCGTCGGCTGGATGCGCGGATGGAGCGGTTGTTGAGTCAATATCAGTCCTGAGTCCGCCTCGCTTGAAGCCCCACGGCAGTTCGCTGCCGTGCCTGCCACGCAACAACGCGACACTGCACGCATTCGCGATGGCGCGTCTTAGACCGCTTGTCTGAACTGTTATTTCTGACAGTAGGCACGTCCCTGAAAAAACGCAAGTGTGATCCCTTCACACTTTTGCGGCAGGAGACGATGACATGAGCGCTATAACCGTATTTCAACCCATTACCAAGCTTCATCCCCAAGACAAGCCTCTGTTTTCAGGAAAAACGGCACCAGAGAAATCGCTTAACGTTTGCCAGTCCAAAACCGGGCTAGTGCTAGCCAAAACGACCTCAGATAAAAATGGCTCCTGGCTAGTGCGCAGCTCCGTCAGTTTGCCTGAGGGCGAGTACTCCATTTCGGCTTACGTTGAAGGTACTTCGGTATACGCCGACAACGTCCCTTTCGTCGTAGAGGCGCTCTCCTCCGGAGCCCTGCCCAACGGCAGCGCGCCCACGGTCACCAGTTCGACCACCGTGACCACCCTGCGCCCCCTGCTCAAGGGCAAGGCGACTGCCAACGCCACCGTCCATGTGTATCAAGCCAACGGCGGACTTTTCGGCAGCGCAATCGCAGATAAAAATGGCGACTGGGAATTGCAACTGACGCAAGACCTCAGCGTCTCTGCCTCTGGCACATCAGACATTGCACTGATCGCGTACAACACGGCAGGTGCACCGGTATCGGGCTGGACGAGTGTCACGCTGACCGTAAACGTTACTTCGGGCAGTACCGCCCTGCCCAGCGGCAGCGCGCCCACAGTCACCAGTTCGACCACCGTGACCATCCTGCGCCCCCTACTCAAGGGCAAGGCAGCCGCCGATATCGTCGTTTATGTCTATCAAGCCGGCGGCAGCACTCTTTTCGGCAAGCCAACGGCCGACAAAGTTGGCGACTGGGAATTGCAACTGACGCAAGACCTCAGCGTCTCTGCCTCTGACACATCAGACATTGCACTGATCGCGTACAACACGGCGGGTGCACCTGTATCGGGCTGGACGAGTGTCACGCTGACCGTGAGCCGACCATAGAGCCCAGCTATAGAGACCGCGCAAGGTGCGGGATTGGAGGGCAAAAACTTGTTGACCATCAGCCCCTCCCCTTTCGAGCAATATTTGGAGGAGGGAGTTAAAAACATCAACGTTATAAGAGTTCACAGCAGGGAGGCAGTATAAAAAGCCACTCTCTGCTCGCGTATAAACCGGCGGGACTTAGCATATAAAATATTCTTACCCCACAAGTGCAACTGAGTATATGGATGCCCGCCTTCCACTTCGAAAAACGCTGCCGGACCAAAGCAAACTCCGACCGCTCATTCGTCGCAAGTCATGAACTGATTGCTAAGTTTAGCTAGCATCCAGCGCAGACCTCAAAAATTTAAACAACCGAAACATAAGTAAAAAAAGGGAGGCAAAGCCTCCCCAACTGAACAAATACCTACTTTATGCGCACAGAGTATTTAACCCTTTGAACCAGGAGGAGGCGTAACGAACCCGACACCACTCTCATTATTATATGTATTGCCAGATGAAAGACGCCAGCTTCTATCATTTTTGGCCGCTGTAAACTCAAGGTTATGCCCAGGATTAATTGAATGCTGACTACCATCCACATTATGGACGGTCGACTCATGAATCGTCCTGTTACACACAACAACTTTATTTTCAGTCGATGTAACATCATTCGTCGGCGGCAACTTCACTCCCCTGCCTTGCTGATAACTATCGTCAATATTAATCGTAGTCAAAACACCTTGTCCGCTCATCTCAAATACCTTTTATAGACTGGGCATCAAACACATTCATCGCATGCAAAAACTCACACAGGCTATATACAGCCACTTTCATGCAATACGTTTTCCGCCGGAGTGGTTTATTTAAACTTCCTACCCAAATAGGGGATCGAAAGCCAAACAACCTTAGCAACTCAGAAATCAGACATCAACTGTCACAAATGACAGTTGACAAGACAAACAACCTTCCGAAGTCTTACACTTTATTTCAACCTGACAGTCCACACATTCAAACACTTTCCTGCTCAACAGCCCTGCAGGGCCAGTCCTGCGAGGACTTTACTTCAATTCGCAACTTTCCCCACCCTAATGAAAATTACAGTTCGATAGAATAATAAAAATAGCCAGAGCATCGCCTTATAACTAATGCATCTCACCGCACGCCTGATAAGGTGGAGATCAGGATGTGAACAATTTCTTCTCCACCCTCCGTCAACACTAAAATCATGCACAGACCGAATGCACCGACGAACGGATCGCCGGGGCATTACTCACTCGCCCTTCGCCCCCTGCCCCGCTATACTTCCCGGCTTTTCCTGAATAAATGCCAATAGGGTCCCGCCGCGCATGGATAAGACCTACCAGCCGCACGCCATTGAAACTTCCTGGTACAACACCTGGGAGTCCGAGAATTATTTCGCCCCGCAAGGCGCGGGCGAGTCCTACACCATCATGATCCCGCCGCCGAACGTCACTGGCAGCCTGCACATGGGCCATGGCTTCAACAATGCGATCATGGACGCCCTGATCCGATTCCGCCGCATGCAGGGTCGCAACACCCTGTGGCAACCGGGCACCGACCACGCCGGTATCGCCACGCAAATGCTGGTGGAGCGTCAGCTCGAAGCCAAGGGTCAGAATCGCCACGATCTGGGCCGTGAAAAATTCCTCGAGAAAGTCTGGGAGTGGAAGGATGAGTCCGGCGGCAACATCAGCCGTCAAATCCGCCGCCTCGGCTCGTCTGTCGACTGGAGCCGCGAGCGCTTCACCATGGACGACGGCCTCTCGGAAGCGGTCAAGGAAGCCTTCGTGCGCCTGCACGAAGACGGTCTGATCTACCGCGGCAAGCGTCTGGTCAACTGGGACACCAAGCTGCACACGGCGATTTCCGACCTCGAAGTGGAAAACCACGACGAAAAAGGTTTCCTGTGGAACCTGAAGTACCCGCTGGCCGACGGCGCCAAGACCGCTGAAGGCAACGATTACCTGATCGTCGCGACCACTCGCCCGGAAACCATGCTCGGCGATGCTGCCGTGGCGGTTAACCCGAACGATGAACGCTACAAAGCCCTGATCGGCAAGTTTGTCGTGTTACCACTGGTTGGCCGCCGCATCCCGATCATCGCGGACGATTACTGCGACCCTGAATTCGGCACCGGCTGCGTGAAAATCACCCCGGCCCACGATTTCAACGACTACGAAGTCGGCAAGCGCCACAACCTGCCGCTGCTGAACATCTTCGACAAGAACGCCGAGGTGCTGCCAGCAGCCCAGGTCTTCAACCTCGATGGCAGCGTCAACGAAGAGATCGACGGCACGCTGCCCGCCGAATACGCCGGCCTCAACCGTTTCCAGGCCCGCAAGGAAATCGTTGCTGCGTTCGAAGCCGCCGGCCTGCTGGTCAGCGTCGACGATCACGCGCTGAAAGTACCGAAAGGCGACCGCTCCGGCACCATCATCGAGCCGTGGCTGACCGACCAATGGTACGTTTCCACCAAACCGCTGGCCGAGCCTGCGATTGCTGCCGTTGAAGACGGCCGCATCCAGTTCGTGCCCAAGCAGTACGAAAACATGTACTTCTCGTGGATGCGCGACATCCAGGACTGGTGCATCAGCCGTCAGCTGTGGTGGGGCCACCGGATTCCGGCCTGGTATGACGAGTCGGGCAAAGTCTACGTCGGTCGCGACGAAGCCGAAGTGCGTGCCAAGCACAACCTCGGCCCGGACGTTGCGCTGCAACAGGACAACGACGTGCTCGACACCTGGTTCAGCTCGGGCCTGTGGACGTTCTCCACCCTCGGCTGGCCGCAGCAAACTGAATTCCTGAAGAAGTTCCACTCCACCGACGTGCTGGTGACCGGCTTCGACATCATTTTCTTCTGGGTTGCCCGGATGATCATGCTCACCATGCATTTGGTGAAAAACGAAGACGGCACGCCTCAGGTTCCGTTCAAGACTGTGTATGTGCATGGTCTGGTGCGTGATGGCCAAGGCCAGAAAATGTCCAAGTCCAAGGGCAATGTCCTGGACCCGCTGGACATCATCGACGGTATCGAGCTTGAAGCACTGGTAGAGAAACGCACCTCGGGCCTGATGCAGCCAAAACTGGCGAAGAAGATCGAGAAGCAGACCCGCGAAGAGTTCGCCGACGGTATCGCCAGCTACGGCACCGACGCACTGCGCTTTACGTTCTGCTCGCTGGCCTCGACCGGCCGCGACATCAAGTTCGACATGGGCCGCGTCGAAGGCTATCGCAACTTCTGCAACAAAATCTGGAACGCTGCGCGCTACGTGCTGGACAAGGGCGAAGACTGCGGCCAGAACGGCGAGGCCTACGAGCTGTCGCTGGCGGATCGCTGGATCATTTCGCAGCTGCAACGCACCGAAGCCGAAGTGACCCGCCAACTCGACCAGTTCCGTTTCGACCTGGCGGCGCAAGCCTTGTACGAGTTCATCTGGAACCAGTATTGCGACTGGTACCTGGAACTCTCCAAGCCGGTGCTGTGGGACGAAAACGCAGCCGTAGAGCGTCAACGCGGTACCCGCCGCACGCTGGTTCGCGTGCTGGAAGTCGCCTTGCGTCTGGCCCACCCGTTCATGCCGTTCATCACCGAAGAAATCTGGCAGCGCATTGCGCCGCTGGCCGGTGTTCAAGGCAAGACGATCATGCTGCAGCCTTGGCCAGTGGCCGTTGAGGCACGCATCGATCAGGCCGCCGAAGACGACATCGAATGGCTCAAGGGCCTGATGCTTGGCACGCGTAACATTCGTGGCGAGATGAACATCGGCCCGGGCAAACCACTGCCGTTGTTCCTGAAGAACGTCAATACCGAAGACCAGCGTCGTCTCACCGAGAACGAAGTCCTGCTGAAGAAGCTGGCCAAGCTCGAGTCGATCACCGTGTTGGCGGCAGGCGAAGAGGCACCACTGTCTGCTACCGCACTGGTGGGCGAGATGGAAGTGCTGGTGCCGATGGCCGGCCTGATCGACAAAAACGCCGAACTGGCGCGCCTGGACAAGGAAATCCAGCGCCTGCAAGGTGAAGTGCAGCGGGTCGGCGGCAAGCTGTCCAACGCCGGCTTCGTTGACAAGGCCCCGGCCGACGTTATCGAGAAAGAACGCGCCAAACTGGCTGAAGCTGAACAGGCTTTGGGCAGACTGGCCGAGCAGCATGCGCGGATTGCCAGTTTGTAAGAGGCATGTCTAGTCCTGAATAGGTTTAACCTGTTTCAGGACGGGACAGATAAATCAAAAGGAGGCCTTTTCAGGCCTCCTTTTTTTATGCGTTTGTCCAGCCTCCAAGGTTCGACTCCATGGATTCCTTATAGATTCTGGATTTTCTGGATAGGCGCCTTTTAAATGTAAATGGTTATTTATTTAATAATTTTATATAGCATTTAACTATAAAAAACTGACACTTCTAACAGTATCCCGGTAGCGTCAATGGCGCATAGCATGAAGTCACCGGCACCTCAGCAAGCGCTTGCCCTTCTTCGGTGCTTCATCGCTTTGCCTCATAGCAAACAAGGAGTTAGCCATGTCTGGTACTGAAATCACTGCCTTTGACACCAAAAGCCCTGCCATTCATGGTGTTTCAGCTCAAACAGGGTCATTTCACACCTATCTGCCCATTGCAAAGCTATTGGACAATGATGGATTGGGACCCGAGCTTGATATCAAGCTCGTTTACTCTCCAGGTGCCAGGTTTTCTGTTTTTGGGAATTGGGCGCTAAACCTCAGCAATGAAACAACTTCATCACAGCGCCCTGATTTATTCAACCTCAATCTTTCAAATGGCGAATCATGGGAACTTAGTGATATTAATGATGAAAGGCTCTTCACACCCAACATCTATTCGCGCGACTATAACACCATAGTGCACAAGGATGGAACAATCGAAAGCTTTGTTGCTTTCCTTCACATAAACACAGACAAAAGCAAAGGCATAGAAGACTTTGACTTCGATGCCAACCCCGTCCGTAAGCTGCTTGTGAAAAAAACATCCTCCAGCGGAAGATCAATTACGCTGTCCTGGGGTTTAGTTAATCATGAATACAAAACGCACGGCGTTAAACGAGCAATCATTCTACCGCGACTTGAGTCCGTATCCAATGAGAATAAACAACTATTATTACGCATAGAATACACAGAAGAAAACTCTCAACAAAAAATCATATTTCATGTGTACCCAGGGACCGCAAACTACTATTCAGTTACCATTAAGCTGGATGATCAAGTACCTCTTAAAAAAAGAGAATATCTTAATTCACACCACCCCGCTCACTCAACCTTAAACATCTTCCCCTGGAACGGATTAACCGTTATAAGTACAACTCGTAGCGACCGTATTGGCACTACAGAATTTAGCTATACGCACAACACTGATAGAATAGATAAATACTCCCCCCCTCCTCCACCAATATTATATGATTCAACCTTCCCTATCTTTTCAACAATAAATACCATAACCCACCCATCAGGACTACTGGAAGAAATCCAGTATGACAATAAGAAAGTATCTACTCACACTATTTCCCTCAATAAACAGACCATCAGCAAGCAGAACTACAACCATTCCAGTATTGTTTATGGCTATTACAGCACCACCATCGACGAGGAAATCAGCGGCAGTCATTCCGTCCATCACTTCGACGCCAGCAAGAACCAACAAACCAAAGAAGTAGTGACTATCGGCGGGTGCAAAAAAACAATTGAAGTCTCGCGCGCCGTTATATTCAGCGCGATGGATACCACTTCCCTTCCGGCAAAAGAAATCAAACCAGGCAAAATGGAGGTCATCACCACAACAACCTACGAGAACCCAGGCAAACTAACCCGTTCTGAACAAGTCAGCGTCAGTCTGGATCTGCTGGGTAACATAATTGCCAAAACCGAAAACGGCGTTACCACGGAGTGGACGTACTACCAAGGCGCACCAAGAGAGTCAATTTTAGTCAAGAAAGAAACCTTTAACGAGAGCCCTAGCGTGACGGTGGCAGCCGGCTGGGTTGGTGACTACCTGAACCCCATCGGCTGGGGGTTCCATATTTTCGGCAAAGCGGGCCTGACCTGGGGTACCCGCGAAGTTCGTACCGTCACCCACTCGCCCTTTGTCACCGACACCGGCAAAAAGACCTTCAACCTACCAGTGGACATTACCTGCCCCGGAGACCCCAACTACTTCAGGGTCTACGTCGAATCCGAAAAGGTTTACACCCTCGAAGGAGGCAAGCGAACTGATTTGCGCTGGACCTTTTTTGGCTACGGTAAATTACCGGTTCAAGGTGCGGAGGTTAAAGGTCCGGCAGTCAGGCCTACGATTAAACTGACTATTTACAACCCCATCGCCGATGCTAGTGGAAAGCTCGTCTCCGGGGCAAACGACGCTATGACGGTAGAAGAAACCCAGTACATCACCGACGTGAAGGACGCACATCATGGCCGGGTGAAGTCCACCTCCCAGAAAATCCTGGATACCTCTGGCAGCACAGTTGCCGGCTCAATAGTGACCACTGAGTTCGTCTACAACCTGGAACATGGTGAACTCACCACCACCGCCAGCATTAGCGCCAGTAATACCCCAGCCGTTACGCAAAAACAGACCATCCTGACACTTACTGGTCAATTATTGACGACCACTGATTCCCTAGGAAATAAGACTAAGTATGAGTACGACCAACGGGGACGCACGACCTGGCAGGCCAATTACGGGAACGATGATGCGCCCTACGCCACGACTAACCTCAGTTATGTCGACTCGGCCACACAAGACAGCACCGTTACCCGTACCAGCGCCATTGGAGAACAATCCCGGGAGGTTTTCGATTCATTGGGACGGCTGACCCAAACCCAGCGGCTTCATTCGGACAGCATCACTTGGCTGACGCTCGACAATACGGTTTACAACTCACTGGGACGTGAAAGCGCGATCACAGAATATGACTACCACCCCGACGGATCTCAGTTTTTGAGCCGCACGCGGAATCTGGAATATGATGATTGGGGGGCCGTTTCCAAAATCAAATGGGTGGGCGGCATCACTCAAGGTTTCGAGTATGACCCCGTCTCACGGCAGCAAACACAGTGGACCACCTACGGCACGCACCAAAGTGGAAGCGTTTCAACAGTGTTTGATGAGCAGACAGGTACACGCAGGCACGAAACCTCTATTTTCACTAATGGCCAATTGCAGCGCTCATACACTGCCATCTACGACGCTTTGGGGAAACTCACAGAAGAGTCCTCCTCATTCGCTCCCAAACGCCAATACACTTACGATAAGTTTGGACGGCTGACTCGTATTACCGCCGCAAACGAGATAACCACTAATGACTATCCTACCCATACCCTGAGCGCCACCGCCAGTGCTGCTCGCCTGGAGAACGGGAAAGAACGTTGTGAGTTGGGCTCACGCACATTGGATAGCCTGGGACGCGTGACAAAAACTACTGTCGGAGGGCGGACTACCAATTTCACCTATACAGGCAGCAGCGACTGGGGCAAGTCCGACAGCAAACCAAACAGCGACATACAACAGGGGATTCCGGTCACCCTCGCTGCCGTGCATGAGTCGAAGCTGAACCAAGTGACGGAGACTACCACCGGCGGTATCGAGAGTGGTAGTAATCGGGAGACCAGCACGGCTCGGTACACCTGTTCATTACGCGGAGTGGTGCTGAGTGAAACGGATGCATTTGGCAACACCACCACATTCAACTATGACGTTCAAGGGCGCCTGAGCAGTACTTCAAGTGCAACAGCCAAGGTTGATTTCAGCTACGACAGTGCTGGCCGGTTAACAACAGAAACACTGGAGAATCTGATCGACAAGCGGTCGATGGCCACAAACTTCACGTACGACGACAAAGACCGGGAAACTCAACGCAAGTTTGAAGCCGAAGGCTTCAATACGTTGACGATAGTTCAGGATTACAACAACTCCTCTCAAATCGCCAGCATGACGCTGTACGAGGCTTCGACGTTACTACGCAAGGAGACCTTCACCTACAATGACAAGGGACAGTTGGCGAGCTATACCTGTGAGGGGCCGCGCAAACCAGTTACGCCAGAAGGTCTGATCCTGGACAGTCAGACCTTCACATACGACCTCGCCGGCAACCTCAAACAGTGCAACAACACCTCAAACGGTGGCACCTTTCAAGACAGGTACCAATATGATGGGACGGACCGTACTCAACTGGTCAGCGTGACTCGAGGGAAACCTGACAAAGTTGATCGGGCTTGCACCTTCAGCTACGACGACCAAGGCAGGCTGAGCAATAACGACGACGTGCAGTTGCAATACAACGACCTTGGAAGGTTGGGCGGACTGAAATTCCCCAAGAGCAAGAGGTTGTACAATTACTCTTACAACAACCTTCGCCAGCTAGTGGGTTGTGCAGGCAACGATTATTACGAGTTGTTCTATTATCAGGGCGACTCTCAATATGCACGCAAAGGAGGCCTTCAAACCAACGGCCGACGGATTTATCGCACCACAGTACTGCTCAACCAAAGTGCCGCCTGTGTGCTGCAGCAAAACACGCAGAAAATCCACGATGAGACCAAAACTGTCAGTCACAGCTTTGAGATCAAGGACATCAAGGGCACAGTAATTGCCAGCCACAACCTTCTCGACAACAGCTCAACCATTTTTGCCTACACGCCCTTTGGGTATCGCCCCTATGACTGGGCGCACCATTCTTGGATTGGCTTCAATGGCCAGCCTATCGATCGTGTCACCGGCTGTTATCACTTGGGCAATGGTGTAAGAGTTTACGACCCTGACTATCAGCGCTTTCAAACCAGGGACAAATTCAGCCCTTTTGGCAAAGGCGGTGCGAACAACCGCAGTTACTGCCACAACGATCCGGTGAACTATAGTGACCCCAGTGGGCATGCAGAAATTGTTCATCAATACACCGTGGTCACCCATGGTGCCGCGATACGGGATCCCATAGTACAAGCGGTGTTATTCGGTTCTGTGGGTATCTTGCTGGCGCCTTTTACCGGCGGCGCCTCAATCGGCTGGACAGCAGCGGCCGTAGGGATTGCAATTGTTTCCGCCGGGTTTGGCATCGCGTCGGCGGCTTTACAGGACAGCGATCCAAAATTGGCGACAGCGTTTGGCTGGGCCTCGCTAGGAACCGGGTTTGCCAGTGCCGGGGCAGGTGCTCTGGGGGCCAAGGTAGCGGCAAGGGCCAGCTTCAGGCTGGCACAAAGCAACCTGCCAGCGTCACAACGAATCGCACAAGGAACGATCTACCGCAGAGGGAATTTGCCAGCCGGGGACTCCACCACAGGGAATGTCAACGCCTTGCTGGAAGGAAAGCCTGTTAACTCAACCTACGAACTCTACAGTGGTGGCTTGGACAGTCGGATTTTATACATTGATGCTCATGGCACCGCGATGGCCTCAGAACACGTGCTCTCCCCCCTGTCAGCCGAGTTTCAATTTCGCTCCGCTCCAGGCGTCAAGGCTGCTGATGTCGGCACGAACTGGGAGACACGAGTACTGGGAAGAACAGCTTACAGGCATCCGCCTGGTGCGACGGATATCCCTAACTATATCCTTGACGAATTCACCGTCGCCGAACACGTAAAAATTGGTTCTCTCCCGTCAAATTATCAACCCATATTGAAGGAGCTGGCCAAGCAACTCAATGCCGACATACTGAGGCCGACCAGCATGGTATTGCTAAGTGATCTGATGACTGAAGTAACTCGCCAAGGCTACCACTACGACCGAATTGTCGGAAACTTTTGTCGGGGCACCATGGCGTACGACACACCGCCTCTCGTCCAAAGTATTCGGCGAGCCATCGGCGCATGGTAATGGAGCAGCAGGGACGGAATGCTCCATCAACTCGGGCGTCGTGCCAGATAGGTTAACGCTGGAACAAAGGGAAGACCCACGCAGACCTCTTGCCAGTCAGTTAAACTGACTGGCATTTTTTCTAATTGGATATTCCGGCGATTTAGGCCTGATGGTATTGGAAGTGACGTCGCGTGTGCCTCACTCGTTCATCACCGAAGAAATCTGACCACTCGATAAAACAGTTGAGCCAGGCTGTCAGAATAACAACAAGGCCAAAACCGAACAGATCTTGAAAAAGTTAGTGGAACAGCTTGTACGGATAGCCAATTTTTCAATGAAAGAAAATGCCGGGCCCTGAAACAGATTCATATCTATTTCAGGGCCCGGCACATTAATCGGGTCGATTAATAGTGTTAATCAACTCTGCTCAGCCCGCGCTTGGCGGAGAGATATTCTGCTGACCGTCAGGCAGAGCGCCAGGAGGAAGAGGATCACTATATTTACGCACCCCTTGAGACACCCACTTTGCCCCATCAAACTTAAATTGCAGATTCGCTTTTCCGGGCAATTCGACATCAGTATTCAAGTTAGTATTAATCGATTTCACAGTCGTAGGCTTTTCTCCTTTATTCTCGATTTGAAGGAGGGTGCCAACTTTGTACGTTGACTTGCCTGCCTCAATAGTAAGCGGGCTAGTATAACCACTCCACTCATCACCCAGAGTGTAAATATTAGCCCCCGCTCCTGACTCCGCCTTCACGGTGCCTGGAGGATTGTTCTCTTTGGGAGAGCCATCAATAGCCAGTACGCTCATTGACAACGACATTGCTCCGGCCAGTAAAAAAAATCTGTTCATATCCAACATCCTTATTAGTTATCTAAAATGCGAGAGAGGCAATTATTTTTCCTCAACGAAAAATTTAACACCGTTAAAAATATCGTCCACTGTCAAAACTAACAGTCGATCAGACCAATAAGAAATAACCTCAATTCTAACTATGCTATTTCGGGGAAGGGAGCGCCCACTACCGCACCTCGCATTTCCAAAAGTGGAGTCCCGTTTTCCAGCCGAAGATGTGGGACAATACTCGCCACTTTGAGCCAAAACCCTGAATCGACTTCCCATGACCGCCCCTAGCAAACCCAAAGCCCCGCGCCAAAAGCCAAAACCCGCGACCCCGGCCAAAGCCGTCGAGCCGCGTGAGAAGGCCAGCTTGCATCCACGCAACCGCCATCAGGGCCGTTACGACTTCCCGGCGCTGATCAAGACCACGCCTGAGCTGGCGAAGTTCGTGATCATCAATCCCTACGGCAAAGAGAGCATCGACTTCGCCAGCCCGGATGCAGTGCGGGTGTTCAACCGGGCGCTGCTCAAGTCGTTCTACGGCATTGCCCATTGGGACATCCCGGCCGATTACCTGTGCCCACCGGTTCCGGGCCGTGCCGACTACGTGCACTTCCTGGCTGACTTGCTGGCCAGTGTCAACGACGGCGAAATCCCGCGCGGCGCGCCAGTCAAGGTCCTCGATATCGGCATGGGCGCCAACTGCGTCTATCCGTTGATCGGCTACAGCGACTACCGCTGGCACTTCCTCGGCTCGGAAATCGACCCGACCGCCGTGGCCGCCGCCAAAGCCATCGTGCAGTCCAACGGGTTGAACAAAGCCATCCAGTTGCGCCAGCAAAGCAATCCAAAGCACATTTTGCTGGGTCTGCTCGAACCCGGCGAACGCTTTGACCTGACCATGTGCAACCCGCCGTTCCACGCCTCGATGGACGAGGCTACCAAGGGCAGCGAGCGTAAATGGCGCGCACTGGGCCGCGCCGACCCGAAGCGCAAGCTGCCGGTGCTGAACTTTGGTGGCCAATCGGCCGAACTGTGGTGTGAAGGTGGCGAAGCACGGTTTGTGACGCAACTGATCGCCGAGAGCGCGCACTTTCAGCACAAAGTGCTGTGGTTCAGCACCCTTGTCTCGAAAGCCTCAAACCTGCCTGCCATCCAGACCGCACTGAAAAAGGCCGGCGTACTGGAGAGCCAGGTCGTGGAAATGTCTCAGGGGCAGAAGCAAAGCCGTTTTGTCGCCTGGACCTTCCAGACTAAATCCGAGCAGCAGGTCTGGCGCGAACGCTGGGTTCGCAAGAGCTGAGTAACTGACCAACGCAGATCAACTGTGGGGAGGGCCGGGCGACGTTCGCTTGCTCGCTCCCACATTGGCTTGCAGCATTTGCTGAATAGCGGATACAAAAAAACCGTGCCCGGGTTGTCCCGGCGCACGGTTTTTTTTACTGCGGTCTTACTTGTTAACAGCGTCAGTCAGGCCTTTAGCCACGACCAGCTTGATAACTTTCTTGGCAGCGATTTCGATGGCAGCGCCAGTCGAAGGGTTGCGGCCGGTACGGGCAGGACGCTCGGTCACTTTCAGCTTGCCGATACCTGGCAGAGTGATTTCGCCGCCGTTTTCCAGTTGATCAGCAACGATTTGGCCCAGTTGGTCCAGAGCGTTACGCGCGGTGGTTTTTGGCGCGTCGATAGCTTCAGCGATATCGGCGATCAGTTGGTCTTTAGTAAGAGCCATGTGGTGTTCCTTCCCTATCAAATTCATATGGATTGCAGAGTGCAGTGTCAGCCATCGAGCCCGATCTTCTGGATCTGGCACCCTCGGCTACAACACCGACGGGTCGGGGTTATAGATGCCGAAATCAGGGTTTGGTTCGACCTGACAAATGCTGAATGCACGCTTAACGCAGTGACTTCGCGTAAGACCGGGCAAAACTAGCACAGAGACGGGGAAATATCCGCCTCTACCTACCCATTTGGTCAGCTTTATTGCTCTAAATCCGGAAAAAAGCGCATAAGCCCGGTCAGACACGCCTCGAACACCCTTCAAGCACCGCCAAAACCAGCAGGTGCGGTACACTGGGCACTTTTTTGGGGGAGCACGCCCTCCTCTCTTCAATCAGCCGAGAAGCCCATGCCGATCCGTCATTGCATCGTCCACCTGATCGACAAAAAACCCGACGGCACTCCTGCAGTTCTCCACGCCCGCGACTCCGAACTTGCTGAGTCCACGGCCATCGAGAATATGCTCGCCGACCTCAACGAAAGCTATAACGCCAAACAAGGCAAGGCCTGGGGTTTGTTCCATGCCGAGTCCGGCGCGCACCCGTTCAGCGGCTGGCTGAAGGAATACCTCGACGGCGGCAAGGACTTCACGGCGTTCAGCCGCGTTGCAGTGGAACACCTGCAAAAGTTGATGGAAGAATCCAACCTGTCGACCGGCGGCCACGTGCTGTTTGCGCACTATCAGCAAGGCATGACCGACTACCTGGCTATCGCACTGCTGCACCACAGCGAAGGCGTGGCGGTGACTGACCAGCTCGACGTGACGCCGTCCCGCCACCTGGATCTTGGCCAGTTGCACCTGGCAGCGCGAATCAACGTGTCCGAGTGGCAGAACAACAAGCAGTCCAAGCAGTACATTTCGTTCATCAAGGGCAAGAACGGCAAGAAGGTTTCGGAGTATTTCCGCGACTTCATCGGCTGCCAGGAAGGCGTCGACGGTCCGGGCGAAACCCGCACCCTGCTCAAGGCGTTCAGTGACTTCGTCGAAAGCGAAGACCTGCCGGAAGAGTCCGCCCGCGAGAAGACCAAGACCCTGGTCGACTACGCCAGCAGCCAGGCAAAACTCGGCGAACCGATGGGCCTCGAAGAGTTGTCTGAGCTGATCGACGAAGAACGCCCGAAAGCGTTCTACGATCACATCCGCAACAAGGATTACGGCCTGTCGCCAGAGATCCCGGCAGACAAACGCACCCTGAATCAGTTCCGCCGCTTCACCGGCCGCGCCGAAGGCCTGTCCATCAGCTTCGAAGCGCACCTGCTGGGCTCGAAGATCGAATACGACGAAGAAGCCGGCACGCTGATCATCAAGGGCCTGCCGACCCAGCTGACCGATCAGCTGAAGCGCCGCAACTGATGCTGAACGGCGTACTGAAGAAATTCCTGCTGATCCTGCTGGTGGTTGTGGCCTACCAGAACTGGGGCAAGATCGAGCGGGTGTTCAATCCTTCACAAGTGGTGTCCGAGCAGACCCAGGCCAATGCCAGGGTCGTGCTCTACGCCACCGACTGGTGCGGTTACTGCAAACTGACCCGGCACTTTCTCGACCAGAAAGGCATTCCTTACCGCGAGTTCGACATCGAGAAAGATGCCGAAGCACGCAAGACTTATGAAGCGCTGGGTGGACGCGGAATACCGATGCTGGACGTGAACGGCACATTGATCCGCGGTTATGAGCCTGAGGCGATCCTCACTGCCCTGAAATAGACTGTGGCGAGGGAGCTTGCTCCCGCTCGAGTGCGCAGCGCTCGCAAACAGGTAAACCGGTTCTGTCAGGCAAAACGCGAATACCATTTCTATGACTGCTTCGCCCGAACGCGGACCGGCCGACGGGAGCAAGCTCCCTCGCCACAAATGCCCGTGCCCGGGTCAGCGTGCCTCGATGCGAAAGCCAAACCGCGGGAAGTGCACATGCACCAGCCCGCCCCGCTCATCTTCGCGGCGCAGGATCAGTTCTTCGCGCCCAGCAAACAGCAACTCACCTACGACCGGATCAACGCCATAGTCAGTCGCCGCAATGACTACTTGCTGGCCGGCCTTGAAGCCGTTTGGTTCATCGAATTGCTCATCCGGCAAAGCCGCTGGTGTTGAATGACGCGAAACCTCCAGCGCCTCTTCAGAGGTCATTTCGCTGAATGCACCATGCCCGAAGCCCATGACCCGAACCAGCCATGCCGACACCGCCGGATAAACATCGACCAACGGTGCCGTCACCGGTGTGTCCTTGAGGAACCACAACGGGTGAGCCATGGCGAAGTCGGCAATCGAAGGTTCACCAAACAGGTAATCACCGTCCTCGCGCTGCAATTGCTGCTCAAGCCGCGCCATGATCGTCGGCCATTGATGCCTGGCCTGCTCGGCCGACAACCGCGTAGCGCTGCCACCGCTGAACAACCCGGCACGGTCAGCGACAAATGCCTTGATCGCTTCTGGAGACAACTTGGCAAAACGCACCGCCACCGATTCTGGCTGGAACACCAGGCTCACCGCATGCTGAAACACCACCGAATCAGCCCAGGCGGCAAAGCTCGCAGTGATCATCTCCCGACCCTCCGGAAACAATGCAGGCGAAGCCTTTTCCTGTTCCAGACGGCGGGCAATCAACGCTGTGTCGCAGTAGATATCGGCGCCAATCTGCAACACTGGGGTCTTGCGGTAACCACCGGTCAGTGCGGTCAAATCGGGTTTTGGCATCATTCGCGGGATCATCACGGAACGCCAGGACAAGCCTTTGAAACCGAGCAACAGTCGGGTTTTTTCTGCAAAGGGGGAAGTTGGGTAATGGTGAAGAATCAACTCTGGCATGCTGGGCCCGCCGCTGGTGTTAGATGTCAGCAGCTTAGCGCGCAATCGAATAGCGGCCTACCCATCTGCCTGATGGGCACTTATCAGTCAGATTGATAAACCCGCAGAGGCGCTCGCCACCAGACATTCCTTGGCGCTTTTCTTGAGTTTTTTGATCAGGCGTTCCTGACGCAGTGCTTCGCTTTTATCGCGGCAGGCTTCGGTGTACACCAAGGCAACAGCCGGGCTTGAGAGGAAGAAACGCGCACCTTTACCGCTTTGATGAGTGGCAAAACGCCGGACAGGGTCGTCACTGATCCCGCAGTACAGCGAACCGTTGGCCGCACGAACCAGATAGACGAACCAGGGTTTGCTCTGCGCGGGTGGGGTTGCAGGGTCGCTGACGGAGACTTCGCTCAAGGTGTTCACGTGACGATCAAGGCTTGTAGGAAACAAGCCGCGATCTTATCAGCGACTGGCCTGGAACGCCTTCAAGCCTTTCAAGGCCTGTGCGCGCACAGCGTTGCCCACCAATGGTGTCCAGCCCAGCAACAGACCTTTGAAACCCAATGCCTGACGCGACCAGCGCCACAGATCGAAATGGTCGTGGTGCTCGCAGATCTTGCCGTCACGGAAAACAAATCGCGCCTGAATGTCGTTGACCACCGTGTTGCCGGTCTGGCTGAACAGGTAGGTCGCCACCCAATGCGCACCGCCCGTACGCTCATCGGCGCGGACGTTATCGAAGGTCAGGGAAAAGTCTTTGGCGCGAGTCGTGAGCATGCGCCACATGTCGCCGGCATCGCGCCCACGCAGTTCGCCGAACGCCGGATCACTGAACACCACGTCGTCGGTGTAGCAGGCGCTCATGGCCTCGGCATCCAGCCGCTGGAAGGCTTGATAGAACTGGGTGATCAAGGCGCGGTTGGCATCACTCATGGGCAGGCTCCCTGCATTGGCAAAAACGGCTTCGAAAGATCCCTGCACGATAATCTGCCAATGCAGGGAAAACTACCGACATTCGCATCAGGAATATCGGCACTGCGCAGGCTTCAAACGCGTTCGCTTTCGACCTGTACGTACAGCGAACGCCCGGCACCGAGACCGGCGATGATCGCGCCGAGGCCAATAACCCCGAAGATCCAGCCCAGCGCGGTCCAGCCGCCGGTCCAGTCATGTACCAAACCGACCGCAAAAGGTCCCATTGAGGCCAACGTATAGCCGAACCCCTGGGCCATGCTCGACAGGTTGGCCGCCACATGGGCATCGCGCGAACGCAGCACGATCAGGGTCAGCGCCAGGCTGAACGTACCGCCCTGCCCCAGTCCGAGCAGAATCGCCCAGCCCCACAGGCCTTCGATCGGCGCATAGAGGCAGCCGAACAGACCGCCGAGGGTCAGGAGCATGACGACGACGATCGCCAGTCGCTGATCCTTGCCGCGAGTCGCCAGCCAAGGCGCGGCCAATGAGCTGGCCAACTGGATGATCACCGAACCGGACAGCACCAGCCCGGCCTGGGTCGGGGTCAGGCCACGGCCGATCAGGATCGACGGCAACCAACCGAAGACAATGTAGGCCAGCGAGGATTGCAGGCCCATGTAAAGGGTCACTTGCCAGGCCAGCGGATCACGCAGCAAACCGCGCACCCGATACGCCACATTGTGCGCGCCGTGTTTCTGGCCAACTTGCGGCAACCAGAACATCGCCGCGACCAGCGCCGGGATCACCCAGAAGCCCAGGCCCAGCGCCCAGCTTTCGTCGAAATGCTGGCTCAAAGGCACCGTCGCACCGGCCGCCATGGCCGCGCCAAGGCACAGGGCCATGGTGTAAACGCCGGTCATGGTGCCCGCGTGTTTGGCAAAATCACGTTTGACGATGCCCGGTAGCAGCACACCGATCACGCCAATGCTCGCGCCGGCCAGAATGCTGCCGGCGAACAGTCCGATCTCACCGAACGAACTGCGCAGAATGATCCCGCCAGCCAGCGCCAGCAAAATCCCCAGCACCACTCGCTCGGCGCCAAAGCGCCGCGCCAGCAGCGGTGCCAGCGGCGCGAACAGCCCAAGGCAAAGCACCGGCAAGGTGGTCAGCAAACCGGCCTGGGCCGCCGACAGCCCGAGACTTTTCGACACATCGCTGAGCAGCGGCGCCATGCTCGACAGCGCCGGGCGCAGGTTCAGCGCCACCAGAATCAGTCCCAGCAACAACAACCACGGACGACGTAAAACCGGATGGCTTTGCTGGACCTGTTCGTCATCAGCCTCGGCATCGATCAACAGCTCTTCGAGCTCAGCCGTGCGTTTGAGTTGGGTCGTGCTGCTGGTATTCGCCTGCTGGCTGGACATGAGGTTCTCGGTTTCAAGGTTCATTGATCAACTGCCTGGAAATGGCTTTGGCCCGTTCCGGATCGCGCTGCTCAACGGCATCGAGCAGTTCGATATGCAGATCGAACACCTCCTGACGTCTGGGAGTGATGTTGAGGGTCTGGCGCAGTTGCGCGCCGATGATGCTGGAGAAATAGCGATACAACTCGCTAAGCGTCGGGTTATGCGCGGCGTCCACCAAACGCCGGTGGAACACCAGGTCGCAGGCAATGTAGCTATCGAGATCGCCGTGGTAGTGACTGCCGCTGACACCCAGGGCTTCACGCAGTGCGATGAGGTCTTCATCGGTACGACGCAACGCCGCCAGACCGATGGCCTCGACCTCGAGGATGTGTCGGGTTTCCCGGGCCTGTTCGTGGGAGCAGCGGGACAAGGCTTTCATCGTGTCGAGCGGGTCGACAACCGCCCGCAGGTAACTGCCGTCGCCCTGCCGGATCTCGATCAAGCCGGAAAACGCCAACACCCGCATGGCTTCGCGCACGGTGTTGCGGCTGATACCCAGCTCGGTCGCCAGCTCAGGTTCAGTGGGCAGGCGCTGGCCGACTGACCAGGTGCCGTTGTTGATGCGCAGGCGCAACTGTTCTAGGGCCTGATCGACCAGAGAACGCTTAACCAGTGGGGATGTGTCTGTCATTGAATTCACCCTTTCATCCAATCATAGGATGAATTTTCTGACATGTTAGTCAGCTTCGTCCGAGAGGACAACGGGCTAGGGTTACAAAGCTGGAAATGGAGCGGGATTGTCGATTGTTAAAATTACCCTTTAAGGGTAATTTGTATCTCAAGGTGCAAGGTCTCTTATGGAAAAGAACACACCACTGTGGCGAGGGAGCTTGCTCCCGCTGGGGTGCGAAGCGCCCCCAAAAAACTGTCGCCACACCTCATCAGGCATATCTTTACCACAAAGAACACGACTGCTTCGCAGCCGAGCGGGAGCAAGCTCCCTCGCCACAAGTTTCCTGGAGATTTACCTCAAGGTGACCTGCCGCCCAGGCAGTGGTCCTCCGGTAATCTCCTTCAAGGAGAGAGACACATGAAAACACGGCAATGCTTCAGCTGCGGTACCCAGGACGGGATGCAGCATTTCGACGGGCGAAGCTTCACCATCGACTTCAGACAGTTGACGCGTCAGGTGCACGATATTTCCGGATGGGAATGCCAAGCCTGTAGTGAAATCGAATTCGACGACGGCAGTGCAGAACGTTACTCCGATGCGAGTGATCAATTGCTCGAGGACTCCCGGCAGCTCATGGCAGCCGAGATGAAACGCATCCGCCGCAAACTGCACCTTACGCAAAAAGAGGCAGTGAAATTGCTGTCAGGCGGTGGGCACAATGCCTTTTCCCGCTACGAGCGTGGCGAAATCGCTCCTCCTCAGCCGCTGTTCATGCTGATGCGCCTGCTTGATCGTCACCCTCACCTGATGGCTGAAGTGCAATCACTGAATGAAGGTCAGGATCTGCGCCAACGGCTGGAAATGAGGGATCAAGAACACGAAGGTGTTACCCCGCCTTAAACCCCGGACAAAAATAAACCCGGAACAGGTCCGGGTTTATTTCACTGCCTGGCTTCGATCAATGCAGGATCTGGCTCAGGAACAGCTTGGTGCGTTCGTTCTGCGGATTGTCGAAGAAGTCGTTCGGCGCAGCCTGTTCGACGATTTCGCCCTTGTCCATGAAGATCACGCGGTTGGCCACGGTCCGTGCGAAGCCCATTTCGTGGGTCACGCAGAGCATGGTCATGCCGTCTTCGGCCAAACCAATCATGGTGTCCAGAACCTCTTTCACCATCTCTGGATCGAGTGCCGAAGTCGGTTCGTCGAACAGCATGATTTTCGGCTTCATGCACAGCGCGCGGGCAATCGCCACACGCTGTTGCTGACCACCGGACAATTGCCCCGGATACTTGTGCGCCTGCTCTGGAATGCGTACGCGTTCCAGGTAATGCATGGCAATTTCTTCCGCCTTGCGCTTGGGCATCTTGCGCACCCACATCGGTGCCAGCGTGCAGTTCTGCAGGATGGTCAGGTGCGGGAACAGGTTGAAGTGCTGGAACACCATGCCGACTTCGCGACGAATCGCTTCGATCTGTTTCAGGTCGTTGGTCAGCTCTACACCATCGACCACGATGCGGCCCTGCTGGTGCTCTTCCAGACGGTTGAGACAGCGAATGGTGGTCGACTTGCCCGAACCGGACGGCCCGCACAGAACGATACGCTCGCCTTGCTTGACGTTCAGGTTGATGTCTTTCAATACGTGGAACTGGCCGTACCACTTGTTCACGCCCTGCATCTGAATAATGCCTTCAGGGCTCACAGGCTGTTTGATCGCTTCACTCATCACAAAACTCCTAACGCTTGTGGCCAGTGTCCAGCTTGCGTTCCAAATGCATGGAATAGCGGGACATACCAAAACAGAAAATCCAGAACACCAGGGCCGCGAATACATAGCCTTCAGTGGCCATGCCCAGCCATTTCGGGTCGGCAGCGGCTTGCTTGACGCTGTTGAGCAAGTCGAACAGGCCGATGATGATCACCAGGCTCGTGTCCTTGAACAGCGCAATGAAGGTGTTGACGATGCCCGGAATCACCAGCTTCAGGGCTTGCGGCAGAATCACCAGGCCCATGCTACGCCAGTAACCGAGCCCCATCGCGGCTGCGGCTTCGTACTGACCTTTGGGAATCGCTTGCAGACCACCGCGCACCACTTCGGCCACGTAGGCCGACTGGAACAGGATCACCCCGATCAAGGCCCGCAGCAGCTTGTCGAAGTTCATGCCCTCTGGCAGGAACAACGGCAGCATCACCGAGGACATGAACAGCACCGTGATCAACGGCACGCCGCGCCAGAACTCGATGAAGGTCACGCAGACCACACGAATCGCCGGCATGTTCGAGCGACGCCCCAGCGCCAGCATGATCCCCAGCGGCAACGCACCGACAATACCGACCGTGGCGATCACCAGGGTCAGCATCAGGCCGCCCCATTGACTGGTTGCAACGTTGGTCAGGCCAAGAATGTCACCGTGCAGCAGGATGTAGGCAACGATCGGATAGAGCACCAGAAAGCTCAGCCCGTACACCGCTTTACGCGGGAAGCGCGAGATGAACAACGGTGCCACGCCAATGACCGCCAACCACACGGTCAGGTCGACACGCCAGCGCAGTTCAGGCGGGTAATACCCGTACATGAACTGGCCAAAACGCTGCTGAATGAACACCCAGCAAGCGCCTTCCTTGGTGCAGTCGGCGCGCGTGGTGCCCACCCAGTTGGCATCCAGAATCGCCCAGTGCAGGATCGGCGGCACTACCAGATAAATCAGGTAGAACGCGAACAGCGTGAGCAGCGTGTTGATCCAACTGGAAAACATGTGCTCGCGCATCCACGCCAAGATACCGATTCTGGTGCCTGGCGGTGGCATGTCAGGTTTGAAAATATGAGTCGTCATGCGCTTTTCCTCACCGCTCGATCAGCGCAATGCGCTTGTTGTACCAGTTCATCAGCAGGGAAATGCTGATACTGATCGCCAGGTACACGCTCATGGTGATGGCGATGACTTCGATCGCTTGCCCGGTCTGGTTCAGCACCGTGCCGGCAAACAGCGAAACCATTTCCGGGTAACCGATACCGGCGGCCAGCGAGGAGTTCTTCGCCAGGTTCAGGTATTGGCTGGTCAGCGGCGGAATGATCACCCGCAGGGCTTGCGGGATGATGACCTTGCGCAGGGTTGGGCCGTTGCGCAGCCCCAGCGAACGTGCCGCTTCGGTCTGACCGTGGCTGACCGAGTTGATCCCGGAACGCACGATCTCGGCGATGAACGCCGCGGTGTACACCGTCAGGGCCAGGGTCAGGGCCAGCAGTTCCGGAATCAGCACCCAGCCGCCGACAAAGTTGAAGCCTTGCAGCTTCGGCATTTCCCAATGCAGTGGCACACCGAAGATCAGCGCGCACAAGGCTGGAATCAGCAGAAACAGTGCCAGGCCGACCCAGAACTTGTGGAACGGCACGCCGGTCGCTTCAAAACGCTTGTTGGCCCAACGGCACATCAGCACGATGGCGACGATCGCCACTACGATGCTGATCACAAACGCCCAGAACCCGTTGGCCATCTGCGCGGCCGGCATGTTCAGGCCGCGGCTGCTGACAAAGAAGGTGTCGGCGAAGTTATGGCTATTGCGTGGCCCTGGCATGGTCAGGAACACCGCAAAGTACCAGAACAGGATTTGCAGCAGCGGCGGAATGTTACGGAAAGTCTCAACGTAAACTGTTGCCAGCTTGTTGATGATCCAGTTCTTCGACAGCCGTGCCACGCCAACGATGAACCCCAGAATCGTCGCCAGGATCACGCCGATAAAGGTCACCAGCAAGGTGTTGAGCAAGCCGATGACAAACACCCGGGCATAGCTGTCCGATTCGGTGTAGTCAATCAGGTGTTGCGCGATGCCGAACCCGGCGCTGCGCTCCAGAAAGCTGAAACCGGAGGTAATGCCCCGGTGTTGCAAGTTGGTTTGAGTGTTGTTGAACAGGTACCAACCCATCGAGATCACCGCGACAATCGTGATGATCTGAAACAGCCACGCACGCACTCGCGGATCGCTGAGGCTGAGCCTCTGCTTTGGTGCGCCGATTGAATTTTGCATGAAGTGCCCCAGAAATAATGGAACAGAACATCACCCGGTGGTTGGCCCACCGGGTGATAGAACCATCAGCGCACTGGTGGTGCGTATTGAATGCCGCCGTTGGTCCACAGCGCATTCAGGCCACGGTCGATTTCCAGCGGAGTGCTCTTGCCGAGGTTTTTCTCGAAGACTTCGCCGTAGTTACCGACCTGCTTGACGATTTTCACCACCCAGTCTTTCGGCAGCTTCAGATCTTTACCGTACTCACCGTCAGTGCCCAGCAGACGGGCAACGTCCGGGTTCTTGGTCGACTTGGCTTCAGCCTCGACGTTTTTCGAGGTGATACCGGCCTCTTCGGCGTTGAGCATGGCGTAGCCAACCCAACGAACAATCGCCAGCCACTCATCGTCGCCGTTACGTACGACTGGACCCAGAGGCTCTTTGGAGATGGTTTCCGGCAGAACTACGTAATCTTTAGGCGAAGCCAGTTTGCTGCGCTGTGCATACAACTGGGACTTGTCGGAGGTCAGCACGTCGCAACGACCGGATTCCAGCGACTTGGCGCTTTCATCGGAGGTGTCGAAAGTAATCGGGGTGTACTTCAGGCCGTTGGCACGGAAGTAGTCGGACACGTTCAGCTCGGTGGTGGTACCGGCTTGAATACAGATGGTCGCACCATCCAGTTCCTTGGCACTTTTCACGCCCAGCTTGCTGTTGGCCAGGAAGCCTACGCCGTCGTAATAAGTAATGAAGCCAGGAAACTTCAGGCCCATGCCCGCGTCACGGGAACTGGTCATGGTGGAGTTACGCGACAGCATGTCGATTTCGCCGGATTGAAGCGCGGTGAAACGCTCCTTGGCATTCAACTGGCTGAATTTCACCTTGGTCGCGTCGCCGAATACGGCAGCGGCAACGGCGCGGCAGTAATCAGCATCGATACCGACGATCTTGCCGGTGGAGTCCGGAACCGAAAAACCTGGCAAACCGTCGCTCACGCCACATTGCACAAAGCCTTTCTTCTGCACCGCATCCAGGGTTGCACCCGCCTGAGCGAACCCACTGACACCGAGTACTGCGGCCGCAGTCACGACTGCCAGGGTGGATTTCAACATCTTCATTCAAACCTCCAGTTTTGCTCTTGTTGTGTCGGAGCTTGAGTCCTGCCGCACCCTTATGAGGCGCTGTTAACCCGTGTTGGCATTTCTTTGGGTCAAGCGGCGTAAGACCTTAGCTATGAGTCTAGTAGGAGAAAATCCACATAATGGAAAACTCACTTCTCACCAATCGGCCGAACGGGCTGTAGCCCTTTTACGTTCGCGAAGCCCGTAGCGGCCACTGGCGAACATCCATCACCGGATTCTTGCTATCCCACAGCCGACAGTGACTGATAGTGTTACCGCCGTGGCTGAGAGCAATCACTTCGTCTTCCCCATAGCAAGGCCCGTACCATAGTTGTGGCTTAAGCGTTTCAGCCATGGATCAATAGAAAAACTTATAGAATCACGACATTTTATTAACCAACAAACCAGTCGCGCCCTATCTTCTCGCACTGCCCGGGAGTACGCGCACCACAATGGAGCAACCATGACCGAGCCCTTGATTCTTCAGCCCAGCAAGCCTGTCGATGCCTGCGTTATATGGCTGCACGGCCTGGGCGCCGACCGCTATGACTTCCTGCCGGTGGCCGAAGCCCTGCAGGAAAGCCTGTTGACCACCCGCTTCGTCCTGCCCCAGGCGCCAACCCGCGCAGTGACCATCAACGGTGGTTACGAGATGCCGAGCTGGTACGACATCAAGGCCATGAGCCCCGCCCGGAGCATCAATCACGAAGAGCTGGAGGTGTCGGCCCAAACCGTCATAACGCTGATCGAAGAGCAGCGAGCCAGCGGAATAGACGCCTCGCGGATATTTCTTGCAGGGTTTTCCCAAGGCGGCGCCGTCGTGCTGCACAGCGCTTTCCTGAAATGGCAGGGACCGCTGGGTGGCGTACTTGCCCTCTCTACCTATGCGCCGACATTCAGCGATGAACTGGAGCTTTCAGCCAGCCAACAGCGGATCCCGGTGCTGTGCCTGCATGGCCAATACGACGATGTCGTGCAGAACTCCATGGGACGCAGTGCGTACGAGCATTTGAAGACCCGTGGTGTCACCGCGACATGGCAGGAATACCCAATGGGTCACGAAGTGTTACCCGAAGAAATTCGTGATATTGGCGTCTGGCTCGCGGATCGCTTGCGCTAATACAGAAACTTCCTGTAGCTGTATGAGCAACACACTACGCCGCGCCGGTTTCTTGCATTACACTGGCCGGCGTACATTCCTTAACCAATTGATGAGATGACCGTGCTCAAAGCACTCAAGAAAATGTTCGGTAAAAGCGAGGCTGAGCAGCTCGCGCCCAGCTCCAGCGCACCTTCCCACACACCCAGCAGCCGCACCGACGGTCATCAGCCTGGCCGGACCGCAGCTGTCGCGGCACCGAAACATACGCCCGCGAACACACCGGCTGCCGAGCCTGTTGCGGAAAAACCGCGCAGCGAAACGCCAAAACCTGCGCAACCGCGCCGCGAACGTGCGCCGAAACCGCCCGTAGTCGCCTGGAAACTCGAAGATTTCGTCGTAGAGCCCCAGGAAGGCAAAACCCGCTTCCATGATTTCAAGTTGGCCCCGGAACTGATGCACGCCATCCAGGACCTGGGTTTCCCGTACTGCACACCGATCCAGGCGCAAGTATTGGGTTTTACCCTGGCCGGCAAAGACGCCATCGGTCGCGCCCAGACCGGCACCGGCAAAACCGCCGCATTCCTGATCTCGATCATCACCCAGCTGCTGCAAACCCCGCCGCCAAAAGAGCGCTACATGGGCGAGCCACGGGCGCTGATCATTGCACCGACCCGTGAACTGGTGGTGCAGATCGCCAAGGATGCGGCCGACCTGACCAAGTACACCGGTCTCAACGTCATGACCTTCGTTGGCGGCATGGACTTCGACAAGCAACTCAAGCACCTCGAAGCCCGCCACTGCGACATCCTCGTTGCGACCCCGGGCCGCCTGCTGGACTTCAACCAGCGCGGCGACGTGCACCTGGACATGGTCGAAGTGATGGTGCTCGACGAAGCCGACCGGATGCTCGACATGGGTTTCATCCCACAAGTGCGTCAGATCATTCGCCAGACCCCACCGAAAAGCGAACGTCAGACCCTGCTGTTCTCCGCCACCTTCACCGAAGACGTGATGAACCTGGCCAAGCAATGGACCACCGACCCGTCCATCGTTGAAATCGAATCCGAGAACGTTGCCAGCGAAAACGTCGAACAGCACATCTACGCCGTTGCCGGCGCCGATAAATACAAGCTGCTCTACAACCTGATCACCGACAACGGCTGGGAACGGGTGATGGTCTTCGCCAACCGCAAGGATGAAGTGCGGCGCATCGAAGAACGCCTGGTACGAGACGGCGTCAACGCGGCCCAACTGTCGGGTGACGTTCCGCAGCACAAGCGTATCAAGACCCTGGAAGGATTCCGCGAAGGCAAGATCCGCGTGCTGGTGGCCACCGATGTTGCCGGTCGCGGGATTCACATCGACGGTATCAGCCACGTGATCAACTTCACCCTGCCGGAAGTGCCAGACGATTACGTACACCGCATCGGTCGTACCGGTCGTGCTGGCGCCGAGGGCGTGTCCATCAGCTTTGCCGGTGAAGACGACTCCTACCAGCTACCGTCCATCGAGGCGTTGCTGGGTCGCAAGATCAGTTGTGAAACCCCGCCGACTCATCTGTTGCGAGCGGTTGAACGCAAACGCCCTTAAACTCGCGTCGCAACGACAAAGCGCAGCCGGAAACGGACTGCGCTTTTTTTGCGCCTGGATATTGCCAAACGGAACAATAAGTCCAGAATGGACAAATTAGTTTATTTGCGAATCCACGGAGCATCCGCATGCCCAGCACACCTTATGTGATCGCCAAACCCCAGGCCCGCGAACTGCTTGATCAAGTCGACGTGCCGAAGATCCTGCGCAAGCTGTTCCGCGATCTGGCCGCGGGTCAGGCCGTGCAACCGGCCCAGCAATGGGTGGAGTTTCCGCAAGGCGCCGGTGACTTCATCAACTACCTCGGGGTGTTGGCCGAAGACGGTGTGTACGGCGTGAAAACCTCGCCCTACATCGTGCGCCAGGACGGTCCGCTGGTGACCGCCTGGACGCTGCTGATGTCGATGCACACCGGCCAGCCGTTGCTGCTCTGCGATGCTGGTGAACTGACCACCGCGCGCACCGCCGCGACCACTGCTGTCGCCATTGATGCACTCGCCCCGCCGAACGCCAGGCATCTGGCAATCATCGGCAGCGGCCCGGTCGCCCAGGCTCACCTGCATTACGCGAGGAGCGTGCGGCAATGGCAAAGCATCAGCCTCTATTCGCCGAACCTGGCGAGCCGGGATCCGCACTTGCTCGCACAACTGACGGCCATCGACTCACGCTTGAAGGTGTTCGATAGCCGCGAAGTCGCGATCCAGGACGCCGATGTGATCATGCTCTGCACCTCCTCTGCCGGCCCCGTCATCGACCCACGGACCCTGAGCAAACCGACACTGATTACCTCCATCAGTACCAACGCGGTGCGCGCCCACGAGGTGCCACCTGCAGCGCTCAGCGAGATGCAGGTCTATTGCGACTATCGCCTGACCACTCCGGACTCCGCCGGCGAAATGCTGATTGCCAGTGAACAGCATGGCTGGGACAAAAGTGCGATTGCGGGCGACCTGGCCGAACTGCTGAGCGAACAGACGCCACGTCCGGCTTATGATCGCCATGTATTCTTCCGTTCCATCGGTCTGGGTCTGGAAGACATCGCTCTGGCCAATGCCCTTTACCATTTGCTGAAGTAACACCCCCCCTTTGGCTGCTCCTACAGGGGCATCTATACCATTGGCATTTACGCCCATCAGGAGACGTTCATGACCCAGGCAGACTTCATCATCATCGGCGGTGGTATCGCCGGTGCTTCCAGCGGTTTTTGGCTGTCACGACACGGTCGGGTAATCGTGCTCGAACGCGAATCCCACCCGGCCTATCACTCCACCGGGCGTTCGGCCGCTTTGTACACCGCCGCTTACGGTACGCCGCAAGTGCGCGCACTGACCCAGGCCAGCCGGGACTTCTTCGATGCGCCGCCTGCCGGTTTTTGCGAACACCCGCTGCTGACCCCGCGTGGAGAGATGACGGTCGACTTCACTGGCGACCCGAACGAGTTGAACAATCAGTACCTGAGCGCCAAGGCGACCGTGCCGCAAATGCAACTGCTCAGCGCCGACGAAGCTTGTGCCCGCATCCCGATCCTGCGTCGCGAGAAGGTTCACGGAGCGATCTACGACCCAACCGCCACGGACATCGACACCGATGCCCTGCATCAAGGCTACCTGCGCGGCATCCGCCGCAACCAGGGCGAAGTGCACACCGATAGCGAAGTGCTGAGCCTGACGCGCGATGCCGACAATCTCTGGCACGTGAAAACCGCCCAGCAGACTTTCAGCGCACCGATCATCATCAATGCGGCCGGCGCCTGGGCCGACCAACTCGGTGAGATGGCCGGCGCCAAACCTCTGGGCCTGGTCCCCAAACGTCGTGCAGCCTTCATCTTCGCCGGCCCCGAAGGTGTGGATATCCACGACTGGCCGATGCTGGTCAGCCTCGACGAATCGTTCTACATGAAGCCCGATGCCGGAATGTTCCTCGGTTCGCCGGCCAATGCCGACCCGGTCGAGCCGCATGACGTGCAGCCTGAAGAGCTGGACATCGCCATGGGCATTTACCAGATCGAAGAAGCCACCACCCTGACCATCCGTCGACCAACCCGCACCTGGGCGGGTTTACGCAGTTTTGTCGGCGACGGTGATCTGATCAGCGGCTTCGATCCGCATGTACCGGGGCTATTCTGGGTCGCTGCGCAGGGCGGTTACGGCATTCAAACCTCGCCCGCCATGGGCCAGGCCAGTGCCGCGTTGGTTCGCGGCGAAGCCTTGCCGGAAGAGCTCAGTCGCTTTGGCCTCAGCGCCGCGATGCTCTCGCCTTCCCGCCTTGGCTGAACCTGCCTGCGGGGTGACGTCTGCCCCCGATTACGGCAAACTCCCAGCGCCCTTTTTCTACAGGGCGCTGATTGCCTGGAGCAACACCCATGACCCCACCTCTTCAAGATCCCGCACTGGATAACTACCGGGCGATCGCCGACGCCATTGCCACGCTGTTTTTCCCCCACGCCGAGGTGGTGCTGCACGACCTGCGCACGCAGAAAATCGACTACATCGCCAACAACCTGTCCAAACGTGAAGTCGGTGACGATGCAGCACTGGAAGACATGCTCAGCGAAGAAGTCAGCGAGCGGAATATCGGACCGTACGAAAAGCTCAATTGGGATGGGCAAAAAATCCGCAGCCTCAGCAGCGTGCTGCGCGACAGCGAAGGGCGTCCGATTGCCGTGCTGTGCATCAACCTGAATATCTCGCTGTTTGAAAACGCCAAGGCGGCGCTGGATCTGTTTCTCTCACCGAGTAAATTGATCCCACAACCTGACGCACTGTTTCGCGACGACTGGCAGGAGCGCATCAACACCTTCCTGCATAACTGGCTGCGAGAGCGACAATTGGGTCTGAATATGCTGACACGCGAGCACAAACGCGAGCTGGTGTTGGCGTTGCACGCCGAAGGCGCCTTCAAAGGCAAAAGCGCTTCCAACTATGTGGCCAACGTGCTGAACATGGGACGGGCGACGGTGTACAAGCATTTGAAAGAGTTGAAAGGCTGAGATTAGCCATGTGGCGAGGGAGCTTGCTCCCGCTCGGCTGCGAAGCAGTCGTGAAGCCGGCAAACGCTTTGTACCTGACAAAGCGCACTGCCTGAGTTCAGGGCCGCTTCGCGCCCCAGCGGGAGCAAGCTCCCTCGCCACAGATCAATCAATCGCCGTAGATATCCGATTTGAAGTACTTGGCTTCAATCTTCTGGTATTCGCCATTGGCGCGAATCCCATCGATGGCATTGTTCAGTTGGCTAACCAATTCGGTGTTGCCCTTGCGCACCGCAATCCCGGCGCCCTCACCCACATATTTCGGATCCTTGAGCTCCGGCCCGACAAAGGCGTAGCCCTTGCCGCGTGGCATCGACAGGAAGTCGCTCAGCGGAATGGTATCGGCGAAAATGGCATCCAGACGCCCGGCGGCCAGGTCCATGTAGATCTCTTCATTGTTGCTCTAGCGCGCCACCTTGATGCCCTTGGGCTCGAAGACTTCCGTGGCGTAACGGTCGGTGGTGGTTGCCCGTTGCACACCAATGGTCTTGCCCTTGAGGCTTGCGTACTGGTCATCAACCACCGCACCGTCTTTCATCACCAGCCGCGATGAGGTGAAGTAGTACTTGTGGGTGAAATCCACCGACTTTTTACGGTCTTCGTTAATGGTCATGGACGACAGCGCAGCGTCGATTTTCTTCACCTTGAGCGAAGGAATCAAACCATCGAACTCGCCCTCGACCCACTCGCACTTGACCTTCATCTGGGCGCACAACGCGTTGCCGATGTCGTAGTCGAAACCGATGATTTTTCCATCCGAAGTCTTGGAGGCAAACGGCGGATAGGCCGCTTCGATACCAATGCGCAGGGTTTTCTCGGCGGCAAACAGACTGCTGCACGCCAACAGGCTCAGGGCCAGGCCACCGATCAGGGGGAGCTTCTTCATGTTCGTTTTCTCGCGGGTTGTTGTTGGTTTGGCAAGACAGAAGAAAGTGAAACGGGAAACGCCTTTTTTGTACTTATAATTCCATACTGGACTTTTATGTATTTTCCGTCAATCGGGCGTGCGCAGTTCTTTGCGCCTCGGTCGGGCAGTGAATCAGAGAGAGTTTGGGCGCGTCTGTTGGCCTCATCGCGGGCAAGCCTTGCTCCTACGGTTTTATGTCGTTCGCGAATACGCGGTCGACTCAACACCTGTAGGAGCGGGGGGACGCCTAGTTCTTGCCCGCGATGACGTACTCAAGAGCGCTGAGGGACTACTTCTTCCAGCGATCAGCCGCCGCATGATCACTGTCGCGCCCTTCCACCCAGCGCGGGCCGTCGTTGGTGGTTTCTTTTTTCCAGAACGGTGCGCGGGTTTTCAGGTAGTCCATGACAAAGGCGCAGGCGTCGAATGCCGCCTGGCGATGGGCACTCGCCGCACCGACGAAGACGATCGGCTCGCCCGGCTCCAATGCGCCGACGCGATGCAGCACTTCCAGTTTGAGCAACGGCCAGC
Organism: Pseudomonas helvetica; assembly: GCF_039908645.1. Lineage (NCBI taxonomy): Bacteria > Pseudomonadati > Pseudomonadota > Gammaproteobacteria > Pseudomonadales > Pseudomonadaceae > Pseudomonas > Pseudomonas helvetica. The sequence continues at coordinate 5,184,489 of NZ_CP150917.1, forward strand.
GTTGCTCGGCCTCGACGACAATCTTGCCGAGGGCCTTTTCGGTCATGCCCGGGTAGTGCTCAAGAAACATCCCGGCCACATCGAGCCCATCGTTGAAGTCGCGGACATAACCGACAAAACTCACCACCGCACCGACACCGACATTCGCCGCATGCATCGCATTGACTTCAGCACCAGGGTCAAACGCCGTGGACTGCACGCGAATCGCCATCGATCAGCCTCCGGTAACGGTGGGGAAAAACGCCACTTCATCACCATCAACGAGCGGTTCGTCGAGCTGGCACAAGTCTTCATTACGCGCGCACATCAGGTTCTGCTCGCTCAGCACCTCGGCGCCCTCGCGTTGCGCCAGCAGCAAACGCACATCGTCGACCGAAGCGAAATCACCTTCGACGCTCAACGAATCAACACCCAGTGCCTCGCGGTAACGGGCAAAAAACTTCACGGTCAGCTTCATTGATCGGCCACCTGATAGTGCCCGCTCTTACCGCCGAGCTTCTCCAGCAGGCGCACGGTTTCGATGACCATGCCACGGTCCACGGCCTTGCACATGTCGTAGATCGTCAGAGCAGCGACACTGGCCGCGGTCAGTGCTTCCATTTCAACCCCGGTCTGTCCGGACAGTTTGCAGCGGGCGACGATGCGCACCGCATCGAGGCCTTCGGCACTCAGTTCGACCTTGACGCTGGTGAGCATCAGCGGATGGCACAGCGGGATCAAATCGGAGGTTTTCTTCGCCGCCTGAATACCGGCAATGCGCGCCACGGCAAACACGTCACCTTTGGGGTGACCACCGCTGACAATCATTTGCAGGGTTTCAGGGAGCATACGCACAAGCGCTTCGGCCGTGGCTTCACGGAACGTCACGGCTTTTTCGGTGACGTCGACCATATTGGCGCGACCTTGGGAATCGAGATGAGTCAGCACAGCCTTACTCCTGATCAGGAGCACCGATTGTAAACCCGTGGGTCAATTTTTCGCGAGTTTGATTGTTGAATCGATACGCCCCTGTAGGAGCAAGGCTTGCCCGCGATGAACGATGACGCGTTACATCTGACAGACCGCGTCGTCGGTATCGCGGGCAAGCCTTGCTCCTACAGGAGGGGATGGTCGTCGGGCATAAAAAACCGGGCGGCTTTGGGGCCGCCCGGTTCTGGTGGGACATTTACAAATGCGATTCGGCGTATTCGGCCAGAATCGAACGTGGCACCCCTTGCAGGGTGATGTGCACCCCGTTAGGGAAGTCCTTGAAGCGTTCAGTCAGGTAAGTCAGCCCGGAGCTGGTCGCGGACAGGTAAGGGGTGTCGATCTGCGCCAGGTTGCCCAGGCACACCACTTTGGAACCGGCGCCGGCACGGGTGATGATGGTTTTCATCTGGTGCGGCGTGAGGTTCTGGCATTCGTCGATCAGGATCAGGCTTTGCTGGAAGCTGCGGCCCCGGATGTAGTTGAGGGATTTGAACTGCAACGGCACTTTGCTGAGGATGTAGTCGACGCTGCCATGGGTGCTTTCGTCATCCATGTGCAAGGCTTCGAGGTTATCGGTGATGGCGCCCAGCCAAGGCTCCATTTTTTCTGCTTCGGTGCCCGGCAGGAAACCGATCTCCTGGTCCAGCCCCTGCACGCTACGGGTGGCGATGATGCGCCGGTAGCGCTTGCTGACCATGGTCTGCTCGATTGCCGCAGCCAGCGCCAGGATGGTTTTACCCGAACCCGCAGCACCCGACAGGTTGACCAGGTGAATGTCCGGGTCGAGCAAGGCGTACAGCGCCAGGCTCTGATAGATGTCGCGTGGTTTCAGGCCCCAGGCTTCCTGGTGCAACAGGGGTTCCTGATGCAGGTCGAGGATCAGCAGCTTATCGACCTGGATTTCCTTGATCCAGCCGACAAATCCCTGTTCGTCGATGATGAACTCGTTGATATGCACGGCCGGCAGGTTGTCGATCAGTTGCACCTGGTGCCAGGTGCGGCCATGGTCCTGACGGGTTTCGACCTTGCTCACACGGTCCCAGAACGAGCCCGTCATGTTGTGATACCCGTTGGGCAGCAACGACACGTCGTCAACCAACTGGTCAGTGCTGTAGTCCTCGGCCGCAATCCCGCAGGCCCGGGCCTTGAGGCGCATGTTGATGTCTTTGGTCACCAGCACCACGCGCAGTTCCTTGTCCCGCGCGTGCAGGTCGATCAACTGGTTGATGATGATGTTGTCGTTCAGGTGTTCGGGCAGAACGATGTTCGGCTCGGTACGCTTGCTCATCAGAATCGACAGCAAACCCTTGGGCCCGCTTTTTCCGCGCTGGATCGGTACACCCTGTTCAACGTCTTCGGGAGAGGCGTCGCCCAGTGTGTTGTCGATCAGCCGAATGGCCTGACGACATTCGGCCGCAACGCTGTGATGGCCGCTCTTGAGCTTGTCCAGCTCTTCAAGGACGGTCATCGGGATGGCAACGTGGTGTTCTTCGAAGTTCAGGAGCGCGTTTGGATCGTGGATCAATACGTTGGTATCGAGTACATAAAGGATTGGCAGGTTGGAGGGGCTACGTCCGTGATCATCCATACTCGGTCACCTTTGTGGGAGCCAGTCGACGCAATACCATGACAGTGCTGCGCCTCGAAGTGGCCACCGAATTCACCTGTCGTACTGAAATGAACTGCACGACTCAAGTGAACTGCACACACGGGGTCTTGGAAGACGCCACCTGTGTTGCAGGTTTCGGCGGTCTGTCTTCGTAATACTCCAAAACCCATGACAGAAAAAAGCACTTTGACGCTTTTTTGAAGTTTATTTTTCAGAGTGACGAAAAGCCCTTGGCGCGCCGCGCCGGCACCGTTAAAGTCGGAAGTCCGTCTGTATCGAAATCCCTTCTGAAATCCCCCCTGCCCCACTGTTTACTGGGTTCCGCGTTTCAGCGAAAAGCCTCCTGACAATCTTCCCAGCCGATCCCGCTTTGCGCGGTGTGCATCAGCAGCCAGGGCATTGCCGTTTTCACCACGTCCTGTTTGGCGTTGAAATTGATCACCCCGTGGCGCCACAGCAGCATCAATGTCAGCACCCGCTGTGCGCTCTGCTCAGCCGTGAGCTGCCGACTGCCGTCCGCAGGATCGATGTCCCACAGCGCAACCTGCACCCCCTGAGCCTTGAAGAAACCCTGCGCATCGGCGCGACGCTGGCCGTTCGGCGGGCGGAACAACGGCACGAAGTTTTCTGGCAGTTTGCTCTTCACCAGTTCGACGCTGCGAGTCACTGAGTACTGCCAATCCTGCCAATGGCTGTGGGAGCGGAACTCCCAGCCCTGCACCCCGATGCATTGCTTTGAGTACAACGTTTGCAGCTCGGCCACCGAATGCTGTGCCAAGCGGTTCTGGATATCGCTGCCTAGCACAAAGAAGGTCCCGCTCAGGTTAGCCTTGCGCAGGTACTCGGCCAGCCACGCAGTGTTGTCCGGCGCGAGGTTGGCGGCGCTATCGAAACTCAGCACAAACAGCCGATCGTTGAGTTCATCGCCGTTACGCTCGTAGTCGCCAAACAGTTCGACTTCGCTGCTGGTCTGTGGAAACAGAGCGGCCTTGCGCAATTGTTCGTCCAGATAGCGCTCGTGAAAATGCCGGCTCGGCTCGGCCCAGCGGGCGTAATAGGACTCTTCGCCGAGTTCGAACTTGGCGGCCTGCTCGCGCAGGGTGTCCATGTCTTCGACCAGAAAACAGAAGGACGCATCCTGATCACAGCTCTGCTGGGCAAAGTTATAGTTGGCAAGCAAACGCTTCCACATACGCGCGCGTAGCGTGTTGATCGACTCGAGGTTGATCATGCGCAACCCCAGGCGCTGCTTTAAAGCAGCTTCATCCAGCGCTTCACTGGCGAGCAAGGCCCGGGCGAAGGTGAGAATTTCCGCGCGTGAGGCGACATCGAACAGGGTCGGGCTGCCCAGTTGCTCCGGCCAGGTGCTGCGGTCCAGCGTGGCAGGGTCGTTGGGCGCGGCATAGGCACTCACGCTGAACAACCAGGCACAAAACAGTAAAGCGATACGCAAAGGGATGTCTCCATAACAAAACCCGCGCGGCACTATAGCTGATCTTGCGACCCTCCCTGCTGCGCCTGCGTACCCAATGTGGCGAGGGAGCTTGCTCCCGCTCGATCGCGAAGCGGTCGCAAAGCCAGCGACCACGATTTGCCTGACATGATGAAGTTGCAAACTTCAGGGCCGCTTCGCAGCCCAACGGGAGCAAGCTCCCTCGCCACAAAGGACTCGACACCACCGATCAGCTATCACTTCCATAGCTGGAGTCAACCGGGACAACCCCCTAGAATCCCCGCACGATTAAAGGAGACGACTTCATGCTGATGGTGATTTCCCCCGCCAAGACCCTCGATTACGAAACACCGCCGGCCACCCAGCGTTTCACTCAACCGCAATACCTGGACCATTCCCAGGAGCTGATCCTGCAATTGCGCGAGCTGAGCCCGGCACAGATCAGCGAGTTGATGCACGTTTCCGACAAGATCGGCGGCCTCAACGCTGCACGCTTCGGCAGCTGGACCCCGGCGTTTACGCCAGCCAATGCCAAGCAGGCGCTGCTGGCGTTCAAGGGTGACGTGTACACCGGCATGAATGCCCAGACCTTCAGCGAAGCCGATTTCGACTACGCCCAGCAACACTTGCGCATGCTCTCGGGCCTCTACGGCCTGCTGCGCCCGCTGGACCTGATGCAACCGTATCGGCTGGAGATGGGCACCAAACTGGCCAATGCCCGCGGCAAGGACCTGTATGCCTTCTGGGGCACGCAAATCAGCGAATGGCTGAACGAAGCCCTGGCCGAGCAAGGCGATGACGTGCTGCTCAACCTGGCCTCCAACGAGTACTTCTCGGCGGTCAAACGCAGCGCCTTGAACGCCCGGATCATCAACACCGAGTTCAAGGACCTGAAGAACGGCCAGTACAAGATCATCAGCTTCTACGCGAAGAAAGCCCGCGGGATGATGAGCCGTTTCGTGATCCAGGAACGCATCAACGACCCGGCTGCGCTCAAGCAATTTGACGTGCAGGGTTACCGTTACAGCGCCGAACAGTCGAAACCCGACAACCTGGTTTTCCTGCGCGACCACGCCCCCGAATAAAGCATCACGATGGCGCACGACATTGATCAATGTGCGTGCGCCGAAACGTGGTTTCCCCCTACATCTCCCCCGCCTAATTCGTCATTTTTCTGGCGCCAAAAACACATCAATTCCATTTATGAAATTTCTTTCACTCGACAAGCGTGAATTTTTTCAGTAGTGGCACGCATTTTTTTCAAGCGTAGTGGCAAAAAACTATTCACGTTAATTAACTCCCCATTAATAAAGGTCGAAACGGCAAGTGCTATCAATATGAGAGCAGTGCCATCTTTTGCAATATTTCAGGAAATTTCAAAAATCGGGATAAGCCGCCATGAACTATCTGAAAATACACAGCTCATACCACCGGTAACGATTATCTCTGAGCGTGTACGAGATAACTTACACAGCGTGCAGGCCCTATCGCCAAGTTGTCATGTTCAACTTTGCTTTCAGGCCACTTATTTGCAATAACAGGAGATAACGCACCATTACTATCCCCTACAAGGCCAAGGCTGCCCCCCTGTAAACGTGCTCACCTGAGCACCTGAGTGCTTGATATTGCTGGCTTTATGCCAACTTTCAAGTACCACCAGCCTTTTGCACCACGGTATTCAAAAGAAATGCCGGCTGCAGTTCAGGGCACGCCTTCACTATCAGGCCAAGTTTCGCACACCTTGAGTGCACTTATTTAGACACTCGGAATTGAGTATGCCTGCACACGGTACTGTGGCGCCTGCCGTCCACACTTCCGAGTGCACTTCGACCGCTGAACACTATTAACTTCGCGCCTTTAATGGCGTGATCAATACAGAGGTAATTGCGATGCGCATCAGCATATTTGGTTTGGGTTACGTCGGCGCAGTCTGTGCCGGTTGCCTGTCTGCACGAGGCCACGACGTGGTTGGCGTGGACATTTCCAAAGACAAGATCGACCTGATCAATGCCGGTAAATCTCCGATCGTTGAACCGGGTCTGGGCGAGCTGCTGACCCAGGGCATTCATACCGGTCGTCTGCGCGGCACCACCAACTTCGCAGAAGCCATCCGTGACACCGACCTGTCGATGATCTGCGTCGGTACACCGAGCAAGAAGAACGGCGATCTGGAACTCAACTACATCGAATCGGTGTGCCGCGAGATCGGCTTTGTCCTGCGTGACAAAACCACCCGCCACACCATCGTGGTCCGCAGCACCGTGTTGCCGGGCACCGTGAAAAACGTGGTGATTCCGATCCTCGAAGACTGCTCGGGCAAAAAGGCCGGCGTCGATTTCGGCGTTGCCGTGAACCCTGAGTTCCTGCGTGAAAGCACCGCGATCAAGGACTACGACCTGCCACCGATGACGGTCATCGGTGAGTTCGACAAGGCCAGCGGTGACGTTCTGCAATCGCTGTACGAAGAGCTCGACGCGCCGATCATCCGCAAGGACATCGAAGTCGCCGAGATGATCAAGTACACCTGCAACGTCTGGCATGCCACCAAAGTGACCTTCGCCAACGAGATCGGCAACATCGCCAAAGCGGTCGGCGTCGATGGTCGCGAAGTGATGGAAGTGGTCTGCCAGGACAAGACCCTCAACCTGTCCCAGTACTACATGCGCCCGGGCTTCGCATTTGGTGGCTCGTGCCTGCCGAAGGACGTGCGCGCCCTGACCTACCGCGCAAGCTCCCTGGACATCGAAGCGCCGCTGCTCAACTCGCTGATGCGCAGTAACGAATCCCAGGTGCAGAACGCCTTTGACATCGTTTCCAGCCACGACAAACGCAAAGTCGCCCTGCTCGGCCTGAGCTTCAAGGCCGGCACCGATGACCTGCGCGAAAGCCCGCTGGTGGAGCTGGCGGAAATGCTGATCGGCAAGGGTTACGACCTGAGCATCTACGACAGCAACGTCGAATACGCCCGCGTCCACGGTGCGAACAAGGATTACATCGAGTCGAAGATTCCTCACGTCTCGTCCTTGCTCAACTCGGACTTCGACTCGGTGATCGACAACTCCGACGTGATCATCCTCGGCAACCGCGACGAGAAGTTCCGCGCCCTGGCCGAGACCGCGCCGCACGGCAAGCAAGTGGTCGACCTGGTCGGCTTCATGTCCAAAGCCACCAGCGTCAGTGGCCGCACCGAAGGTATCTGCTGGTAACCGCCGTTCCCCGTAGGCGCTGGTTCTGCCAGCGCCTACGACTGCTCATCGCCGAAACACAATGGATGCAGATTATGCACAGGCTAAAGCACCGCCTACTTCAGGCTGCCGGTTGGCTGTTTTACCTCAGTTTATTGATGGGCATCGCCATGGCGCTGCCTGTGAGCACTTTCGACTCGCAGTCCAAGGACTTCATTTTCCTGATTGGCGCCGTTGGTATCTGGCGCTATTCGATGGGTGCCACGCACTTTCTGCGCGGCATGCTGTTTCTCTACGTGGTCTACCCGCACCTGCGGCGCAAAGTGCGCAAGCTCGGCAAGACGGCAGACCCGTCCCACGTGTTTTTGATGGTCACCAGTTTTCGTATCGACGCGCTGACCACCGCCCAGGTCTACAGCTCGGTGATTCGCGAAGCGATCGAGTGCGAGCTTCCGACCACCGTGGTCTGCTCGATCGTGGAAATGTCCGATGAGCTGTTGGTGAAAAGCCTCTGGGCCAAAATGAACCCGCCGGACCGGGTCAAGCTCGACTTCGTGCGCATCCCCGGCACCGGCAAACGCGATGGCCTGGCCTTCGGTTTCCGCGCCATCTCGCGCCACCTGCCGGACGACCGCGCGGTCGTGGCGGTGATCGATGGCGACACCGTGCTTGCCGAAGGCGTAGTACGTAAAACCGTGCCGTGGTTCCAGCTGTTCGGCAATGTCGGCGGCCTGACCACCAACGAGTTTTGCGAAGTGCGCGGCGGCTACATCATGAGCGAATGGCACAAGCTGCGCTTCGCCCAGCGTCACATCAACATGTGCTCGATGGCCCTGTCCAAGCGCGTGCTGACCATGACCGGGCGCATGTCGGTATTTCGCGCCAGCGTGGTCACCGACCCGGACTTCATCGCCGACGTCGAAAGCGACTCGCTGCAACACTGGCGCCTGGGCCGTTTCAAGTTTCTCACCGGCGACGACAAGTCCAGCTGGTTCAGCCTGATGCGCCTGGGTTACGACACCTTCTACGTGCCTGACGCTGCGATCAACACCGTTGAACACCCGCCGGAAAAGAGCTTCATCAAGGCCAGCCGCAAGCTGATGTTCCGCTGGTACGGCAACAATCTGCGGCAGAACTCCCGGGCACTGGGCCTGGGGATGAAACGCCTGGGCCTGTTCACCTCGGTGGTGCTGTTCGACCAACGCGTGTCGATGTGGACCTCGCTGCTGGGCCTGACCGTGGCACTGATCGCCAGCTTCAAATACGGCACTGCGTTCATCCTCGTGTACCTGCTGTGGATCGGCATCACCCGCCTGATCCTGACTCTGTTGCTCTCCTGCTCGGGACACAAGATCGGCCCGGCCTACCCGGCGATTCTTTATTACAACCAGATCGTTGGCGCGCTGGTGAAGATCTACGTGTTCTTCCGCCTCGACCAACAGTCCTGGACCCGTCAGGACACCAAATTGACCCGTGATCTGGCCAGCTTTCAACGTTGGTTCAACACCTGGTCGTCTCGGACCATGACCTTCTCCGCCGGCAGCATCTTCGTCGCCGTGCTGCTGTTGATGGTCTGACCTGCCTTGCCTGAATTAACGAGGAAATACCCCCTATGAATACCGCCGCGAACATCAACGTAGTGCATGAATCCGAAGCCCAACGCCAACACGCCCGGGTGAAAATCCCGGCCAAGTTGCGCTTCTTCGGACCCGACCGTACGCCTGTGGACGCACGCCTCATCGACCTGTCCGCCGGTGGCCTGAGCTTCAATGCCGGCCAAGTACTGCTCAAGGTCGGGGATGTGCACAAGGGCCGACTGCAATTCTTGATCGACAACCTCGGCCTGGCCATGGACGTCGAGATACAGATTCGCTCGTTCGACCGCCAGACCGGCCGCACCGGTTGCCAGTTCCAGAACCTCGAACCGCAGGACATCTCGACCCTGCGCCACCTGATCACGTCGCACCTGTCCGGTGACATCGTGACCATGGGCGACGTGCTGGCGACCCTGCAACGCGACAACTTCACCAAGGCGCGCAAGCTCAAGGACGGTGGCCACGGCATGAGCGCTTTCGGGCGCTTGCGGGCAGTGACCTTCAGCCTGGGGATTTTCGTCGTCGGCCTCGCAGCGTTCGGCTTCGTTTTCAAATCGGTGTACGGCATGTACTTCGTCAGCCACGCCCAGGCCGGTCTGGTCAGTGTTTCCGGCATGAACGTCACCATGCCTCGCGATGGCACCGTACAAAGCCTGATCAAGACCGATGGCGTTGCGGCCAAGGGCGCGCCACTGGCGACGTTCAGTACCAGCATGCTCGACGTGCTCAAGGGTCATCTGGACGAAAACCAGTTGCAGCCGGCCAAGGTTGAAGAGCTGTTCGGCAAGCAGATGACCGGCACCCTCACCTCGCCGTGCGATTGCACCGTGGCCCAACAAATGGTCGCCGACGGTCAGTACGCCAGCAAAGGCGACGTGATCTTCAAACTGGTGCCGCAGGGCAGCCAGGCCAGTGTCGAAGCACGCTTCTCCTATCGCCAGTTCGCTGACGTGCGTCCGGGTACGAAAGTGAGCTTCCAGATCGCCGGCGAAGACGCTACGCGCACCGGCACCATCGTCAGCAGCACCAGCCTGAAAAGCGAAGACCTGTCGTCCGACATCCGCGTGCAGATCAAGCCTGACGCGCCACTGGACAGCACCTTCGCCGGTCGCCCGGCAGAAGTCAGCAGCAACCGCGGCCCGTCCTTGAACTGGCTGATCGACAAAGCCATGGCCGCGGGTCTTTAAGCGGAGGACATGCCTGTGACCACTCCACCTATCCTCAGAACACCGCGCTCCCACATGGGAACACTGTGCGCAGTCGCTCTTGCGGTGAGCCTGGCCGGTTGCGCCGGCCTGCCCGACCAGCGTCTGGCCAATGAAGCCCTGAAGCGCGGCGACACTGCGCTCGCGCAGCAGAACTACAAACAACTGGCCGACCTGGGTTACAGCGAAGCACAGGTCGGGCTGGCCGATATCCAGGTGGAAAGCCGCAACCCGGCGCAGATCAAAGCCGCCGAAGCCACCTACCGCGCCGCCGCCGATACCTCGCCGCGAGCACAAGCGCGCCTGGGTCGTCTGCTGGTGGCCAAACCGGGATCGACCGAAGCCGAGCAACACGAGGCCGAAGGCCTGCTGAAGAAAGCCTTTGCCAATGGCGAAGGCAACACCCTGATCCCATTGGCCATGCTGTACCTGCAATATCCCCACAGCTTCCCGAACATCAACGCCCAGCAGCAGATCAACCAATGGCGCGCCGCCCGCTATCCGGAAGCCGGTCTGGCGCAAGTGCTGCTGTATCGCACGCAAGGCACTTACGACCAGCACCTGGATGACGTCGAACGCATCTGCAAAGCGTCGCTGAACACCACCGACATCTGCTACGTCGAGCTGGCCACGGTCTATCAGAAACGTGCCCAACCGGAACTACAGGCGCAACTGCTCAAGCAACTGCAAGCCGGTTACAGCCTTGGCAAAGTTTCCGCCCAACGCATGGACAGCGTGGCCCGCGTGCTCGGCGATGCCAGCCTTGGCAAACCGGACGAAAAAACCGCGCAAGCCATGCTCGAGCAAATCGCCCCCGGCTACCCGGCGTCCTGGGTCAGCCTGGCGCAGTTGCTCTACGACTTCCCCGAACTGGGTGACGTCGCCAAGATGATGGAATACCTCGAAAACGGCCGAGCCGCCGATCAGCCGCGCGCCGAACTGTTGCTGGGCAAACTCTACTACGAAGGCAAGTGGGTGCCGGCCGACGCCAAGGTCGCCGAAGCACATTTCCAGAAAGCCGTGGGCAAGGAAGTCGCCGCCGATTACTACCTCGGCCAGATCTACCGCCGTGGCTACCTGGGCAAGGTCTATTCGCAAAAAGCCCTGGACCACTTGCTGACCGCTGCGCGCAACGGCCAGAACAGTGCCGACTTCGCCATCGCCCAGTTGTTTTCCCAAGGCAAGGGCACCAAGCCCAACCCGCTCAACGCCTATGTCTTCAGCCAGTTGGCCAAGACACAAAACACCCCGCAAGCCACTGAGCTGGCGCAAACACTCGAAACCCAATTGCCGCCTGCGCAGCTGGCCGAGGCCCAACGTCTGTTGAAACAGGAACAGGCCACACGTGGCGCCTCGAGCCATAGCACGTTGCAAGTCGAGGCCCTGCAAGAAAAAGACGGCGAGGAATCTCTATGAAGCTCAATCCATTCGTTCAAGCCGGAATCGGCCTGACCTTCGCCCTGTTGTGGTCCTGCCCGACATTGGCCGCGATGACTGACACCAAGAACTACGGCCTGGAAGTGAAAGTCACTGGCCAGTCCGAAGACGACAGCGACCTTGGCACCAAGCCCGGCGGCGACGTCAACGGCGTTGCCCTGGACCTGCGTCCATGGGTCTACGGTGAAAGCGGCAACTGGAGCGCCTACGCGATGGGCCAGGCGGTGACTGCGACCGACATCATCGAAACCGACACCTTGCAGTCCGATACGCAAGGCGCCCAGAGCAGCGGCAACAACGGTCGCCAGAGCAAGAAAAACTACCTGGCGATGCGTGAGTTCTGGATCGGTTACAGCGGCCTGACGCCCTACCCCGGCGAGCAGCTGAAACTCGGTCGCCAACGCCTGCGCAACGACGACGGCCAATGGCGCGACACCAACATCGAAGCGCTGAACTGGACCTTCGACACCACCCTGTTGCGCGCCAACGTCGGTGTCGCCGAACGCTTCAGCGAGTACCGCACCGACCTCACCGAATTGGCGCCCAAGGACAAGGATCGCCTGCACGTGTTCGGCGATATCGCAACCCAATGGACGCCTGGTCAATGGGTCGGGCTGCGTGCCCATCACACCCATGATGACGGCAAGCTCGACTTCCCGACACCCGGCGAAGCCCCTGACTCGCTCGCCAAGAAACAAAACGGCGACCTGAGCTGGCTCGGCGTGGAAGCCAACAGCGATGCCTACAACTGGCGCAACACCAACACCGTCAACTACTGGGCCAGCCTCACCGGCATGAGCGGCAACCGTGACACCGTGAATCCATTGAATGCCGATGGCAGCCGCCCGATCGATGCCTCGAAAAACGGCGACGTCAGCGGCTGGGCCACCGACCTCGGCGTGCGTCTGCGCCTCGATCCGCAATGGCAAGTCGGCGCGGCCTACGCCCGTGCCAGCGCCGATTACGAGCAAAACGGTTTACAGAGTAACCGCTCGAACTACACCGGTACGCGCTCGCGGGTTCACCGCTTTGGCGAGGCCTTCCGTAGCGACATGAACAACATGCAGAGCGCCACGCTGTTCGGCTCCTGGATGCTGCAGGACGATTACGACGCCAGCCTGGTCTACCACAAGTTCTGGCGCGTCGACGGCAACAAGCCGGTCGGCAGCAACGGCATCAACGCCGTCGAGAACAACTACGACGACGTCACCGGCGCGCTGCTGTCCAGCACCTCGTTGCCGCTGGTGGATGGCAAGACCGACCTCGGCCAGGAAGTGGATCTGGTGGTCACCAAGTACTTCAAGCAAGGCCTGCTGCCGGCCGGTTTGAGTCAGTCAATCGATGAGCCCTCGGCGCTGGTGCGCTTTCGTGGCGGTGTGTTCAAGCCGGGCGATGCCTACGGCAAACAGGTCGACTCGTACATGCACCGTGCGTTCATCGACGTGATCTGGCGCTTCTGATGCGAGCCGCCAAGGGAGTGCCCCAGATGAACAACCCTGCGCTCAAAGGCTCGCTCAGCCTGCTGGTCGGCGCGATGCTGCTGACCAGCTCAGCGGTGTTCGCCAGCGTTGAGCCGGCAGCTCCTGCCCCAAAAGGGCAGCAAGCGATCGTGGCCAAAGGACTGCAACAGGCCAAGACCTATACCGTCAGCAGCGCTCCGACCGCATCACTGGAACTGGCGGCACCAAAACTGCCCGACCTGTCCGGCTACACCGCGCAAGCCGTCGCGGCGAAGATCGTGCGCAGCAAGGCCGGCAAAGTCAGCGTGCGCCGGATGATGCAGGAAGACGCCTTGAAGGACTTCATCGGCGGCGATAACAAGATGGCTGAATGGGTGGTACGTCAACACGGCATTCCTCAGGCGATCTTCATCGACGACGGTTACGTCAACCTCAAGGACCTGACTCAGAAGCTGCCCAAGCAATACTTCAGCGAGACCTCGCCCGGCGTGTTCCTCGCCAGGTTGCCGATCGTGGTCGGGCAAAAAGGCATCCTCGAAATCGACCAACAGACCCAGGAGTTGCGTCTGTCCGAAGAGGCCGGTTCGTTCATAGTCAACGACGGCCAGCTGTTTGTGCGTGACAGCAAAATCACCGGCTGGCGCGAGAAGGACAACGGCCCGGCGAGCTTCCGTTCACCCAAGGACTTCCGTCCGTTCCTGCTGTCCTGGGGCGGCACGCAGACCTACATCGTCAACAGCAAGCTGGCCAGTTTCGGTTACTCCAACAGTAAGTCCTACGGGGTGAGTATTTCCCAGTACACGCCGAACATGGCCAAGGTACTCAAGCGCCCGGAACCGACCGGCTGGATCATCGGCTCAGAGTTCTCGGACATGTGGTACGGCTTCTACTGCTATGAAACCCGCGACTTCGTGGTCAAGGGCAACACCTACCGCGACAACATCGTCTACGGCATCGACCCCCACGACCGTTCACACGGCTTGATCATCGCCGACAACACGGTGCATGGAACGAAGAAGAAGCACGGCATCATCATTTCCCGCGAAGTGAACGACAGCTTCATCTTCAACAACCGCAGTTACGACAACCACCTCTCGGGGCTGGTGATCGACCGTAACAGCGTCAACAACCTGATCGCCTACAACGAGATCTACCGCAACCACACCGACGGCATCACCCTCTACGAGAGCGCCGACAACCTGCTGTGGGGCAACAAGGTGATCAGCAACCAGCGCCACGGCATCCGCATTCGTAACAGCGTGAACATTCGCCTCTACGAAAACGTCGCCATGAACAACGGCCTGACCGGGGTCTACGGGCACATCAAGGACCTCACCGACACCGACCGCGACATCAAGCTCGACCCGTTCGATGCCGAGGTCTCGCTGATCGTCGTCGGCGGCGAACTGGCGGCCAATGGCAGCGGACCGCTGTCCATCGACTCGCCATTGAGCGTCGAGCTGTACCGGGTGTCGATGCTCGCCCCGACCAAATCCAGTGGCATCAGCTTCTCGGGAATCCTTGGCGAACGCCAGGACGAAATCCTCGACCTGCTGGTGCGCCAACAGAAAGCCGTGCTGATCGACCCCGTCGAACGCCAGACCGAAATGCGCGACTGAGGATGACTTTCATGAAACCCCATTTGATCAAACTGTTCAGCCTCGCCGGCCTGACTGCCGCGATGTCTGCCGTAAGCTTTACGGCGAGTGCAGACGACGCCAAGGCACCGAACTTCAGCGCCGAACCCTGCTGCAACCTATGCCCGGAAGCGCACGACGCGAAGAACTACACCACGCGTTATCAGCAAAACTTCACCACCCTGGTGCAAGCGCAAGGCGACTGGTTGTTCCGCACCCAGGAAGACCTGCGCACCGAATTCAACACCACGCCCGAAGGCTATCGCCGGCTCAAGCAACTGCACGACGCCTTCAAGAGCAAAGGTGTTGAACTGGTGGTGGTGTATCAGCCGACCCGTGGTCTGGTGAACCGCAACAAGCTCAACCCGCAAGAAAAAGCCGCGTTCGATTACGACAAGGCGCTGAAAAACTACCAGGGCATGCTCGGGCGTTTTGCCGAGATGGGCTATGTGGTGCCGGACCTGTCGCCACTGACTAACGAATCGCTGCCAGACACCCTGCCCGCCCACGATTTCTACTTCCGTGGCGACCAGCACTGGACGCCTTACGGTGCCCAGCGCACGGCGAAAATCGTCGCCGAGAAGGTCAAGCAGCTCCCGGCCTTCGCCGGCATTCCCAAGCGCGAATTCGAGACCAAGCGGTCCGGGCGCATGGGCAAGACCGGCACCCTGCACAACATGGCCGGGCAGCTCTGCGGTACCAGTTACGCGATCCAGTACATGGACCAGTTCACCACCGAGCCTAAAGGCGAAGCGGCAGACGGCGACCTGTTCGGCGATTCCGGCAACCCGGAAATTACCCTGGTCGGCACCAGCCACAGCGGCAAGAACTACAACTTCGCCGGGTTCCTCGAAGAGGCCATCGGTGCCGACATTCTCAACGTCGCTTTCCCCGGCGGTGGTCTGGAAGGTTCGATGCTGCAGTACCTGGGCAGTGAAGACTTCCAGAAGAAGCCGCCGAAAATCCTCATCTGGGAATTCTCGCCGCTCTATCGCCTCGACCAGCAAACCATCTACCGCCAGATGATGGCGCTGCTCGATAACGGCTGCGAAGGCAAAGAGGCACGGATGTCCGGCAGCGCCACGCTCAAGCCGGGCAAAAACGAGTTGATGGTCAACAGCAAGAACATCGACCTGCGCAACAGCGACCATCAGGTCGACATCCGTTTCGCCGATCCATCGGTGAAAACCCTGCAAGCCACTCTCTGGTACATGAACGGTCGCCACGAAGACATCAAGATCGACAAACCCCACACCGCAGATACCGACGGGCGTTTCGCCTTTGAATTGCGCACCGATGAAGACTGGGCCACGCAGAACCTGTTGGCGGTCGAAATCCAGGGCCCGGAAGCGGGTGCTGCGCCACAAAAAGTCGAAGCGAAAATCTGCAAACGCAACGTGTTCCCAGGCGCCGAGCAACGTACCGCTCAGGTCGGGCAATGAGGTCTGTTATGCGAAATCAGAAACTGAAAACCCTGCTTGCACCTACGCTCTTGAGCCTGGCGATGTTCGCCGGGGCGACCCACGCAGCCGCGCCACTGCGTCCGCCGCAGGGCTATTTTGCGCCTGTGGATAAATTCAAGAACGGCGACAGCAGCGAAGGCTGCGATGCGATGCCGACGCCGTACACCGGCGCCCTGCAATTTCGCAGCAAATACGAAGGCTCCGACAAGGCACGTTCGACCCTCAACGTCGCGTCGGAAAAAGCCTTCCGCGACACCA
The DNA here is from genome assembly GCF_039908645.1 of Pseudomonas helvetica. Taxonomy (NCBI): domain Bacteria; kingdom Pseudomonadati; phylum Pseudomonadota; class Gammaproteobacteria; order Pseudomonadales; family Pseudomonadaceae; genus Pseudomonas; species Pseudomonas helvetica. The sequence continues at coordinate 5,200,760 of NZ_CP150917.1, forward strand.
CCGCCGACATCACCACACTCGAACGCGGCACCAGCAAACGGGTGATGCAGTTCATGCGCGACGGTCGTCCGGAACAGCTGGAATGCACGCTCAACTGGCTTACCGCCTGGGCCAAGGCCGATGCGTTGATGTCCAGGGACTTCAACCACACCGGCAAGTCGATGCGCAAATGGGCGCTGGGCAGCATGGCTTCGGCCTACATCCGCCTGAAGTTCTCCGACTCTCATCCGCTGGCAACGCATCAGCAGGAAGCCCAAGTGATCGAGGCGTGGTTCAGCAAGATGGCCGATCAGGTGGTCAGCGACTGGGACAACCTGCCGCTCGAACAAACCAACAACCACTCGTACTGGGCCGCCTGGTCGGTGATGGCAACGTCGGTCGCGACCAACCGCCACGACCTGTTCGACTGGGCCGTGAAGGAATACAAGGTCGGCGCCAATCAGGTCGACGCCCAGGGTTTCCTGCCCAACGAACTCAAGCGTCAGCAACGGGCCCTGGCCTATCACAACTACGCCCTGCCACCGCTGGCGATGATCGCCAGTTTCGCTCAGGCCAACGGTGTGGACTTGCGCCAGGAAAACAACGGCGCACTGAAACGCCTCGGTGACCGGGTGCTCGCCGGGGTGAAAGACCCGCAAACGTTCGAGCAGAAGAACGGCAAGGAACAGGACATGACCGACCTCAAAGTCGACTCGAAATTCGCCTGGCTCGAACCCTTCTGCACGCTCTACACCTGCCCGACCGATGTGCTGGAACGCAAGCATGCGATGCAGCCGTTCAAGAGCTTTCGACTGGGTGGGGATTTGACCAAGGTCTACGACCCAAGCCATGAAAAGGGCAACAAAGGTTCATAAGCCGAGACGCAAAACCCGTAGGAGCAAGGCTTGCCCGCGATGAACGATGACGCGGTCCATCTGCTACACCGCGTTGCGGCCATCGCGGGCAAGCCTTGCTCCTACGGGGGGCGTGACGGGATCGAATGCAATACAACCTTCCGGTTTTTCACGGGGGGTTTGGGGGGGCCGTTGGCCCTTGACTGTTGGTTACACAAGGAGAGATCAGGATGGTGTTTTCATCCAATGTGTTCCTGTTTTTGTTCTTGCCGATCTTTCTCGGCTTGTACTACTTGAGCGGGCAACGCTATCGCAACCTGCTGCTACTGATCGCCAGCTATGTGTTTTATGCCTGGTGGCGCGTGGACTTCCTGGCACTGTTCGCCGGCGTCACGCTGTGGAACTACTGGATCGGCCTGAAAGTCGGGGCGGCCGGCGTACGGAGCAAACCGGCGCAGCGCTGGCTGTTGCTCGGCGTGGCGGTGGACCTGTGCATCCTCGGCTATTTCAAGTACGCCAACTTCGGGGTCGACAGCATCAACGCGATCATGAGCTCCATGGGCCTGTCGCCGTTCATCCTGACCCACGTGCTGTTGCCGATCGGAATCTCGTTCTACATCTTCGAGTCCATCAGCTACATCATCGACGTCTACCGCGGCGATACCCCGGCGACCCGCAACCTGATCGACTTCGCGGCGTTCGTGGCGATCTTCCCGCACCTGATCGCCGGCCCGGTGTTGCGCTTTCGCGACCTGGCCGATCAGTTCAACAACCGCACTCACACCCTCGACAAATTCTCCGAGGGCGCGACGCGGTTCATGCAGGGTTTCATCAAGAAGGTGTTCATCGCCGACACCCTGGCGGTGGTCGCCGACCATTGCTTCGCCCTGCAAAACCCGACCACGGGCGATGCCTGGCTCGGCGCACTCGCCTACACCGCGCAGCTGTATTTCGACTTCTCCGGCTACAGCGACATGGCCATCGGCCTGGGCCTGATGATGGGTTTTCGCTTCATGGAAAACTTCAAGCAGCCGTACATCAGCCAGTCGATCACCGAGTTCTGGCGCCGCTGGCATATCAGCCTGTCGACCTGGCTGCGCGACTACCTCTACATCACCTTGGGCGGTAACCGCAAAGGCACACTGATCACCTACCGCAACCTGTTCCTGACCATGCTGCTCGGTGGCCTGTGGCACGGCGCGAATATCACCTACATCGTCTGGGGTGCGTGGCACGGCATGTGGCTGGCGATCGAAAAAGCCATCGGCCTGAACACCTCGCCACGCAGTTTCAACCCGATCCGCTGGGCGCTGACCTTCCTGCTGGTGGTGATGGGCTGGGTGATTTTCCGTGCGGAAAACCTGCACGTTGCCGCTCGCATGTACGGTGCAATGTTCAGCTTCAGCGAGTGGTCGCTGTCGGAACTCAACCGCGCCAGCCTCACCGGCCTGCAAGTCGCGACCCTGGCAGTGGCGTACGCCACGCTGGCGTTCTTCGGCCTGCGGGACTTCTACCGCAACCGGCCTGCGGCGCGGCTCGACGCCACGGCGAACAACCCTGTCAACGGTGACGCCCAGGTGTTGGCGGCCAGTTGGGTCGCGGACTGGCCGCGTTATGCCATGCGTGCGCTGGTGCTGCTGCTGTTCATCGCGTCAATCCTGAAACTCTCGGCGCAAAGCTTCTCGCCGTTCCTTTACTTCCAGTTCTGAGGGATCTGACCATGACCCGCTCATTACGCCTGTTCTACATCGCCCTGTTCCTCGTGACTCTAATGGTCCTGGGCCTGTGGTCAGTGCGCAGCTTCTTTGGTTTCAGCACCAACGCCGATGCAACCGTGCTCAACGGCCGCTGGAGCAAAGCCGTGGAGACTCACTACGACGACCATTTCCCGATCAAACGCCTGGGCACCAACCTCTGGGCTCTACTTGATTTCAAACTGTTCAACGAAGGTCGTCCAGGCGTAGTGCTCGGTCGCGATCAGTGGTTGTACAGCGATGAAGAATTCAACCCGGTGGTCAATGAAGAGCTGAACCTGCAAGGCAACTACGCGCTGGTCGAAGGCGTGCGCCAAACCCTGAAAGCCAAAGGCGTGCAACTGGTGATGGCGATTGTCCCGGCCAAGACTCGCCTGTACCCGGAACACCTGGGTGAAGTGAAACCGGCGCGCATCCATGCCGACCTCTACAAGGATTTTCACGCCCGTGTCGCCGCCGACAAAATTCTCGCCCCCGACCTGCTCGGTCCGCTGCAGAAAGCCAAGCAGAATGGCCAGCAAGTGTTCCTGCGCACCGACACGCACTGGACGCCAGAGGGCGCGCAAATCGCCGCCGAACAACTGGCCAAAACCATCGCCGACAAATCCCCGCTCAGCGGCCAGCCGCAGCGCTTTGTCACCGAGCCGGCGGAGCAAGTCAGCCACAAGGGCGACCTGAGACTGTTCCTGCCGCTGGACCCGCTGTTCGAAAACCTGATGCCGGCGCCAGAGCCCCTGCAAAAGCGCAACACCCACGCGGTTGAGAACCAGCCTGCCGGTGACGATGCCTTGTTCGCCAACAACGAAGTGCCGGTGGCGCTGATCGGCACCAGCTACAGCGCCAACCCGAACTGGAACTTCGTCGGCGCGCTCAAGCAAGCGCTGCACAGCGACGTGGTCAATTACGCCGAAGACGGCCATGGCCCGATCCTGCCGATGCTCAGCTACCTGAACAGCGATGCCTTCAAGAACAGCCCGCCACAAGTGCTGATCTGGGAGTTTCCTGAACGTTATCTGCCTGTGAACAACGAAATCGGCGACGCCGACCCGCAGTGGGTCGCAGAGCTCAAACAAGCCGGTGCCCGCCAGCAAAACGTAGCAATTAACCGCAAATCCGAGACGCCCGACCGGGCGCAAAACTGAAAGAGGTAACTCCTATGACTTTCACCAAAACTCCTCGTCGTCTCGCCAAGACCTTCGTCCTCGTAGCTGGTATGGGTCTGCTGTCCCAGGCCTTCGCTGGCGGCGACGCGGCGCTCTACGGCCCAGTCGCACCGAAAGGTTCGACCTTTGTGCGGATCTACAACGCCAGTAACGCCGAAGTCAGCGCCAGCGTCGGCAGCACCGCCATCAGCGATGTCGCGCCACTGGGCAGCAGTGACTTCAGCTTCATGCCCGGTGGCGACTACAGCGCCAAGGTCGGCAATCAGAGCCTGCCCCTGAGACTCGCCGCCGACCACTATTACACCCTGGTCAACAACGCCAGCGGCCAGCCGCAACTGATCGAAGAACCACCGTTCAAGAACAAGCAGAAATCCCTGGTCCGCGTGCAGAACCTCAGTGACAAGGCACTGACCCTCAAGACCGCCGACGGCAAGACCGAAGTGGTCCAGGCCGTCGCGGCCAAGAGCCGTGGCGAGCGTGAAATCAACCCGGTGAAAGTCAGCCTGGCGCTGTTCGAAGGCGACAAGAAAGTCAGCGACGTGAAGCCGGTCGCCCTGGAACGCGGTGAAGCGGCAGTGCTCTACGTCACTGGCAACAGCAGCAGCCTGTCGCCGGTCTGGGTAAAACGCCCGGTCTCGACGCGTTAATGAATTTGCCCGGAATGCCTGCCGATCATCCTAGGTATCGAGTCAAGTGAAGTACTTGTGGCGAGCGGGCTTGCCCGCGCTGGAGCGCGCAGCGGTCCCAAATCTGGCGATCGCGGTGTGCCAGATCGAACGCGCTCAGCGGTTTTACGACTGCTATGCAGCCGAGCGCGGGCAAGCCCGCTCGCCACAGTCTTTGGACCGACCGGCATTGTGGTCACCCCAAAAAGGTGACCGACACGAAATAAGAACAAGAGTGAAACGACAAAACCTCGTCGCTCTAACCCATTACGATTTTGAAGGAGTAACACCATGATTCCAGTGATCTTGTCAGGTGGTAGCGGCTCACGTCTTTGGCCGCTTTCGCGCAAACAGTTCCCCAAGCAATTTCTCGCCCTGACCGGGGAACAAACGCTGTTCCAGCAAACCCTCGAACGCCTGGTGTTCGAAGGCATGGACAGCCCCATCGTGGTCTGCAACAAGGACCACCGCTTCATCGTCAACGAGCAGTTGAGCAACCGCAAACTGGAAGCCCAGCGCATCCTCATGGAACCCTTCGGCCGTAACACCGCACCTGCGGTGGCCATGACCGCGATGATGCTGGTCAATGAAGGTCGTGACGAACTGATGCTGGTGTTGCCGGCCGACCACGTACTGGAAGACCAGAAAGCCCTGCAACGCGCCCTGGCCCTGGCGACTGTAGCCGCCGAGCGCGGTGAAATGGTGCTGTTCGGCGTACCGGCAACCAAACCGGAAACCGGTTACGGCTATATCAAGTCCGCCAACGATGCGTTGCTGCCTGAAGGCGTCAGCCGGGTCTCGCACTTCGTCGAAAAACCCGACGTGAAACGCGCCACCGAGTTCGTCGAAGCCGGCGGTTATTTCTGGAACAGCGGCATGTTCCTGTTCCGCGCAAGCCGCTTCCTCGAAGAGCTGAAAAAACACGACCCGGACATCTACGACACCTGCCTGCTGACCCTGGAACGTAGCGAACAGGACGCCGACACCATCACTTTCGACGAAGCCACCTTCGCCTGCTGCCCGGACAACTCCATCGACTACGCGGTCATGGAAAAAACCCGACGCGCCTGTGTGGTGCCGTTGTCGGCTGGCTGGAGCGATGTCGGTTGCTGGTCGTCGCTGTGGGACGTGCATGAAAAAGACGCCAACGGCAACGTCACTAAAGGCGACGTGGTGATCCAGGACAGCCGCAACTGCATGATCCACGGCAACGGCAAACTGGTGTCGGTGATTGGCCTTGAGAACATCGTGGTGGTCGAAACCAAAGACGCCATGATGATCGCCCACAAGGACAAGGTCCAAGGCGTCAAGCAGATGGTCAACACCCTCAACGAACAGGGTCGCAGCGAAACCCAGAACCACTGCGAGGTCTACCGTCCGTGGGGTTCCTACGATTCGGTGGACATGGGCGGGCGTTTCCAGGTCAAGCACATCTCGGTCAAGCCGGGCGCCTGCCTGTCATTGCAGATGCACCACCACCGCGCCGAACACTGGATCGTGGTCAGCGGCACCGCCGAAGTGACCTGCGACGAAAACGTGTTCCTGCTCTGTGAAAACCAGTCGACCTACATCCCGATCGCCTCGGTCCATCGCCTGCGCAACCCGGGCAAGATCCCGCTGGAAATCATCGAAGTGCAATCGGGCAGCTATCTGGGCGAAGACGATATCGAGCGCTTTGAAGATATCTACGGTCGCTCTACCCCGATTGAAAGAGGAGTGTCGGTGAAAACCATCGCCCAGTGATTGATCGGTAAAACAAGTAGCCTCCGTCCAGCCGACTGCGCGCCCTATCCGCAGTGGGTTGGGTGGGGGCTTTTTTAGCTGGATCTGCTTCGTCTGCGTATTGGCGCTTTAGGGGCATCGGCGGGAGCACTTGACTGTTCATTTGCAGGAAACCCAGTAGCCAGTAAACGCATCGCCAGAGAGCTCGGTGGGCGAGACGAGGACTCCGGAGTGTCAAACAACGACACTTGGGCAGGCACCAATCTATCAGCGATGGGGGCAGGCGGGCCTTCAATTACCGCAACCCGAAGGTGGGTCAGTTGCCGGTACTGCATTTGCGTCTGAGCTTCCGAAACCCTCATCAGTTGCGCATAGGTCACTGCGACACTGCCCACTGCACTCAGGGCAGGGTTTCGAGAATATGAAGCCATTCTGCCGGCTATCTGTATAACGTTAGCCACGCCTTCGCGCCGATCAGCAAGCACTTGCGGCGATTCGACCGGACTATTAAAGGCCACCGACATCGGCCCCATGATGCGACTTGTCATGTCCTCTCCCACTACATGGTTCAACACACCCGACATCACCTCACCCGAGTGATACAGCACAGCACCGGAAGGTGAAGCCGTCTGCGTTCGAGCCGCAGCAATCACGTGTGCCTGGTGGGTGTTGGTGAATACTTTGTTGCCTTCAGCACCCAACTCTTCAAGCGCTATCGGAATTTGACGCCGGTAAGCAAGCGTCGCTGGATCCTGGCTGCCGGCGAAATAATTACGGATCGGCTGCATCCCTGCTGCTTGAAGAGGGTGAACGACCCCCTCTCGAGAAAGGTCGTGATAAACCGCATCCACTGGTACTTGATTAGGCGTAGGTATCAGACCATCCGCATCACGATAAAACAGCGGATTGTTGCGCATGGCCCGGTATCGATTCGGGCCGTCGATGGCGCCCCCGGGGTCAGGGTTGATCCACCGTTGGAGACACGCGGCGTAATACCTTAATCCGTAATAGTGGAGTCCAGTCGCATCTCGCTCCTTGCCCGAATAGCGAAGGGTTTTATGACGGTCTGTGCCCTCGCTCCAGGCGGTCTCGCCATACGAATAAAAAACCTCCTGGCTGATCACGCTGCCGTCGCCAGCGAGCTCAATGGTGCACGAACCCTGATGGTCGGCAAGGCTGTAGCGGTATTGAACGTTGGCAATGCCTCGCGGCGCTGCTGACGGCCAATGCAATACCCGCACGCTAATGAGCCCGGCCTGGAGGGTAATCACATCCAGCACTTCTCCAGTGCCCGAGTCGATACGTAATTCCAGCCCCAATAGATAACGCACCTCGTAAACAACGGTGCGGGCATTGGTTTGCAGTGAGCGAACCTTGCGAACACGCTGCCTGTCTCCGTCGTAGCCATTGACCTCGTAATCGTTCTGTTCGACATCACGCTCCACGGGCGACACGGACAGCAACTGATTACGCCGATCCCACGTCATGACGCCAGCGGGACTCAACTCCAGCAAGTTACCGTTGGCATCAAAAGCGGCTGCGATTTGTTCCTGCGTGGGTGGCTGACCGTCCGGGCGTAAAGGCAGGCAGCGGTTGCTGTACAGCGCGGCCGTCATTTCCAGCCCTAGGCTTCGAGCACCGACATGAGTGCGTTTGAGCAGGTTGCCGCCAGCGTCGTGTCTGTAACGCTGCTGGTAATTGCATGTGGCTGCTGGATCGTTCAACGCCGGTACTTGTGGCCCTTTGTTAAGGGTATTCGCCTCCCAGCCGAATGCCTCAATCAATTGGTATAGGCTGTCATAGCGATACCTCCGGACGGGATCGATGCGCTGATTGGCAAAGTAACGTACGGGCATTGCCGCATCGGTAATGCTCAACACATTGCCCATTCGGTCATAGTCATGGATCAGCCATTGCAACACCTTGCCGTTGCGATCCTTGCGCTCCATCAGCCAACCGTCTTCGGGTCGGTACTTTTGGGTCGTTACCACGCCGTTACCGGCCACCTGTCGCTCGATTTTGCCCTCGGCGGTGTACTCGATCGCGCTGACAACGGTGTGCCAATCGCTTTCACCGTTCAGTTTCCAACGGCTTTCGCGCACGCGGCCGTCAAGGGTGTAACGGTGCTGCTGACGATTACCTTTGGCATCGCGCTGCTCGTGTAAATCGTCAAGGGGGTTGAAACGCCGCAGGGTTTCATAGGACTGCGACTCCAGCAGTGGCTCGCGGTCGTCGGGCAATAGCGGCCAGTCAGGTTGAACGGGATCAACGGTAAATCGTCGGGCCTGGCGGATGCAGTTGCCGCGAATGTCGAACTCAGTGGAGAGAAGCATTCCCGCCGGGTCGTCGTGACGAATCAGCTGACCGCACTGATTGCGTTCGCGACTGGCGTCATCCGGTCTAGCGTATTCGAAGCATTCCACGAAAAGGTCTTGTTCAAGCACAGCCAACGGTCGCAACAGGCGATCGTATCGAGTCTCCTGTCGAGTGCAGCGACTGTCCCAGCTTCGCAACAGCTCATCGGCAAGCCCCAACAACTGCACGCGCATCCCGGCGTCGACACTGAGGGTTTTCAAAGCCTTGGTAGAAAGTGAGTAAACCGTTGTCTGGTTGGCCGGAGTCTTGGGATCATCCTTTTGCAGGTCCCAGAGCCGCGGATCCCACTGTTCGATGGCACGTCCTGCCTTATCGAACACGCTACGACTAATTCGGGCTTGCGCCGCTACGCTTTCTTCAGCGCGATAGTAATCCACCGTGCGCACAGACAAGCCCCGCGGATCACTGACCATGAGTCGGGGTGTCTTGAAATGCATGCCGCTGGTCCAAGCCTGCACAACGCAACCTCCTTCTTGTTTGTCTGCAAGATGTAGCTCACTCCAGACAACAACGGCTACTGTCAGAAATTACAGTGCCGACCAACGGCATCCAATGCGTTGCGCCGATGTCCAGAAGTGCAGGCCTTCGGTAGGATGATAACCATGCACCCTGGGAGGGTTTGAAGCATGTTCATCGGCGTCCTGCTGGTCATCACCTGGTTGATCCTGTTGCTACGCTACCCGGCCAAGGCCTTGCCGGTGTCTCTGGCGGCGGCCATCGGGCTGGGGTTGGTCGCAACCTGGGTCATGTGGCTGGACAACCGCGAGATCAAGCAACTGGCGCGGCTGGAGTTGCGCATCACCTACGCACCGGAACACTGCCCGGCGGATCGTCCGCTGGAACTGAAGCTGAACAACGGCAACGACGTGCCGCTGACCGAGTTGCGCTGGCGGGTCGCCGCCTATGCGCCGGGCGATACGGTCAATCTGGCGGACAATCAATACGCCGCGCCGCGCTACCGTGGCCCCGGCGAATTGCAGGCCGGCGCCACGTGGGAAGACTGCTTGCCGATGCCGCCGCTGCGTCCGGGATATCGCCCACAAACCCTGGAGTTTCGCGCCGAGCATTTGCAAGGTAGTTTCTCTGACTGATCCTTCTCCCCCCTCTTCTCCTTGCACAAGGACCGCGCCATGCCCGTCGCATTAATCACCGGTTGTTCCAGCGGCATTGGCCGCGCCCTGGCTGACGCCTTCAAAAACGCCGGGTTCGAGGTCTTGGCCACCGCGCGCAAGGCTGAAGATGTAGCGATACTCGCCGCAGCCGGGTTCACCGCCGTGCAACTGGACGTCAATGACGGGCCGGCACTCGAACAATTGAGTGAGCGGATCAACCAGCAACACGGCGGCCTTGACGTACTGATCAACAACGCCGGTTACGGCGCCATGGGGCCACTGCTCGACGGCGGTGTCGCGGCGATGCAACGGCAGTTCGAAACCAATGTGTTTGCCGTGGTCGGTGTCACCCGCGCGCTGTTTCCCGTGCTGCGTCGCGCCAAGGGATTAGTGGTGAATATCGGCAGCGTCTCCGGCGTTTTGGTCACACCATTCGCCGGTGCCTATTGCGCCTCGAAAGCCGCGGTGCATGCCTTGAGCGATGCGCTGCGCATGGAACTGGCGCCCTTCGGCATCCGGGTGATGGAAGTCCAGCCCGGCGCCATCGCCTCCAGTTTTGCCAGGAATGCAGGCGTTGAAGCCGAACAACTGATCAGCGAACAATCGCCCTGGTGGCCGCTGCGCGAGGGAATTCGCGCCCGGGCCAAGGCGTCTCAGAACAACCCGACCCCGGCGAGCACATTTGCCAACGATCTGCTCAAGGCTGTGCAGCATAGCAAACCGCCGCACTTGTTGCGTCTGGGTAATGGCAGTCGAGCGTTGCCGCTAATGGCCGCGTTACTGCCCAGAGGTCTGCTCGATATCATCCTGAAGAAGAAGTTTGCGCTCAATAACACGCTCTAACATCCGCCCTCGCGCTGCGGACATCGCTCCGCAGCCAACCGCAATAAACCTCAACTAAGCAATCAAACAACAGACATAAACAAACACATTAAACCAGCAACTAAATATAGCAATAGCATCTACCGATCTATAACTTGCTCACTCATGAGGCCTGCCTATCAGCCCCCATGAAAAACCACATCTAAAAAACAATTAATCCGTTCTTCATATCGGACACTGAAACTCATACAAGGTAAATACCATGGACGCTATTACCCATAACCAGATTACTTTTTTCATCCCGGGAGACCGTGATCCGCATTTCGGTCTCGAAGGCGTTATCACTCTGTTTGAACTCAAGCACGCACTTGACACCGACCGGCATGTGAAAGGTTTCACTGTGTTGGCAGACGACAAGATTCTGGTGAGTGCATGGCTGGCCCGCGACCTGAAAGGGATCTATGGGCTGGCACGCTTCAATCCTGATGGCAGCGTCGACACCTCGTTTGCCGACATGGGCCTGGCGCAAGGCAACTTTGCCAATGGATACGACTCGACAGGCGGCCAGCTCGCCGTTCAGGACGACGGCCACATCATCATGCTGGGCTGGTCCCGCGAAGTAGACGTTTACAGCCCGAAACGCCTGGTCATTGCTCGCTTCGATATCAATGGCCTGGTTGACCACAGCTTTGGTGAACAGGGCTGCGTGGTCATTGAAAACAGCGCCCTCGGGGAGTTGGTTGACGACTCCAGCACCCTGCAATTGCTGGCCGACGGAACAATCCTCGTCAGCGCAACCTACTTGAAAGGGGATACCTCTAGCGGTGTGGTATTGCGAGTCGACACTCGCGGCAATCTGGATAAAAGCTTCAATAAAACCGGACAACTCGAGATCAATCATCAGGCGTTCACCCGTCTGTCAGTCACTGCCATCCGGGTGCAGGCCGATAACACTATTCTGGTCGCGGGTAGTGCTCAACGTTCACTGTCTGAAACACAAGGCTATGTCGCTCGTTATTCTCACGCGGGTGAACTTGACACTCACTTTGGCGGCACTCAAACACCCGGTTTCTCCCTGGTGAACATTCCGAATGGTACGGTTATCTTTCACGAACTTATCGACACCGCCGCCGGTAACGTCGTGGGTATTGGCCAGGCAAGTTCCGGTCAAAGAAACTGGGGCCTGCTCGTGGGCTTCGACACGACCGGCAACCCATTCCCCGAGTTCAATCAGGGTCGCCCGGTATTGACTTCGTTCAATGCCGACCATGGGAACGAGTGGGTGTGTGCGACCCGGCAGGCGGATGGCAGCATCGTCACCGCTGGCGGCTCCAGTCGCCTGTATATCGCGCGCTATCTGGCCAACGGCTCCGTTGACCGAAGCTTCGGTCAAAACGGTTGCATCCAGGAAGACACTCAACTGGTGACCACACCAGCGCTTCTACAAACACAAGCAACCGGCCGTATTCTGCTGGCGGGCAACACCCTGGGCTTAGGTGGCGCACTCGGCCATGTTTACGGCTATCAGGGCTGATTCTCCCTACCCTGGCAAGCGCCCCTGACCACACAGCTTGTTAGAGCTGTGTGGTCAGCCTTTAACCTTCATGAAATCAATAAACGCCTGCACCTTCAGTGGCCCTTGCGCTATTCCCCTTGTCAGCCATCCTGCGTCTGGACACCACCAAGCTGCTGACGCACATTACCCCTCACTCACCCAAGGAGAAAAACCGCATGACGGACTATCGCGAATACTTCAACGAAGTGACCCAGACCCTTGCCGACATCGAGCAATGGTTTTCCGGCAGCGCCGACAAAGGCCTACTGACGCAGTTGCTGGCACGTTTCTCGCCGCAGTTTTCGATGATCGCGCCCGGCGGCAATGTGCTGGATTATCCGGGTTTGAGCGAGCTGTTCGATAAACTCGGCGGCGCTCGCCCGGGCTTGAAAATCAGCCTGAGCGAATGGAGCGGGATTGACCAACATGCAGGCGGCGCCACCGTCAGCTACCGCGAGGTGCAATCCGATGCGAGCGGCGTGCTGAATGATCGGCGTGCGACGGCGGTGATTGAAAAACTGCCGTCAGGTGCGTTGCTGTGGCGGCATTTGCATGAGACGTATTGTCAGGGCTGAATGAGATCGCTCCCACTGAAGAGTGGGAGCGATCAAAAGGACGTTTATCTCGCGTAGGTTTTTGAAGGACAATGGCCCGCGCGCCTGAGGACGGTTCCGACACGTTTTGACGGGTGCGTTGGGTGATGGAGGACGGATAACCTTTTCGGGTCGCTGCCCATTCAGCGATCGGGTGTGGTAGCCCGGATATCTCATAGGAGTGACTTAACCTATTGGAGCATCACCATGTCTAAAGCTACCCCCAATCCCACTGAAACCGACAGCACCTCCCCTTACGCCTCCCTCGATTCAAAAGAACTCCACGCCGCCGCGCACCGTGCGCTCGACCATTACCTGGTGCTACCCGAGACCAAGCAATTGTTGGCCGACCGACGTCCCGGCTGCATTTTCGTCATCGCCCCCGATGTCGACAGTGAAACCCTGCTGGCCCACGCCTGCGAGACGCTCGCGTCGGTGAACGTCATGGCCAGCGATCTGGCGTTTGAGCTTGAAGGTCCCAAGCGCAATACCGCGCTGGCGATTCAGCAGATGATTTCACTGGCCGAGTTGGCGGTGAATCGCGCGCTGGATCACCTTGATCCACCGGACTCACCGCAGTAACCAATCCGGCGTCAGTCATTGTGGCGAGGGGGCTTGCCCCCGTTGGGTCGCGAAGCGGCCCTAAAATCGATGATCGTATTGCGTCAGAGAGAACGCATCTGTCGGTTTTACGACTGCTTCGCAGCCGAACGGGGGCAAGCCCCCTCGCCACAGGGTTACTCCGCACCGTCCTGATTCACCACCACCGTACAAGTAATCCCCGCCGCCAACAGCACCCCGTCCGGCACTTCATCAATGTGAATTCGCACCGGCACCCGTTGTGCCAAACGCACCCAGTTAAAGGTCGGATTCACGTCGGCGATCAGCTCGCGGCTTTCCGGGTTATCGCGGTCGTAGATGCCGCGCGAAATGCTCTCGACATGGCCCTTGAGCACTTCGCCGCTCATCAATTGCATGTCGGCCTGATCGCCGACTTTCACATGCGGCAGTTTGGTTTCTTCGAAGAAGCCGTAGACCCAGAACGAGTTCATGTCGACCACGGCCATTTTCGCTTCGCCGATGCGCGCGTAGTCGCCGCGATGGACGTTGAGGTTGGTGACATAACCGTCCACCGCCGCCAGCACTTTGGTGCGCTTGAGGTTCAACTCTGCGGCCTCAAGCTGTGCCTGGGCCTGTTGGTAATCGGCCAGCGCCGAGTCGGCAATGTTGCTGGCGTCGTCGCGGTTTTCCTTGGAGATCACCAGGTTGTCGAGGTCGGCGCGACGGTGCGCGTTGACCTTGCGCATCTCCCACGTGGCTTTGCGCGAAGCGACCAGCGATTGCGCCTGTTTCACCGCGATCTGGTAGTGCTCGGGATCGATCTGCATCAGCAGGTCGCCCTTTTTCACCAACTGGTTGTCACGTACCGGCACGTCGACCACTTCGCCGGTGACGTCGGCGGCGACATTGATGATGTCGGCGCGCACCCGGCCATCACGGGTCCACGGAGTGTCCATGTAATGCACCCAGAGGATCCGGCCGATCCACAGCGCGAGGGCCAGTACCAACAAGGTCGCGAGCAGGCTGAAGAGTTTTTTCATCGAATCGGTCTCAAGAGTAAACAGTCAGCGCAAGAGCGCCGAACAAACAGGTGAAGAGGCTCAGGCGCAGCAGCGCCGGGTGCCAGAAGAAGCGGTACAGATCAAACCCGGACAAAAACCGGTCGAGTGCCCAGGCCATTGCCGCAGCGATGAAAAACATCAGGGTCATGGTCGGCATGTACACGCCGTGGAAGGCGATTTCACGAGGCATGGTCAGGTCCTTGCGGGGCAGCGAGCGCTGCCAGCGGTGATTGCGGGTCGAGCAACGAAGTGCGGATGAAATGCAGGTAGCTCTTCACCCGGCGCAAGGCCGAGGTGTCGAAGTGCGGGGCGAAGGGTTCGTCGGTGGCCTGGACGCGGCTGATGGCGTGGTCGACCGCCACCAGGCTGCGCTCCAGATTGCTCTGGCTCGGTTGCAGAAATAGCCGCACCAGCGAGCGGCCCATGACCCGGATCGCCTGGCGCCACAGTTGGGTTTCGGCATAGGCCGGGTGCACCGGCAAGATCGCCTGTTCCTTGCGCAACTCGATGATCGCGTGGCCGACTTCCAGCACCACGAACATCCAGCGCAGCAGATCGCGTTGCACCTTAGGCTGTCCGGTGGCCAGGCCATAAGCCTGGTGCACCAGATCGCGGGTGCTGCTTTCAAAACCCGATGCCAACCCCTTGAGCTTGCCGCTGATAGCGAACACCACTTGCCCGCGCAAGTCCTGCTCCAGTCGCCGCCACAACCAGCGACTATTGGGCGGCAGGATGATCGCCCCGGCTGCCGCGCACACCAGCATGCCCATGATCATCGCGATGTAGTCGTTGATGAAGGTGTAGGGGTTGTAGACCGTCAGGTTGTCCGGCACTGAACCGGTGCTGAAAAAGATCAGCAACCCCAGGCCGACACCGGCGTACTGCGGCCGTGAGGTGAGAAACGAACCGAGCACGATCACCGGCGCCAGCATCACGCACAGCAGTGGGAAACCGTCGATCCACGGGAAGATGAAAAACATCTCGACGAAGCCGATCAGCGCACCGAGCAACGTCCCGCAGGCCATCTGGAACGCCATGCGCTTGGGGTTTGGCGTGGCCGCCGAGAGACCGACCGTGGCAGCAGCGATCAAGGTCATGGTCGCGCCGCTCGGCCACGCGGTGGCGACCCAGTAACTGCCCAGCACAATCAGAATGAACGACGCCCGAATGCCCGCCGCGGTCGACGCCAGCCAGTTGGTTTTCGGGGTGTAGGGCTCATCCCATTGCTCGCGTTCGTGGCGGTGCTCGGCCAGCGAGGCGTGGGTCTGTGCATAACTGTGCACTTCGTCGACGAAGCGGTAGAGCAACTCGTAGGCGGTGTGGAAATCCAGTTGCTCGGCGTCGCTCGGTTCGCTCTGCTGAAAGCTCGCCCGCAAGCTGCGCACCCGCGCCGGCAGCCCTTCTTTATAGGCGGCCAATTGCGCTGCCAGACGCGCTGCGTCGGCATGCGTCAGCGCACGACCCGAGAAGCCATCGAGCACTTCGGCGAGGTCCTGCAACCCGGGTTTGATCGCAGCCACTACCTGTTCGGTGCCGCTGCTGCGCAAGCGTTCGAGCAATTGGTGCAAGGCGTTGAACCGGGTGGTGATGCCCATGAATTCGCTGTTCAAGCGACTGAGCCGACCATTGCGCCGACGCATGTGCGGGTCTTCGAACACGGTGACGCTGCGCAAGCCTTCCAGGCCCACGGCTTCGGCGATAAAGCGCACGTTGCCGGCTTCGAACGCCTCGCGTTGGCTGCGCCCGCGCAAGCCATCGGTGACGAACAGCGCAAACACTCCGAAGCGCTGATACAAGGCGTTGCGCATCGCGGCGCTGGCGGTTTGCGGGAGAATCGCGGCGCTGACCAGGGTTGAGCAGAGAATCCCCAGGGAGATTTCCAGCACCCGCCAGACTGCCGCCATGAACGCGCCGTCCGGGTGCGCCAGCGCCGGCAAGCCGACCATCGCCGCCGTATAACCGGCGAGCACAAACCCGTAGGCGCGGAAGTTGCGATAACGCGCGGCACCGGCCGTGCAGATGCCGACCCAGATCGCCAGCGAGCCGAGGAACAGTTCGGTGTTCTGGGCGAACAAGGCAATCAGCGCGACCATCACCGCCGAGCCAGCCAGCGTACCGAGGAAGCGATAGAAGCTCTTGGCGAACACCTGGCCGCTCTGCGGCTGCATGACGATGAACACGGTGATCATCGCGGTGCGCGGTTGCGGCAGCTCCAGGCGCATGGCCAGCCAGAGGGTCAGGAACGCGGCGGTCAGCACCTTGAAGATGTAGACCCAGGTCACGCCGTCACTGCGTGCCCAGTCGAAAAAACCCCGGCGCCATTCAAGGGAATACAGCCAGCGCAGCGGTGCAGGCAAGGGAGTCATGGTGTCCTGTTCAGTGGTCGAGGGCAGAGAGAATGGCTGGGGTTTTCGGCGCCTGGACTTTGCTGTCGGGCGGCACGTCGTTACCGGCGCCGAGCCCGCCACCAAGGGCAGTGACCAGTTCGGCATGGGCGCTCAAACGCGCGGCCTGAACCTGTTGTTGCACTTGCTGCTGCTTGAACAGCAGGCTTTGGGCATTCAGCACGTTGAGGTAATCAGTGAGCCCGCGCTGATAGGCGATCATCGCGATGTCGTAGGTTTTCTGCGCCGCCGCCACCGACTCCTCGGCGAAGGCTTGCTGTTTGTCCATGGACTCGCGGCGGATCAACTGATCGGAGATGCTTTTGAGCGCATCGACCAGGGTCTGGTTGTACTTCGCCACGGCGATGTCATAGCCGGCCGAGGCTTCGCCCAACTCCGAGCGCAAGCGCCCACCGTCGAAGATCGGCAGGGAGATCGCCGGCCCGACGTTGTAGTTGAGCTTCTTGCCGGTCAGGAACTCCAGCGCCCCGCCACCGGTGGCCATGTAACCAAGGCTGCCGACCAGATCGACGTTGGGGTAGAAGCCAGCGTGCGCCACCTCGATCCCGCGCGCCTGGGCCGCGACTTGCCAGCGACTGGCGACCACGTCCGGGCGTTGGCCGAGCAATTGCGCAGGCAATGCCGAGGGTAGTTTCAGTGCGGTACCAAGGGACAGCGTCGGACGCTGCAACTGTGCGCCCTCCCCTGGACCTTTGCCTGCCAATGCCGCAAGTTGATTGCGGCTCAGGGCGATTTCTTCGTCCAGTGCATCCAGTTGTCGATGGGTTTCCGGCAACGGGGTTTGTGCCTGGCTGACTTCGAAATGGGTACCGATGCCGCCATCCAGGCGCTTTTGTGCAAGCTCGAGAATCTGCTGTTGCTGCTTGAGGGTCGCGGCCACGATGTCCCGCTGCGCGTAATGCAGCGACAGCTGGATGTAGGCGCGGACCACGTTGTTCTGCAATTCGAGCTGAGCCATGCGCGCTTCGGCGGCGCTCATGTGGGCCATGTCGACGGCGCGTTCGGTGGCATTGCTTTCGCGGCCCCAAAGGTCGAGGGCGTAGCTGAAACCGAGAGCGGCGTTGTTGTCCCAAGTGGTGGTGTTGGCCAGCTCGCCCGGACCGTAAAACTGATCGGTGGGCCAGTTATGGCGCTTGAGGGTGGATTGGCCATTGACCTGCAACGACTCGGCCGATTCGGCAACACCGGCCATGGACTTGGCCTGACGCACACGAGCAGCGGCCATGGCCATGCTCGGACTGCCTTGCACGGCGAGGTCGATCCAGTGATTGAGTTGCGGGTCGCCATAGGCCTGCCACCACTGCGCGGTGGGCCAGTGAGCATCCTTGGCGGCGCTTTGAATGGCCTCGTCGGTGGCCAATGTATTGGCGTCGAATGCCTTGCCCTGTGGCGCAATACCTCCGGTTCCGATGCAGCCGCTGATTGCTAACGATAAAACCCAAACACTGAGAGTCTTCAGCTCTCTGCTGATGCGACGCGGCACTGCTGCAAATTCCTGAGGTGGGGAGGACGTCCCGTAAGAGATGGGCGCAATTCTAGGGGTGGGCTTGAGCAGCGATAAGCCGGGAATCCTGTGAATCTTTGTTACCGTTCACGAGATAATCCCTTGGTCGGGGTCACAGCACTCCGTAACTTCGTGTCACAATTTGTCATCGCACCCGAGAGCACCCCATGGACACTTTGCAAAACATGCGCGCCTTCAGCTGTGTCGCCGAAGCCGGCAGCTTCACTGCCGCTGCCGTGCAGCTCGATACCACGACAGCCAACGTCTCGCGCGCGGTTTCCAACCTGGAAGCCCACCTGCAAACCCGTTTACTCAACCGCACCACCCGCCGCATCGCCCTGACCGAGGCCGGTAAACGTTATTTGCTGCGCTGCGGGCAGATCCTCGCCTATGTCGAGGAAGCCGAAGCCGAGGCCAGCGACGCCCATGCACGCCCGGCCGGACAGCTCAAGGTGCATACCATGACCGGGATCGGTCAGCACTTCGTGATCGATGCGATCGCCCGCTATCGCAAGTCCCACCCGGACGTGACCTTCGACCTGACCATGGCCAACCGCGTACCGGATTTGCTGGACGAGGGCTACGACGTATCGATCGTGCTGGCCAGCGAACTGCCGGACTCGGGTTTCGTTTCGCAACGGCTGGGCATCACCTACAGCATCGTTTGCGCGTCGCCTGCTTATGTAAAAGCCAACGGCTGCGCGCAGAAGCCCAGCGACCTGTTGAATCACGCCTGCCTGCGCCTGGTCAGCCCGGTGATTCCGCTGGAGAAGTGGCTGTTCGACGGCCCGGAAGGCCAGGAAATGGTCACCATCAACAGCTCACCATTTCTGGTGAACTCCGCCGACGCGATGAAAACCGCGATCATCAGCGGCATGGGCGTCGGTGTGTTGCCGGTCTATGCCGCCATCGAAGGTCTGCGCAATGGCAGCCTGGTGCGGGTCATGCCCAACTACCGCTCGCAGGAGCTGAACCTGTACGCCATCTACCCGTCGCGCCAGTACCTGGATGCGAAGATCAAGACCTGGGTCGAGTACCTGCGCGGCTCGCTGCCGGAGATCCTCGCGGCGCATCAGGCGGAATTGGCGGCGTATGAGCTGAGCGGGAGTCTGGGTGGAGCTCGGTTGGCCAATTGATCCTAAGGATTGAAGCGATCCAGTGTGGCGAGGGAGCTTGCTCCCGCTCGAGTGCGCAGCGCTCGCAATCGCGTCAATAAGCTAATTCAGGTAAGTCGAGATTGAAAGGCTGACGACTGCTGCGCAGCCGAGCGGGAGCAAGCTCCCTCGCCACAGGGTTTGTGTTCGCCCACAGCCTGCGGCTCTCGCATGGCGGCGTATGAGTTGAGCGGGAGTCTGGGCGGGGCACGGCTGGCCAATTGATCCTAAGGATTGACCCGATCCAGTGTGGCGAGGGAGCTTGCTCCCGCTCGAGTGCGCAGCGCTCGCAATCGCGTCAATGAGCTAATTCAGGTAAGTCGAGATTGAAAGGCTGACGACTGCTGCGCAGCCGAGCGGGAGCAAGCTCCCTCGCCACAGGGTTTGTGTTCGCCCAAAGCCTGCGGCTCTCACATGGCGGCGTATGAGTTGAGCGGGAGTCTGGGTGGGGCTCGGGTGGCCAATTGATCCTAAGGATTGACCCGATCCAGTGTGGCGAGGGAGCTTGCTCCCGCTCGAGTGCGCAGCGCTCGCAATCGCGTCAATGAGCTAATTCAGGTAAGTCGAGATTGAAAGGCTGACGACTGCTGCGCAGCCGAGCGGGAGCAAGCTCCCTCGCCACAGATTTTGTGTTCGCCCACTGCCTGTGGCTCTCGCATGGTGGCATATGAGTTGAGCGGGAGTCTGGGTGGAGCTCGGGTGGCCAATTGATCCTAAGGATTGACCCGATCCAGTGTGGCGAGGGAGCTTGCTCCCGCTCGAGTGCGCAGCGCTCGCAATCGCGTCAATGAGCTAATTCAGGTAAGTCGAGATTGGAAGGCTGACGACTGCTGCGCAGCCGAGCGGGAGCAAGCTCCCTCGCCACAGGGTTTGTGTTCGCCCAAAGCCTGCGGCTCTCACATGGCGGCGTATGAGTTGAGCGGGAGTCTGGGTGGGGCTCGGGTGGCCAATTGATCCTAAGGATTGACCCGATCCAGTGTGGCGAGGGAGCTTGCTCCCGCTCGAGTGCGCAGCGCTCGCAATCGCGTCAATGAGCTAATTCAGGTAAGTCGAGATTGGAAGGCTGACGACTGCTGCGCAGCCGAGCGGGAGCAAGCTCCCTCGCCACAGGGTTTGTGTTCGCCCAAAGCCTGTGGCTCTCGCATGGTGGCGTATGAGTTGAGCAGGAGTCTGGGCGGGGCACGGTTGGCCAATTGATCCTAAGGATTGACCCGATCCAGTGTGGCGAGGGAGCTTGCTCCCGCTCGAGTGCGCAGCGCTCGCAATCGTGTCAATGAGCTAATTCAGGTAAGTCAAGATTGAGAGGCTGACGACTGCTGCGCAGCCGAGCGGGAGCAAGCTCCCTCGCCACAGGGTTTGTGTTCGCCCACAGCCTGCGGCTCTCGCATGGCGGCGTATGAGTTGAGCGGGGTCTGGGTGGGGCTCGGGTGGCGAATTGATCCTAAGGATTGACCCGATCCAGTGTGGCGAGGGAGCTTGCTCCCGCTCGAGTGCGCAGCGCTCGCAATCGTGTCAATGAGCTATTTCAGGTAAGTCGAGATTGAAAGGCTGACGACTGCTGCGCAGCCGAGCGGGAGCAAGCTCCCTCGCCACAGGGTTTGTGTTCGCCCACAGCCTGTGGCTCTCGCATGGCGGCGTATGAGTTGAGCGGGAGTCTGGGCGGGGCACGGTTGGCCAATTGATCCTAAGGATTGAAGCGATCCAGTGTGGCGAGGGAGCTTGCTCCCGCTCGAGTGCGCAGCGCTCGCAATCGTGTCAATGAGCTAATTCAGGTAAGTCGAGATTGAAAGGCTGACGACTGCTGCGCAGCCGAGCGGGAGCAAGCTCCCTCGCCACAGGTTTGTGTTCGCCCACAGCCTGTGGCTCTCGCATGGTGGCGTATGAGTTGAGCCGGAGTCTGGGCGAGGCACGGTTGGCCAATTGATCCTAAGGATTGACCCGATCCAGTGTGCCGAGGGAGCTTGCTCCCGCTCGAGTGCGCAGCGCTCGCAATCGCGTCAATGAGCTAATTCAGGTAAGTCGAGATTGAAAGGCTGACGACTGCTGCGCAGCCGAGCGGGAGCAAGCTCCCTCTGCCACAGGGTTTGTGTTCGCCCACAGCCTGTGGCTCTCGCATGGTGGCGTATGAGTTGAGCGGGAGTCTGGGCGGGGCACGGTTGGCCAATTGATCCTAAGGATTGACCCGATCCAGTGTGCCGAGGGAGCTTGCTCCCGCTCGAGTGCGCAGCGCTCGCAATCGCGTCAATGAGCTAATTCAGGTAAGTCGAGATTGAAAGGCTGACGACTGCTGCGCAGCCGAGCGGGAGCAAGCTCCCTCGCCACAGGGTTTGTGTTCGCCCAAAGCCTGCGGCTCTCACATGGCGGCGTATGAGTTGAGCGGGAGTCTGGGTGGGGCTCGGGTGGCCAATTGATCCTAAGGATTGACCCGATCCAGTGTGGCGAGGGAGCTTGCTCCCGCTCGAGTGCGCAGCGCTCGCAATCGCGTCAATGAGCTAATTCAGGTAAGTCGAGATTGAGAGGCTGACGACTGCTGCGCAGCCGAGCGGGAGCAAGCTCCCTCGCCACAGGGTTTGTGTTCGCCCACAGCCTGTGGCTCTCGCAAAAACCCGTCAGAGAATGTTAGCGTGCTTGGCATTCTCCTCCGCCTGACGAGCCTTCCTGCGATGAAAAAGACCGTACTTGCCTTCAGCCGTGTCTCGCCCGAAATGGTCGAATCCTTGCGACACGACTTCGATGTGATCGTGCCCAACCCCAAGCTGGGTGACATCAATGCCCAGTTCAATGAAGCCCTGCCCCACGCACACGGCTTGATCGGCGTCGGTCGCAAGCTTGGTCGGGCCCAATTGGAGAACGCCAGCAAACTCGAAGTGGTGTCCAGTGTCTCGGTCGGCTACGACAACTACGACCTGGCCTACTTCAACGAACGCGGGATCATGCTCACCAACACCCCGGACGTGCTGACCGAAAGCACCGCCGACCTGGCCTTTGCCTTGCTGATGAGTAGTGCCCGACGTGTCGCCGAGCTGGACGCCTGGACCAAGGCCGGGCAATGGCAGGCCACGGTCGGTGCGCCGCTGTTTGGTTGCGACGTGCATGGCAAGACCCTGGGCATCGTCGGCATGGGCAACATTGGCGCGGCCATTGCCCGACGCGGTCGCCTGGGCTTCAACATGCCGATTCTGTACAGCGGCAACAGCCGTAAGCCCCAGCTTGAACAGGAGCTCGGCGCGCAGTTTCGCAGCCTTGATCAGTTGCTGGCCGAAGCCGATTTCGTTTGCCTGGTAGTGCCGCTCAGCGACAAGACCCGGCACCTGATCAGCCATCGCGAACTGGCACTGATGAAGCCGAGCGCGATTCTGGTGAATATTTCCCGTGGCCCGGTGGTCGATGAACCGGCGCTGATCGAGGCCTTGCAGAACAACCGGATCCGCGGGGCGGGGCTGGATGTCTACGAGAAGGAACCGCTGGCCGAGTCGCCGCTGTTCCAGCTGAAGAACGCCGTGACCTTGCCGCACATCGGTTCGGCCACCCACGAAACCCGCGAAGCCATGGCCCACCGCGCCTTGGCCAACCTGCGCAGCGCGTTGTTGGGCGAGCGGCCGCAGGATCTGGTGAATCCGCAGGTGTGGAAGGGTTGATAGAAACAGGGCACGTTCCAGCTGAACGCGCCCTGCCCCTCGTTACGACAACGCATCATGTCATTCGACGACATCAAAGTACTTGAAATTAGACGGTGTCGTGTCATTCACGAAGTACAGTGCAAATGCCGTTTCGCCAATCAATCGATTGATCATGTCTTCAGGCACCTGCGCCTCGATTTTCTTCTCTTCGTTCAGCGTAAATCGGTCTTCATAATCGACAATTCCGGGGGTGGCGCTCCCCAGATAAAAAAGGACTGTATTGCCGGGCTCGAATTCGTCATAACCAAGCCCCACCCAAAGCCCATCCTTCGAAACACACGCATGACTCAATTTGCCATTAGCCCCCAGCAACTGGATAACTGGCGCCGGCGGCAAAGCCTCGTTTGAGTAATCCTGATTATTTAAAGATTTACGAATATTCGCGATGATTGCAAGTTGATCTTTATTCATGGTAATTCCACCCTAGGTATGATCGAGACACCTTCCAGAATCCAGACCACGCTAAACAGAACACACCCAGGTGTCTACTGTCACAGTTGACAGTAGACAACCCTGAAATAACAGTGACCACCCGAGCATTCAAACTACGACAGGACACAACTTGCAATTCAGTCCCCTGCCCGGCATTTTTTTTGCGTTATAAACTCCTGCCCCGACAGCCTGCATAGTGCAGGCCCCGGATGTGGAGAGTGCGCAACATGATAAATTTCACGACGGCCTGCTTAATCAGGCGCAGTAAGTTGCTCCTGGTTTTAATGGCAGGAGGATTTGGCCTGCTTATTGTATTCAGCAATGTGACTGACTACGCCTCAAACTACGAGTTTGTGGGACATATCCTCAGCATGGACACAACCCGTCCCAACGAAACCCTGCGCTATCGCGCCATCACTTCCCCCATGCTGCACCATAGAATCTACTGGATGATCATCACCCTGGAGACAACCTACACCGCCTGTTGTTTATTGGGGGCCTATCAGCTTTACACAAAACTCAATGCGCCGCGCAAAGAGTTCCACGAGGCAAAGAAATACGGAATTGTCGGTTTGATGATCGGCATTTTCGTGTATTACTTCTGTATACAGGTGATCGCCAATGAATGGTTCGACATGGACACTTCCGCAGAATGGAATGCCATGGCATGGACCCGAAGCATTATCGGTTACATGATGACCGCACTTATTTATCTGTCACTGAAAACCGACAATTAACCCACATCGTACGGATCACCCCGATAAGGCAAAGTGTAACTTGATCGATCACGCCAACTTGCCACTGCCCACCGTCACTCGCGCCTTGGGTTTGCGAAACACCAACACGTTACCCAACATGACCAGTACCAACCCGGCCAAAGCCGGCGTGGTCCATTGATAGCCTTCGGCGAAGGCCGACACGTTCAAAGCCACTACCGGGAACAGCACCGTGCAATACGCCGCACGTTCAGGGCCCATGCGTCCGACCAGGGTCAGGTACGCGGTGAAACCAATCACCGAGCCCGGAATCACCAGGTACAACAACGAGCCGATGTAACGAGTATTCCATTCAATGTCGAAGGGAATACCTTTGACCAGGCAGTACATCGACAGCATCGCGGCGCCATAGGCCATGCCCCAGGCGTTGGTGGTCAGTGGCTTGAGGCCGGCTTTCTGTTGCAGGCTCGAGAGCATGTTGCCGGCCGAGAAGCACAGCGTGCCCAGCAGCGCCAGAGCCAGGCCAAGCAAGGTTTGCGGGCTGGCGGTATGGCCGACCAGTTCCGGCCAGAACAACAAGCCCAGCCCGATCAACCCCAGCGCGCCGCCCATCAACACATTGCGGGCCACTTTCTGGCCGAAGAACACCCGCGCATTCAGCGCATTCCACAGCGTGGCAGTGGAGAACACCACGGCGACCAGACCGCTGGGAATCCACTGGCTGGCGGTGAGGAAGCACATGAAATTGATGCAGAACAAGCACAACCCCTGGGCCAGGCAGATCAGATGACCGCGCCGGTTCATCACTTGCAGGCGTCGGCTGAGCAGTAACATCACGAACAGCACCAGCGATGCCAGGCCGAAGCGATAAACGATCGACACCGGAATCGCCACCACCCCCAGTTGCAGTTTCAAGGCGATCCAGGTGGTGCCCCAGATCAGCACCGTTAGCAGGTATAGCGAGAGGTTCATGTCGGCAACTCCTGAAGATGGCCTTCAGTCTGTTCTCGAGGCAGGCCGTGCGCTTGCATAAACTTGCGCTTTTGTCAGGCGACGGGCTGGCAGCGTCGAGGCGACGGAGTAGGATGCAAGGCGTTGGAGAGAGCCGATCATGCCCGCACTGGAAACCCTGCAAGTCTTTCAAGCCCTCAACCGCTCGCCGAATGCTCGCCTTGAGCACAGCGCCGAGCTCGGTGACGGCATGGCTGCAGCCCTGTGGAGCAATCATCACGACGCCCAGGACTATGAAGCGCCCGGTCATCACACCCTCTCCTGCTACATCGCCGGTGGCACCGGGACCTTTCGCCGCGAGCAGCCCGGCACCAAGGGCGGCCCGGACAAACTCTGCATCCTGCCTGCCGAGCACCAGTCGGCCTGGGTGATCAACGGTGAAATCCGCCTGGCTCACCTGTACTTCAGTCCCGAGCAATTTGCCCTCGGCTGCGTCACCCTGCTCGACCGTGAACCGCGTGAACTGCAATTGCAGGAAAGCACCTTTCTCGAAGACCCGGTGCAAGCCCGGCGTTTCCGTCAGTTGATTGAATTGAACTGGGACGAGCCCGGCGAACGTCTGCTGACCAGCAGCCTCGCACACGAAATGCTCAGCCACACGTTGCTCAGCCAGGTTGGCCTGCGCCAGGGTTTGCGCCTCAAGGGTGGGCTGGCGGCGCATCAGCGTCGACAGCTGATCGAGTACATCGACCAGCAATTGGCCGAGCCAATCAGCCTCGGTCAATTGGCCGGCTTGTGCGCCTTGTCGGAGTACCACTTCGCGCGGATGTTTCGCGAAAGCTTCGGCCTGCCGCCGCATCAATACCTGTTGGCCCGCCGCCTGGCTCACGCCCGGCATTTGCTGCGCAACAGCTCACAGCCGCTCGGTGAGATTGCGCTGGCCTGCGGTTTTGCCAGCGCCAGCCATTTCACCAATCGCTTTCGCCAGGCCATGAAGGGCACGCCCGGCGAATACCGCCAGGCGTTTTTGCGTTAACACGGCCCCGATGCAATGCTCCTACGGAGCCAGGGTGGTGACCGAAAAGGTGTTGGCGTGAAACAGCGGATCCGGCTTGGGCTCAGCCTTGCTCGGCACAGGCTGGGTGAAGTCCATCGCTGGCAGGTAAACCTTTTTACTGAGTGGATCGAAGGCCATGTTGTAGGCCATCGGCAAGGTGCTGACGCTGGCCTGCGCCTGGTAATGATCGGCATCGAGTTGCTTGACGATGCTCAGGTTGGCATCGACTCCGCTGGGGATCAGCAACTGCCGGTTGTCCGCGTCATAGACCAGCGCGTTGACGTCACGGGTGATCGGCAGACGGGCCTTCAACGCACCGCTCAGAAGATCGGCGACGACCAGTTGCGGCTTTTCGCCCCGGCAGGCAATGAACAAACGTCCGCGCTCGGCATCCTGCGCCAGCGCACTGGGTCGCGCGCAGCCTTCGAATTGCCAGGTGTCGAGGACTTCAAAACTGCTCGCCGAGAAACGAGCGACCTTGCCCTCATCACGCATCGGCAGGAAGAAACTGCCGTCGCCCTTGACCAGCAACGGGTCGATTTTCTTCACGTCCAGTTCATGCGCGGCGCTGATGCGCTCTTGCTTCGGATCGAACACGAACAAGGTCGAACGATCGGCGCGCCGACCGCTGACGATGATCACCTGACCCGTGCGCGGTTCATACACCGCGCTGTTGAGGTTGCTCTGGGCCACCGGGATGCGCTTGAGCAGTTTGAGTGTGGACAACTCGACCACGCCCAGGCTGCCGTCGGTATTGAGCACAAATACCCGGTTCAATGTCGGCACGAACACCACGCCGTTGGCGCCCGCTGAGTCCTCGATGGTTTTCAGCAGACGTTGCTGCTCGACATCGAACACGCTCAGGCCGTTTTCCCGGCGGGCCAAAAACAGATAAGGCCGCGTCGGGTCGAGGGCAACAAAGCCCCAGCTGTCTCCCGAGCCGGGCAAGCTCACCTGTTGCTCGCGATGGTAAACCCGGGCATCCGGTGCCGGCGCGGCAGACGCCGCGCCGCTGAATGCCAGAGCCAACATGGCAATTATCAAGGTTTTCATCAGAACTCCAACGTGCTGGACAGCGAGATCTGGCGCGAATCGCCCATCGACACAAAGAACCGGTTGACGGCCGAGGTGTAGTAGGTGCGGTCGAAGAGGTTTTTCACGTTGAGCTGGAACTTGACCTTCTGCCCGTCGAGTTTGGTGTCGTAGGTGGCGAAGGCATCGGCCACGGTATAGCTCGGCAGGTCGAAGTCGTTCACCGCGTTACCGGCCCGCTCGCCGACATACCGCGCGCCTGCGCCGACCCGCAGTTGGTCGCCACCGATGATGGTGCCGAAGTCATAGACTGCCGACAGCGAGCCGGTGTTTTTCGCCACGTTTTGCAGTCGTTTTCCTTTGTAGGTCGGGTCTTCGGTGACCTCGGCGTCGGTGTAGGCGTAGCTGCCGATCATGCTCCAGCGGTCGCTCAACTGACCGGTCAGGTCCACTTCCAGGCCACGGGAACGCACTTCACCGGCCGCACTGTAGGTGGTGACCAACGGGTTCTCGGAGTTGGACACCAACACGTTGCGTTTCTTGATGTCGAACAGCGCAATGTTACCGGTCATGCGGCCCGGCATGTCGAGCTTGGCCCCCAGTTCCCAGGACTTGGCTTCTTCCGGTGCAATGCTGCCATCGAGCACGATCGAGCTGCCGCTCAACGGCGCAATGGTCGAGTTCGGTTTGAAGGATTCGGTGTAACTGCCGTAGAACGACAACTCGTCGGTATAGCGATACACCAGGCCGGCACGCGGCACCCATTTCTGACCGTTGCTGTCGGTGTTGGCCTTGAACGGACGGCCCTTGCCGGCGTACTGGTCGTACTCCTGGAAGCGTCCGCCAGCCACCAGAATCCACTGGTCGTTCAGGTGGATCGAGTCCTGCAGGAACACCGAATCGCTGCGCAGCAGATCGGTCTGATTGCTGTCCGCTGCGCTGACCGTGGTGCCGGCCACTTCACGACCGTAGACCGGGTCCAGATAGCTGAAGGACGGGAACAGGCTCTTCTGCCGGATCAGGTCGGCGCGGTAGATCTTGCGGTATTCGTCATCCACACCGAATACCAGATCGTGTTGCATGCCGGCCACATCGACCTTGCCTTCAAGGCTGGCGGTGGTGAAACGGTCGGTGGTCAGGGCGCCCTGGGTGCCGTCCATGCTGCGGGTCAGTGTGCCTTTTTTCGGGTCGATGGCGGTGATGCGAACCTGACTGGCGTCGTAGGTTTCGCGGTTCCAGCTGTAGCCGAAGTGGGCTTTCCAGTTGTCATTGAGCTCGTGGTCGGCTTCGAAATGGTACAGGTCCGAACGGCCTTCCATATTGTTGAACGGCTCGTCGAGACGCCGGCCACGCGGGATGTCCAACGGATGATTGGTGCGCGGGTCAATGGCCGTGCCACGGTCGAACGGTGCAAGAAACTCGCGGTGCTCGTAGGCAAACAAGAGCTTGGTGCTCTCTCCGAACCAGGCCAGGGATGGCGCGATCAACGTCTCGCGATGCGTGCCGAAATTGCGCCAGTAGTCTTCATCTTCGTGGTCCAGCACCATTCGGTAAGCCAGACCGGAGTCGCCCAGTGGCCCGGTGCTGTCGAGGCTGCCACCGCTGCCGTTCTTGCCGTTGCCATAGCTCGAGCCGCGCAGGGTCAAGGCGTTGTATTGCGTCAGTTCGGGCTTCTTGCTGACCATGTTCACCACGCCACCGGGGTCCTGGATGCCGTAGAGCAACGAAGCCGGTCCCTTCAAGACTTCAACCCGATCCACCGAGGCGTTCAGGCCACGGCCCTGCACCAGCGGCATGCCATCGCGCATGATCGAGCCGTTGCGGTTGTCACCGAACCCGCGAGTCATCACCGAATCCTGAGTACTCCCCAGCGTGTTGCCTTGGGTAATGCCGCTGACATTGGCCAGCGCATCGTCCAGATTGCGCGGCACCTGGTCACGCAGCACCTGGGCCGGGATCACGTTGATGGTCTGGGGGATTTCCTGAAGCGAGGCCGATGAACGTGCCACGGAGGTGGTGGACGGCGGCTGATAGCTCATCGGTTGCTCAACCGCCGAGGTGATGGTGGTCGCGCCGAGATTCAGCGCGCCTTCGGTGGGTTGTGGTTCAAGGGCCAGCGTGTGGGCGTCGGTCTGGCGGAAGGTGAAACCGGATTTGCCGAGCAAGCGCTGCATCGCTTGCTCGGCACTCATCTCGCCGTTGATGGCCGGTGCGCTGAGACCGTAGGGCGCTTCATCGGTGTAAACCACACTGATGCCGGTGATTCGGCTGAAGTCGCTCAACGCCTGGGGCAAGGGTTTGGCGGCGATGCTGAAGCTAAATAGCGCGCGGTGTTGTTCGCTGGCCGGCGCGGCGCACGCCACGCTCAATGGCAACAAGGCCAACGCCGAAACGGTCAGCGCAGAAGCGCCAAACCACTGTTTAACCAAACCGCCTGCCGCCGATTTTGCCCTGGACTTCATTGCTCGTGACCTGTGTGTAGAAATGCTGCGGATGCGAATGAATCGCACTTTCACCACTACACGAATGTCACTCGGGTTTACCTCACATGAAAATTGAAAATAGTTTCAAAGCCCCTTACACAGCCAGACATGCAGCGCTATTTCACCTTCACGATGCGCCCTGCACTCTTCGCAGAACCAACGGGTTTGCCTTGTTGATCCATGCGGTGCAAGTAATTGATCAGGCTATCCAGGTCCGTCACTTCCAAATCGCTACGGTTGATGCCCTGTTTGAAAAGACTGAAGCGATCGCCACCGTCGGCCAGAAAGCCGTTCACCACCAGTCGATAATTGCGCTCAGGCTGCACTGGCTTACCGTTGAGACGAACACTGCCGGGGATCACCCGACTCCCCAACGGGCGCGTAGAGTCCCAGCGATAGCTGAAGCCCCTGGAAACTTGCAGCGCATTAAAATCACCTGCGGTTTTCCATTGCTGATTAAGCAATTGTTCGAGTTGCCGCCCCTTCAGGTCGAAGGCGATCAGGGTGTTGTTAAACGGCTGCACCGTCGCCACCTGCCCATAATTCAGGCGTTTGAGACCAGGCTCCAGGGCCAGGTCGCCACGAATGCCACCGTTGTTCATGAAAGCGATTTGCGCACCATGTGTGGCGCCTGCCGCCAATTGAGCATCGGCGATCAAGTCACCCAACGGCGTCTCCCCCGCCGCATTGGCACGTCGAGTGATCGGTGAAGCCGCGATAGCGCCGACCGGTTTGAGCAGCACGTTATTGCTGCGTACTTCAACTTCCCGCTGCAAGGCAAGCATCTGTGGATCGGCTGGATACTGCGTCGGATCGGCCAACAGATTAGTCGCGTGAATACCCGTGACCCGATGCTGACCAGGAGTCACATCGAGCGTCAGGCGGGTCATCAGATGCCCATACGAACTGCCCTGAGTCACCAGCAGAGGACCGACCTTGCACAGATAACCTTGATGGGAATGCCCGGAGATCAACACATCGACCGCCGGATCGAGTCGCTTGGCCACGTCAACGATATCGCCTCTCAGTTGGCTGCAGTCCTGTTTGTCGTAGGGTTCGGGGGTTGAGCCGCCCTGGTGCACCACCGCGACAATCGCATTGACGCCCTGGCGGTTGAGTTCCGGGATCAGCCGATTGATCGACTCGGCCTCGTCCTCGGTACGCAAACCCTGTAGGCCCTTGGCGCTGACCACGGAGGCAACATCGCGCAGCACCGCGCCGACAAAGGCGATTTTCTGGCCTTTGACCTCTTCGATACGGTACGGCGGCAACAGGGTTTTGCCGGTATCGGTGTCGATCAGGTTCGCCGCCAGGTACGGGAAACCGCTGCCGGGATAGCGGGCGCGAAACTGACAGGCCTTGGTCGGACGAGTCGATTCGCAGCCGCCATTGAGCTGGCGCAGGAACTCCGCCTTGCCGTTGTCCAGCTCATGATTGCCGATGGCGCTGAGTTTCATGTCCATGGACCGCAGCGCTTCGAGCGTCGGTTCGTCGGCCCACATCGCCGACAGCGGCGGACTGCCACCCACCAGGTCACCGGCACCGATGAACAACAGCTGTGGGTCGTCCTTGCGCAGTTGCGTCAGCATCCCGCCGAGGGTCGCAATGCCCCCGGCCTTGAGCATGCGCACACCATCAGCGGCCGCGCTGTCACGAACCGAATACGGGTTGGCCTGCAAATAACCGTGCAGATCGTTGATTGCCACGATGCTCACGGTAACCGGTTGGGCTGGTGGCTGAACATGGGCGCAACCGCCCAGCGCGGCGACAGCCAGGGCGACTGCACTGAGCAGCCTTGGCAGGGAATGATGTGTCATGGGGTCATCCTTGTTCGCTAATCGAAATCCGCAGGAGATCAGGCCGATTGCAGTTGGCCGTGTATCGCTTGCGGCACTTCAACCTGTTTTAGCGTAGTCCCCATCCCTGCACGCAGCAGGAGGATTTTCAGGTGGTCGGTAATACGCTCGACCCGGTCCTGGAAGTGGTTGTGGAAAATCATGCTGCCCAACGCGACGGCGATCCCAAGCGCCGTGGCGTACAGCGCAGTCCCAATGCCTTTGGAGACTTCACCGGGGTCCGAAACGCCGGTCTCGGCCAATGCCTTGAAGGTGTCGATGATCCCCAGAATCGTCCCCAGCAGCCCCAGCAATGGCGCTGCGGTAACCACGGTTTCAAGCAACCACAAACCGTGCATCAGCTTGCTGCGGGTAGAAATGTAGATCGACTCACTGAGGTCTTCCAGATCCTTGTGCGTCGCCAGCCCTTGTTTGTGCGCAAACAGCGTTTCAAGCATTTCCAGTGGCAGGCTGTTGCGCTGGCACAACGCGGCGGGAAGGTCCTCGACAGCGTGCATGGTCGGGTTTAGCACTGCTTCGAGTTTTTTCGCCTGCCGCAGGCTGAAGCTGAAGTAAATTCCGCGTTCGACGGCGATGAAAGCGGCAATCGCAGCCGCGCCGTACAGGGTGTAGAAGGTAATGTCGTGCAGCAGATTCATGTCCATCGGTAAACCCTCGGGTCAGAACGAATTCAGCGAAATCAGAAAGCCGCTTCCAGCGAAACCACGGCCGTGCGTTCTTCGCCGACGTTGTAGTACGCGGTACTTGGGGCCAGGCCATTGGTGGGTTGCGAGTTGAACGACACGGTGCGCACCGAGGCCAGGTATTCCTTGTCGAATACGTTGAGCATCGAGAAGCGCAGGGTCGCCTTCTTGAACACCTTCTTGTCGACTGGCAGGTACACGCCGGCATTGAGGTCGACCACAGTGCGCCCGGCGATCTTCTCGTCGTTGGTCAAATCGCCGTAGTAACTGCCCACGTACTTGCCCGCGACGTTGCCGTAGAAGCGGTTGTCGTCATAACCCAGGCTGAGGTTGAGCATGTTTTGCGGCACGTTGGTCAGCTGCTTGCCGGAGGTTGGCAGCAACACGCCCTTGTTCTTGAAATCGTCCTGCTGCTCGGAACGGGTGTAGGTGTACGAGGCGTAATAGTTAAAGTTGTGCGGCAGTAAACCACTCCACTCCAGCTCCAGGCCTTTGTTGGTCACCTCACCGACGTTGGCCACGACAAAGTCGCCATTGAGGTCGGTAGTCGACAGCTGCCGATCCTTGAAGGTGATGTAGAACAGGCTCGCACTGAGCGCCATGGCCTCTTCGCTGTAACGCCAACCCAACTCCTGGTTCCAGCTCAACTCGGGTTTCAGGCTGATGGAGTCGCCCTTGTTGTACAGCACGTAATTGGGTGGGGTGCGCATGTTGCGGGTGACGTTATAGAACGTCTGGTTGCGCGCATCGATCTGGTACTTGGCGCTGAAGCTGGGCAGGAACTCGTGGTAGCGGGCGTCCTTCTTTTCCGGCTTGTCGGTCAGGCTGCCAAGGTTGTCGCCTTCACGCTCGACGTACTGATACGCCAGTGCACCGGTCAACGTCAGGTCCGGCGTGGCGAGCCAGGTGTCCTGAATCCACAGTTTTTGTGCCGGGGTCACGGTGTATTGATGGCGGCCCTGAACGGTCTTGCCGTTTCGGTCGACCAATTGATTGGACGCACCGTAGTCGCCCCATATATCCACCGGGCTGCCACCGGGATCGATCGCGATATACGGCTGGGTCTGGCGTTGGCGAGCGCGTTCGTACCAGTAGCCAACGTCCAGGCTGTGCTCATCGTTGATGTCCCATTTGAGTTTGCTGGTCATGCCGGGGCGCCAGGTCTCGGTCCAGGACGGTCGGTAGTAGGTATTGGCACCCAGCCCCGTGAGGTCAAAGTTACCGGCCTTGTCCGAGGTGCTGGAGAGTGCCGTGGAGGTCTGGCTGCTGTAGCTGCCGCCGCTGGACCAGACGTAATACGGGTTGAATGTCAGGCTCAGGTCATCGCGCAGTTGAAAGCGCTGAGTGACCGAAGACGTCACGCTTTCAAAGGGATTGCGATTGAGCTTGAAGGACTGCAACACCTGGCCGGCCTTGTTGTATACGGTGTTTTCGGCGTAATCCAGTCGTCGCCCCTGGTTCTCGAACTGGGCTTTGCTCAGGGTGTTGTAGTTGTAGTTTTCCTGCCGGTTGTATTTGACGATGGCGTTGGTCGAGTTGCCATTGCCGTCCTCGAACAAGGTGTTCCATTCCACCTTGTCAGCCAGCAATGAGCCCTTGCCCCGCCATTTGTCGCCCTCGGTATGCGACGCCGAAACCCAGGTCTTGAAGCCGCCCAGATCACCGGTGTTGATCCGCGCGAAGGTCTTGTGCAGGTTGTTTGAACCCAGGGCCTGTTTGACGAAGACGCCGGGATCCTTCTCCGGGCGAATCGTCACCAGACCGATATTGCCGCCACTGGAGCCGATGTGCGGACCGTCAGCCTCGGCGGAGCCCTGAGTGACAAACACTTCGGCGAGGTTTTCCGGATCGCCAAGCAGGTTCGGGTAAATGTTGTAGTCACCCGAATCATTGATCGGGAATCCGTCGGAAGAAAGACCGACCTGATCGGAGTTCATCCCGCGCATAGTGAAACTGGTGCCGCTCAGTCCGGTGGCATCGGTGCTGGAAACGTTGATCCCCGGTGTGTACTTGAGCTTGTCCAGGGCGTTTGCCGTGGGCGCCATTTCGTCCATGGCTTCTTTGGTCACGGTGGAGCGCGATTTGGCACTTTCTTCCTTGATCATATGGCCGTTGCCCAGGGTTTGTTTGCCGGTCACATTCACCGCGCCGACATCTACCGAGTCATCAGCCAGTACCTGCGGCGCAAAGCCGCCCAGGCCCGATGCTAATAGCAGGGCATAGAGTTTATTGATCTTCACGGGTAATCCCTTACATACATCTATCTGTTAGTGGATGGCGGGTTATTCCAGGTTGAAACTATTCAAGGTTGTAACTAAAGGTCGCGGTAAACCGCTGTTTGTCTTTGCCGGAAAACGCATCAGAGGGAAATGGCGAGACTTTCTCCACCCGACGCAAACTGGTTTGCGCCGCCCGATTGAGCAACATGTTCGGTGCCTTGCTTTCGATACCACTGTTCAACACGTTGCCGGCGCGATCGACTTCCAGCCAGATCACCACATCGCCATGCGGGCGTTGCAGTGACGCTTCGCGGCTGCTGGGGTATTGCTTGTGCTTTTCCAGTTCTTTGCGCAGCGCGGTGGTGTACACACTTTCCAGCGCTGCATTGCTCGGCGCCGCGGCCGCTGTTGCAACGGTTGTGGCGGGTTTTGGCGCGGCGGTCGTGATCACCGGAGCCGGTACCGGCGCAATGGTTTTCGCCATGGCTGCGGTGGCGGCAGGCGCTGGTGCTTGCTTGACCACTACCGGTTTTGGCGCTGGCGGCCGGGGTTTCACCACAGGCTTTGGTTTAGGCGGTTCGATGGCCACCGGCTCCACTACTTCGGGCTCGACCAGCGGCGTCTCGGGTTCCGGGGGTGGAGGCTCGGGCGTGGGTTCGACGGCGGCCAGCAACTCGGCGGCATCCATCAGCGCGATTTCTACCGTGCTGTCGTCATACACCGGTTTGATCTGCAAACTCTGCAACTGGCTGGTGTAGATCACGATAACCACCAGGCAAGCCGGCAGCAGGCACGCGATCCATTGGCGAGCTTTATAAAGACTGAACATGGCGTCAGGTCTTGCGCGTAGCAATAGAAACGGAGGAGAAGCCATTGCCCTTGAGCAAATCCATCACCGACACCAGGCGTTTGACTTCAACGCCCTGATCGCTGTTGATGATAATGACCAACTTCTCGGCGCCGTTATTCAGCACTTTAAGTTGCGCTAGCAAGGTACTTTCGTTGATGTCCTGACCGTCGAGTTGCAAGCGCTCGTCAAGGCCAAGAGTAATGATGGCTTTGTTTTGTGGCTTGAGTTGTTGTGCCTGACTGGCGACCGGCAACTGGGTCTTGATGCCCACGGCCGGAATCACGTTCAGGCTGATCAATACGAAGAACACCAACAGAAACATCATCACGTCGATCATCGGAATGATCTCGATGTGAGCTTTTTTCTTGTGGGTAACATCCCAACTGCGCATCGCACCTCTCCCTGTTATTCAATCATCTGAACGATGAATGTGCCCTCCGGCGGTTCCTGACCATTTGCTCAGGAATGCGAAGATCATCCTCGGGAGTTGTATCGTTTTGGTTACAGAAAGGGACTATTGAGATGACCATTGGATGACGCATCGTGAGGGCTCGATATCGCCCTCACCCTCAGCGCAGAATAATCACCCGTCCCAACAGGCTGTGCTGCTCGAACCCCAACACCCCTTGCAGGGAATCGAGCACCGCTTGCGGGTCTTTGCTTGGAAAGCTGCCACTGATCCGTCGCGCGGCCAGGTCGTCGTTGAGCACCACGATCCGCCCCGGGTAATAGCGGTCGAGGTCTTTCACCACATCGGCCAAGGGTGACTTGTAGTAATTGAGCCAGCCCTGACGCCAGGCCAGTTGCGCTTCACTGTCGACGGCGTGGAGTTTTGCTGCGCTGCCGGCGCCATAAGCCACTTGCTGACCGGCCGTCAGCACCTGCTGCTCGGCGCCCTTGGTCGGCGTCACACCGACGCGTCCAGAAAGTACCGTCACCTGCGCGCCCGCCGGTTGCAAGCGCACTTCGAACTGCGTGCCGAGCACCCGCGCCTCGCCTTTTTCGGCATCGACCACAAAGGGCTCGCCGGTATGGCTCACGTTGAAAAAGGCTGCACCGCGGCGCAGCCGAACATGCCGCTCACCGTGGCTGAAATCCACGGCAATGGCGCTGTCGGCATCGAGAATGACTCGGGATTGATCGCCCAAGGTCACGTTGCGCACTTCACCCGGTGCCGAGACATAGTCCGCCGTTAAATCATCGAACCAATGCGAGGGCTGCCAGCCGGCGCCTATCGAAACCATCAGCAGCAAGCAGGCGGCCATGGCCAAACCGCCAGACCAGCGCCGCACGCCGGAACGCCTGGAGCGCTGCATCGCATTGAGATAACCCTGCAAGGCAAAGGCATCTTCGTCGGCCAGGGTACGAGCCGGTGCTTCGCTCATTTCCCAGACCACCTGCGCTTGGGCATAGGCTTCGGCATGCGCCGGATCGGCCTGTAACCAACGGCTGAACGTGGCGTGATCGCCGCTGCTTGGTTGGTCGTGCAACAGGCTCAGCCAGGCCAGCGCGACCTGCTCCTGAGCCGGCGTCGGAGTGACATTGACGGTGTGATTCACGGGGCTGTCCCTGGCGTGCGTGATTCAGGTTCTCGCAGACTGGCCTTGCAGGCTTCGAGGGCGCGCATCATATGTTTTTCAACGGCACTTTGGGAAAGCCCCATGGCCTTGGCGATTTCGGCGTACTTGCGCCCGTGGATGCGGTTGAGCAGAAAAATCTGCCGGGTACGTTCGGGCAAACCGCGCAACGCCGCCTCGACATGGCGCAGGTCATTGCCGGCTTCCAGCGCCGCTTGCGGCTCGACGCTGAGGTTGTGCTGTTGCTCCGGCAGCCAGCCTTCGTTGAGTCGCACCCGCGCGCCTTCGCTGCGTAGATGGTCGATAGCAATGTTGCCGGCGCAGCGCAACAGGTAAGTGCTGAGTTCTTCGACTTGCACCAATGGTCGGCGCCAGAAACGTAGAAACAGGTCCTGCACCAGATCGGCAGCCGTCGCCCGACAACCCACGCGCCGACTGACCAACGCTTCCATTTGCGGACGCTGGGACAGGAAGACCTGCAGAAAATACGCGCGACTGTCCGGGCTGTCAGAGCCGTCGATGTTCCGGGATTCGGGTGGAGTATTGATCATCAAAGGCCGACTCAACGTGGTCCATGCCCTACGCAGGGTCAACGGTGCGCCAATATTAATGATAAATATTCTCATGTGCAAAAGACTCTGATCAGAGCCCGCTACTCAGTCGGTCTGAGCTGATTGGCGAATGCAGTGATTAGCGACGCGGGAACCAGGCTGCTCCCGTGTGATGGGTGACAACAAGGGTCGAGACGCGGGGTCAGGAACAGGCGGTTTTCAACGCGGGGGGATCCAGCTGGTCACGAAACGCCAGGTAGTGCTTGAGCACCTGGATCGGCGCCTCGATTTGCGGGTAATGACCGATTCCGCGTAGCAATACCGTGTCCGGATTGGGGATCAACTGGCGGTAGCGTTCGACCATGTGGGCGCCGGACACCGGGTCGACTTCGCCATCGATCACCCGCATCGCAACGGTGCCCGCTTGCATGGCCTTGACCCACCTGTCCCGCTGTATGCGGCGTTGCGGGATATAGTTGATCAGCTTGTGCATGATCCGCGTGCCACGGTTGTTGTCGATCAGGCTCCAGAAATCATCCAGCTCGCTTTCACTTGGACGGGTCCGGGGACCAAAGATCTGCCGGAAACTCTTGACCAGCCCATCCCGACTGAACGCCCGTCCGATCATCCAGCCCAACGGACTGAGCAACAATTTTTGCATCAACACCGGCTGATGGGTTTCGGGAAACAGGCCACCGTTGAGGAACACACAACTGCCAATCTCGACACGCGCCTCATTATGTCGGGCCAACAACTCCTGAGCCACGCTGTCACCGTAATCATGCGCCAGCAGGTGCACAGGCTGCCGGACACCCAGATAGTCCAGCAGTGCCTGCTGCAAATCGGCCTGCTCCAACAGGCAATATTCATGGTCCAGTGGCTTGGCCGAGTCACCAAAACCGAGCATGTCGCAGGCGATCACTCGATACCGCTGGGTCAAGGGTTGCCAAAGGTAATGCCAGTCCCAACTGGCGGTGGGGAATCCGTGGATCAGCAACAAGGGCTCACCTTGCCCGGCCACCCAATAGCGAATGGTCTGGCCACGGAACACAAAGCTCTGTCCGCGTTTGCGCCAGACGCATAAAGGGATCTCGGAGAGTGGCATTAGAGTCTGAAACCCGGAGCTTGTTGATCGAGTTTACGCAGCAGCGCCGGCCAGGCCAGCGCGCCGCCCATCCCTTGAGCACTTTTGGTCACGCCGGCAATCATCGCCTTGGCGCCTGCAAGGATCTGCGGTTCGATGGCAATCAGTTCAGCCCCGCCGTTCTGCGCCAGCACCTGGATCTCGCAGGCACGCTGGAAGGTAAACATCATCAAGAAGGTGTCGGCAATGCTGCTGCCACAGGTCAGTAGCCCGTGGTTGTGCAACATCAGAAAACTGTTTTCACCGAGGTCGGCTTGCAGGCGCGCCTTTTCGTCGTGGTTGAGTGCGACACCTTCATAGGCGTGATACGCCAGGCTGGAGAGCACAAACAGTGATTGCTGGCTGATGGGCAATACGCCCTGCTTCTGCGCGGAAACCGCCACACCGGCCGCCGTGTGGGTATGCAGCACGCACACCACGTCGTGACGCACTTCATGCACGGCGCTGTGAATGGTGTATCCGGCGGGATTGATCTCGTAGGGGCTGTCCATCAGCTTGTTGCCGGCCTGATCGACTTTCACCAGGCTCGACGCGGTAATTTCGTGAAACATCATTCCGAACGGATTGATCAAAAAATCTTCAGTCCCCGGCACTTTGGCGGAGATATGGGTAAAGATCAGATCGTCCCACCCCTGCAGCGCCACCAGCCGATAGCAGGCCGCCAGATCGACACGGGTTTGCCACTCGGCGGCGCTAACCTGGTCTTGCACATCGGATGTCGATTGAACGGGGGTTACGCTCACGGCAAGGACCTCTGGTTCTTATTATTTATTTCGTAGGGGTAAACGCAGTCTAGTCAGCTGTCGGGGTTCGTGTAGTTGCATTCGCAGCCAGCTTACTGACCCAACGAGTCAGCAAGCCTTCGGCTGCTAAAAGCCGTGAGCGATGTCACAACACCCGGATTATTAGCGGCGTCGCAAACAGGTGCATGTGTGCGGTCAGCCGCGTAGCGCGCTGATCAGTTCCGCCAGCCAAGGTTCGGCGTCAGTTTCCGGGGTCACGCTTTCGCTGGCGTCCAGGCGCAGCATGGGCAGCACTTCGCGCACGCCCAATTCACCGAACAGCTCACGCATTTGTTCACCGCCACCACAGAAAGTATCGCCGTAGCTGGCATCCCCCAGGCCAATCACCGCTCCCGGCAAACCGCGCCAGGCAGCGGGCAGTTGATCGCGAATCATCGAATACAGCGGTTGCAGGTTGTCCGGCAACTCGCCCATACCCGTGGTCGAGGTTACGACCAGGAAGGCTTGTGGAGCGAATGCCTGGACATCGGCCAGGGTTGCACGCGGGTTGTGCCAGGTTTCAAAACCTGCAGCCTTGAGAAGGTTGGCCGCATGCCGGGCGACTTCTTCAGCCGTGCCGTACACCGAGCCGGAAAGAATGGCGACTTTCATCAATCTGATCCTGAAGCAGAGTAAAAGACCCGGATATTAACAGCTGAGGCAAAAAAGCTGCGATTGCCTCGCAATTAGGTCTGGTGGCCAGTGGACAGTCCACAGCCATGTCATAGAATGCATCTCGTCATTCGATGCAGAAAGGATTCTCTGATGATCAATGCCCAACTGATGCAATTGGCAATCAACGCTTCGAACGATGGAATCGTCATCGCGGAAAGGGAAGGCGAAGACAACATCCTGATCTACGTTAACCCCGCCTTCGAAAAACTGACCGGCTATAGCGCTGAAGAAATCCTGTATCAGGACTGTCGCTTTCTCCAGTCCGTGGACCGCGACCAGGCTGCACTCAGCATGATCCGCGAAACGTTGAAGGGTGGAAAATCCTGCCGGGAAATACTGCGCAACTATCGCAAGGACGGCACACACTTCTGGAATGAGCTGTCGCTTTCAACCGTCTACAACGAAAATGACAAGCAGACTTACTTTATCGGCGTGCAGAAAGACGTCACCATTCAGGTCAAGACGCAACAACGGGTTAACCAACTGGAAGCCCAACTAGCCGAAGTTCAAGCGGAACTACAGGCACTCAAAGCGACAAACGGTCAAAACAAGCTGTCGAATTAATGGTCATTAACTACAATCACCAGTGACTTTGTAATTACTTCTTTCGAGCCAACCATGCATCGCGATACCCTCCTGACTCAGGATGAACTGGATTTCATCCAGACCATGCAGCACAACCCGCAGCTCAATGTTCGCGATGCGACGTCGAGCCTGCTGGTGAATGGGGGCTCGCAAATCCGCGATTTATTGACACGCCTGGCGGCCAACGAGCAGGTCACCATCCAGGCACACTTCGAAAATCAGCAAATGACCTTTCCTCTGCACCTGGTGGAGGATGAGTTTCATGCGCTGCATTTGCGCCTGGGCGTACCGAGCATCTACGAGGACGGACCGATGGTTCGCCCCTGGCGCCTGGCGCTTGAAGAACCCGTAGCCCTGGAGAACGCCAAAGGCCAACCCGGCACGCTATGGGTGCACGAAGTGTCGTTCAAGGGAGTCTTGCTGGAGGTACGCAACCGTACCAAGCCGCCGAAAAGTTTCGCACTGTGGTTCAGCCCTTCAGGCTACGAACGCATTGCATTGCGCGGGGCTTTCGAGCGAGAAACCGAACAGGGTTATTACGCCTATCGGCTCAACCAAAGCGACAAGGATGAAACCGAACGCCTGCGTCAGTACATTCTCCAGCAGCATCGCCTGACACATCCCGCGCTGCACATCTGAGCCTCAGGTATCGAGCGTTCCCGCGAGGAACTGCTGCAAACGTTGCTGCATCAGTCCCCCTTCACTTCCAATACAGCCAATCGACGATCCGACCAGGCTCTCCTGTGCCAGATCCGCCGAATCACCAGCGAGCATCAGGCGGCAATCCAGGCCCATCGCCAAGCGATTCAGACGACGGATAAAGTCGGGTGTAGGCGATTGATTGGAGAACAGCACCAGCGCGTGCGGCTTGATCTTTTCACAGACCAGAGTCAGTTCATCAAAGGGCTGCCCCAGTGCCAACAGCCTGATTCCCACCTGCACACTGCCCATATACAAAGCCGCCAAGAGCAACTCAAGCTTGCGGCACTGCCCATCAATAGCAGAAACGACTACCCGCAACGGCTGCGTCCCCCGCAACAAAAATAAACGCTGAAGAACCCTGGTACGTAGAAACCCGTCCAGCATCACCCACTCGCTGGTTTCTCCGAACAGATCGTGTTGCTGGAGTAACTGTATCCACAGCGGCATCAAAATGTGCTGGAACACCACGGTCAGGGAATACGTGGAAAATACCTGCCCATAAATCCGGCCCAATTCCACATCGTCGAAATGATTGAGCGCCGCTTTGATCTGTGTTTGCCATTGAACATAGTCAGCCTGAACTGACTCGTCCTCAATGATACTGGGCGATGCTTGGACTTCGCTGATCTTCGCCAGAATCCTGCCCACCTTGCTGACTGCCACACCCCGTCCGATCCAGCCAAGAATGCTCTGAACCCGTTCAATATCGGTCATGGAGTACAGCCGATGCCCACTTTCGGTGCGTGCTGGTTGAATCAAACCATAGCGCCGCTCCCAGGCACGCAAGGTCACCGGATTGACGCCTGTCAGGCGTGACACTTCACGAATAGGGAACAGCTGCTCCTGCTTTATCAAGAGCGGAGGCGGGTGAGGCATAGCCGTAATAGCCATTACTAGGACGTCCGTGTCAGATTGGATCCCATTTAGCCCTGATCGGTCTTCTACATTCAAGAGGGGCTTATTCGACCAACATCTTTGGAGTATCGAGTGAAATCGGGAATAATCCTTGCTTGCTTTTAAACGCAGCCCTTTACCCCGGTGCTGCGTTTTGTACGCCTCCTACCCGGAACCGCGTGCTTGTCCTACGGAGATACACAATGTCTACCTCACCCGTCACCCTGATGGTTGCACGTCGCGTTGCCAACGGGCGTTATCAGGACCTGATCGCCTGGTTGCGCGAAGGCGAACAACTGGCCACTGATTTTCCTGGTTATCTCGGCTCTGGCGTGCTTGCACCGCCGCCCGGCGATGACGAATTCCAGATTATTTTCCGCTTCGCCGATGAGCAAACCCTGCATGCGTGGGAGCATTCCGTCTCGCGCACGGCGTGGCTGGCACGTGGCAGCGAGTTGTTTGCCCACCCTTCCGAGCATCGGGTCAGCGGCATCGACGGTTGGTTCGGTGCAGTCGGGCAACGTCCACCTCGCTGGAAACAGGCCGTGGCGATCTGGCTGGCATTTTTCCCGGTCTCGCTACTGTTCAACTTTGTACTCGGCCCACTGCTGGGCGACATAAGCCTGCTGCCCCGAGTGTTCGTCAGCACCCTGGCCCTGACGCCTTTGATGGTCTACTTCTTCATCCCGCTGTCGACCCACCTGCTGGCCGGCTGGTTGAACAACACACAGGGGCGGCCATTGCCCACGGCACCGTCCACCCAGAATCGCTAGCCCTCCTGTAGGAGCAAGGCTTGCCCGCGATAAACGATAACTCGTTGTAACAGATAGACCAGGTCGCCTTCATCGCGGGTAAGCCTTGCTCCTACAGGGGTAGCGCTTGACGTAGGTATGCAGCACTCGTCGCTGGTATAGTTTTGCCATACCCGCGATGCGAGCCATCCATGACCTCTTCCTCAGCTCCGATCCTCATTACCGGCGCCAGCCAACGTGTCGGCCTGCACTGCGCGCAGCGGCTGCTGGAAGAAGGTCACCGCGTGATCATCAGCTACCGCAGCGAACGCCCGGGCGTGCAAACACTGCGCGACCTAGGCGCGATTACACTGTTTGCCGACTTCTCCAGCGAGGCCGGAATCCTGGCGTTTATCACGCAACTCAAAGCCCATACCCAGAGCTTGCGGGCGATTGTGCATAACGCTTCTGCCTGGCTGGCCGAAACCCCTGACACCGAAGTGGCTGCGTTCACCCAGATGTTCAGCGTGCACATGCTTGCGCCCTATCTGATCAACCTGCATTGTGCCGACTTGCTGGAGC
This sequence comes from Pseudomonas helvetica, assembly GCF_039908645.1. Classification (NCBI taxonomy): domain Bacteria; kingdom Pseudomonadati; phylum Pseudomonadota; class Gammaproteobacteria; order Pseudomonadales; family Pseudomonadaceae; genus Pseudomonas; species Pseudomonas helvetica. The sequence goes on from NZ_CP150917.1 coordinate 5,244,222, forward strand.
GCTCCAGCCCCGCCGACATCGTGCATATCAGCGACGATGTCACGCGCAAGGGCAGCAGCAAGCACATTGCCTACTGCGCCACCAAAGCCGGGCTCGACAGCCTGACCTTGTCCTTCGCGGCGAAATTCGCCCCGAAAATCAAGGTCAACGGTATCGCGCCAGCCCTGCTACTGTTTAACCCCGACGATGACGCGGCGTATCGCGCCAAGGCCCTGGCCAAGTCTGCGCTGGGTATCGAACCCGGCAGCGAGGTTGTCTACCAGAGCCTGCGCTACTTGCTGGACAACCCTTATGTCACCGGCACGACCCTGACCGTCAACGGCGGACGGCACGTCAAATAGGCCGCCCCCCGCGAGGATGTTCCATGACCCTATCGCTGCCCCAGAATTATCGTGAAATCTTAATAGGCTTGGGCGAAGACCCTGAACGCGAAGGTTTGCTGGACACTCCGGCCCGAGCGGCCAAGGCCATGCAGTACCTGTGTCATGGTTACGAGCAGAGCGTCGACGAGATCGTCAATGGCGCGCTGTTCGCCTCTGACAACGATGAAATGGTGATCGTCGACGACATCGAGCTCTACTCGCTCTGCGAACATCACCTGCTGCCCTTCATCGGCAAGGCCCATGTGGCTTATATTCCTACCGGCAAGGTGTTGGGCCTGTCGAAGATCGCGCGAATCGTCGACATGTTCGCCCGGCGCTTGCAGATCCAGGAAAACCTCACCCGGGAAATCGCCGAGGCGGTGCAGCGCGTCACCCAGGCCGCCGGTGTTGCGGTAGTGATCGAAGCCCAGCACATGTGCATGATGATGCGCGGCGTCGAGAAACAGAATTCGACCATGAACACCTCGGTGATGCTCGGCGCCTTCCGCGAGTCGAGCAACACCCGTCAGGAGTTCCTGCAATTGATTGGACGGAGCAAGTAGCAATGCCACAACTTCAACCAGGAATGGCCCGCATTCGGGTCAAGGACCTGTGTCTACGGACCTTCATCGGAATCAATGAGGACGAAATCCTCAACAAGCAGGATGTGCTGATCAACCTGACCATCCTCTATGCCGCGCAAGACGCCGTGCGCGACAACGATATCGATCATGCGCTCAATTACCGCACCATTACCAAGGCGATCATCGCCCATGTGGAAGGCAACCGGTTCGCCCTGCTCGAACGCCTGACCCAGGAGATACTCGATCTGATCATGGCCAACCAAAGCGTGCTTTACGCCGAAGTCGAAGTCGACAAACCCCACGCCCTGCGTTTCGCCGAGTCGGTATCGATTACCCTCGCCGCGAGTCGCTGACCGTGCCTGGCGCATAAACCGCCAGGCTTTTATTATCCGCGCCACGATTTGATAGCACCGAGCCCATCATGACCGAACAACAACGCCTGGAACTTGAAGCTGCTGCCTTCCGCCGACTGGTCGCGCACCTGGACAGTCGCAAGGATGTGCAGAACATCGACCTGATGAACCTTTCGGGTTTCTGCCGCAACTGCCTGTCCAAGTGGTACAAGGCCGCCGCCGACGAACGCCAGATCGAGGTCAGCCTCGATGACGCCCGCGAAGTGGTTTACGGCATGCCGTACGCCGAGTGGAAAGCCCAATACCAGCAAGAAGCCAGCGCCGACCAGCAAGCGGCGTTCGCCAAAGGAAAAACCCATGATTAGGCACTTGCCAGTCGTTGGTAACAGGTTAGCTTTACAAACAAGGAGTTAAACAGCTTCAGACGCTATGGCTTAAGCCTCTGACTCTGATTCTATTCGATAAGGATTTTCGATTCATCAGAGTCGGGCTGGCTGATGGAGCTTGTTTGGGCTACCGAAGATCTGGTGATTGCCGGGCGTCCGTATACCAGCTTTCCGATCCTGCTTTGGGACACGATGGAAAGTGGTGTTCCTTCGCTACCTTCTGCACGGGGTCATAGGGTCAATGAAGTCCTGGCCAAGTACTGGCCGTGCTCTGTAAGACTTCTTCAGCTTCCTCCAGGCGCATGACATCGATTGGCGCGACGTTGACCGTGGCGAGGCCAAGAGCATTTGATCAACGAACTGATCAACGGCTATCTCGGCCACATGGCTGACCAAGGGGGGCTACTACCTCCCGGAGACGCATCCATGACTGTACAAAGTCCGTGCTTCAGGCGCTCGGCCGGCGTGGTCTGACTATCCTGATCATCACTGGTGACGCAGCCACCTTCCCACGCAGCCCTTTCCCGAACAGCAACCGAAAGACAACGGGCGAAACACCGCTATCGAAAGCCCAGCGCCAATTGTTCGCGGATGCGTTTCAACACTCTGGCTGGCAAGAGGCCCCTGACACCAACCCTTGATCGCAGGTATATTGATTTTATAACGCTCATTCACCGAGCAGAGATACCGTCGTCCTCTTGGGTGCCGAATTCATGGATCGAACCGAACTGGCACCAGCCACCGACTGGGTCGTGCGAAACGCTCAACCAGGGCGAGTTGAGCGAATCGAAGCCTGGTTCGGCGGTCATGGCTACGATCCGCACCGCCACGATACCTACTCCATTGGTCGAACACTCTCGGGCGTGCAGAGTTTTCACTACAAGGGCGCACTGCGCCACGGTTTGCCGGGAAACACGCTAATACTGCACCCGGATGAACTGCATGACGGCATGGCGGGAACAGAGGCGGGTTTCCGCTATCGTATGGCCTATGTTGATCCGGCCCTGATTCAGCAAGTACTGGGTGGTGAACCATTGCCATACATTGTCGGCGGGCTGTCGAACGACCCTCGCCTGTATCAGGCCAGTGAATCTTTTGTGCAGGCAATGGATCATCCTCTCGACGCGCTGGAAGAACAGGACGCACTGTTTGATCTGGCAACTGCATTACGGGCGGTCGCAGGTAAACCGCGCGGGCGCAAGCGCCTGGATTACCGGGCTACCGAGCGGGCAAGGGAATTCATCATGGCTCATCTTCACCTGAGCATTACCCTGGAGATGCTTGAGCACATTAGCGGGCGCGAACGCTGGAGCCTCTCCCGAGACTTCAGGGTCTTGTATGGCACCAGTCCTTACCGGTTCGTGACCTTGCGTCGTCTGGATCAATTCCGCGCATTGATCCTGGATGGATTCACGCTGGTGGATGCCGCTCTTGCGGCCGGCTTCCATGACCAGAGCCATATGACACGGCACTTCACTCGTTGTTATGGCGTCCCCCCATCGTCTTGGCTAGAACGCATCCGAGCACACCGTCAACTTGCAGGATCGTACAAGAATGCCTCAGCGCTCCTTCGCTAGGCTGACGACTCCCGTTTGATAGAGGATCCGTCATGCACCACGCCCATAACGAACCGAACTTGCAAGCCATTAACCTCGCGCACAAAGCCTCGCTCATAGATCAGCAATGGAGCCCGCGGGTCGTCGCCGAAATGAACGACTACCAGTTCAAGGTCGTGCGCATCGAAGGCGAGTTCATTTGGCATTCCCACCCTGAGACCGACGAGGCATTTCTCGTGATCGAGGGAAAGCTGCGTATCGACCTACCCCATGGCTGCGTATACGTAGGTCCAGGCGAGTTGTATGTCGTGCCACGAGGAGTGGAGCACAGAACAGCCGCAGAAGGTGAGGCAAGACTGATGATGATCGAACCTCGTGGGATACTGAATACGGGCCATGAAGGTGGAGAGCGCACGGCCAACAACGACATTTGGATCTAAATAGCTGGCGCCGTCTCGCCTGGGTTTGACGGCGCTCGCCTTTCACAGAAGATCTTTGCCAGTCTTGTGCAGCGAATGGCGGTTTTCAGCCCTGGCTGCGTAAAAACGTTTTTGGGTAACCGCAGTGGATGATCCAGGGCCAGTTAAAAACTGTTACCTATGTGCTTGAACCGTTTTGTTACCTATGTGGGTCAGTCATACCGCTGCGATTTTTTTCAGTCCTTCGGTTGTTGCCGTAACACCAGCGCTGCCAACCCACACAGGGTCAGGGCAATACAGGACACATAAAACGCATCGCTGTACGCCATCAGGTACGCCTCACGGCGCACGGTGTGAATCAGGCCCTCGATCACTTGTTGTTGAGCGGGCAAAAGCTGGTTGAATACGAACGCCTCGCTGTCCGCCATGCCAATGCGCAGGCGCTCCTGAAGAGAAGGGGAAAATAAGGTGATGGACTCTCCTACCCGCTCGGAATGAAAGCGTTCGCGCAGAGCGACGACCTGCGTCAGCCCTGCAGTGCCTACGGCACCGCCGAGGTTGCGCAACATGGAGAACAATGCAGAAGCGGAGCCTGCTTCACTTTTGGCCAACCCGGAAACCGCCAGTACCGAGAGAGCCACCATGATCAGGGGCTGTCCGATGCCCCGCACTACGGTGGAAGGAATGATCACGTTGGCCGCGCTGTCGACGTTCAGGTGCGCACCGAGATAGCAACCCAAGGCCATGATGAAAAACCCGCAGGCGACCATGACTTTAGGGTTCAGCCACTTCATCAGGCGCGGCATGAACGGCGCCAGCACCAGTTGCACCATGCCGTAGGCAATCAGGCTGATGCCAATTTCTCTGGCGTTATACCCCTGCAGTTGGGAAAGGTAGTTGGGGACCAGGAACACGAGGCCGAAGGTAGCTCCGCCGAAAATGAACATTGCCGCGCTGGCTACCCCGAAGTTGTAGCTTTTGAGCAAGCGCAGGTTGATAAAGGAACGGCTGCCGTACAGCTGTGACAGTACGAAGTACAACAGTGCCACGCAGGCTATCACCGACATCCAGACAATAAAGTCAGAGCCGAACCAATCCTTGCGGCCGCCTTCTTCAAGGACAATCTGCAATCCGCCCAAGCCGACGATCATGGCGGTAATACCGCCCCAGTCGCCGCGCTTGAGCAAGCTCAATTGCATGGGTTTCGCGTCGATTGACCACGCCACCGCCAGCAGCAAAAGAATGCCCGGAGCCAGCTGTAGATAGAAGATCCAGCGCCAGGAATAGGCGTCGGTCAGCCAGCCGCCGATGGACGGCCCGGCCGCCTGGGCAACGCTGTTGGACAGGGCGAACAACGCCATGCCCATCGCAATCCTGCTGGGCGGCAGCTCGGTGATGATCAACTGAAATGACAAGGGAATCAGCACCGCGCCGGCAGCCCCCTGAATCACCCGAATAATGATCATCACCTCAAGGTTCGGTGCCCAGGAACAGGCAATGGATGCCACTAGAAATACACATGAGCCCACAAGCATCACGCGACGCAGGGAGAATACCTGCACCAGCCAGGCGGTCAGCGGGATCATCACGATTTCTGCGACCAGGTAAGCAGTGGAAATCCAGGACCCCTCCTCGAAGGTCGCCCCCAATGAGCCTTCGATTTCCGGCAGCGCCGCGCTCGTCACATGGACGTTCATGCCTGCCATGAAACAACCGAACAGCCCTCCGATCACCGCAACCCATGCGCGAAAGGAAACCGCTTTCTCTTCGGCGTCAGTCATGCGAATCGCCCTGCCCGGCTGGGTGGGTGTCGACGGTCGTGATCACGGACATGCCCGGCAGAATGGGGCCGCCGTCATCGTGCTGATCAATCACGATCTTCACGGGAAAACGCTGCACGATCTTGGTGAAGTTACCGGTGGCGTTGTCCGAGGGCAGCAAGGCAAACATCGCACCCGAACCTGGCGAGAAACTGACTACGTGGCCCTTGAGCTTGCGCCCCGAATAGCTGTCGACACTGATATCAACCGCTTGCCCGGCGCGCATGTCGCGCAGCTGGGTTTCCTTGTAGTTGGCCACCACGTAGGCCTGCTGCGTTGGCACCACCGCCAGCAGCGGCAACCCCGGCGCCACATATTGGCGAGTACGCACCTTGCGCTGCCCCACGACACCGTCGATCGGCGAGCGGATCAACGTATCCTCCAAAGCGTTAGTCGCCAGGCTCAACTGAGCCTGAGCCTGGCTGCGCCGGGCGATCTTCTGCTTGAGTGAGGCTTCAGCCATTTGACGCCGGGTAATGGCGACATTCAACCGAGTATCTTGCTGACGCTGCATCGCCTGGGAAATTTCCACCGCGGCATTGGCCTGGGCGTAGCTGGCGGCTGCACTTTCCAAACGCTGGGCACTGGCGGCGTGTTCGCGGACCAAGCCTTCGTAGCGTTGCTCATCGAGGCTCGCGCGACGCCGCTCGGCATGCGCGCTGCGCAGGCGAGCGTCAGCTTGGGTAAGGCCGGCCTTCTGCTGGGCGATCAGGCTGTCGGTGACTTGCAGGTTGGCCTGCTGCGCTGCCACCGATGCTTCAGTTTCAGCCAATTCGGCGCGCGCCTGTTCCAGCCGCGCCAGATAGTCTCTATCCTCGATGCGCACAAGCACATCCCCGCGCTTGACGGGCTGATCATCCTCCACCAGCACTTGAGCCACGTATCCGGAAATCCGGGGGCTGATGGGAATCCAATCAGCACGCACATACGCATCATCGGTCTGCTCCAGGTAACGGCCGACTGTCATCCAATACATGCCGAACGCCACCGCCCCGACCAACACCGCGCCACCTCCCAGCAGGATCAGAGTTCTTTTGCGACGCTGCTTACGCTCATGCATGAGCTGCTGGATCACACTCTCATGCTCATGCTGGAAAGCGGTTTTATCATCAACGGCGATATTCATGGCTGGGTACCGGAAAAGGTGAGGGGAGCGTGAGAAGGCGCATCGACCGGGATATCAGAGGAAGACGACTGCCAACCGCCGCCGAGGGCGCTAAATAGAGCGATCTGGCGCTGCAGCAAACGGCCATCTGCATCGGCGCGCGTGGCCTGCAAGCGAATCAGCTCGCGCTCACTGTCCAGCACGTCAAGGAAGTCGATAGACCCGGCGTTGTAATTGAGCTGGGCCAACTTGTAGGCCTGGCGACTGCTGTCCAGCGCCTGACTCAAGGCTGCGTGGCGCTGCCGCTCTCCGTCATACAAAGCCAAGGCCTGACGCACTTCCTTGAGGGCCTTGAGCACACTGGCCTCGAATTGCGCCACGTCGACCTGCTCGAGTGCCCGGGCCTGGTTGACCCGTGCGCGATTGACTCGCCAGTTGGGAAACTGCCAGGAAATCAGCGGACCGATACCAAACATCACCGCGCTGCTGTCTCCCAGCTCATGGGGTGTGTGGCTGGATGAGGACACCGAAGCGCCAAAGGTCACCTTCGGGTACAGATCGGCCTGAACAATATCCACCTGCAGCGAAGCCGCTTGCAGCACTCGCTCGGCCTGGCGAATATCAGGGCGACGCGCCAGCAGTTGCCAGCCATCCCCCACGGGAAGCGCAGCATTGAGCTTCGGCACCACTTCACAGGTCGCCGCGCCAGAGCCCTGCTCCAGATCGGCCACACCGGTCAACATCGCCAGTTCGTACAGCGCTGCTTGCCGACGCGCCTCCAGCATTGGCAGAAGGGCCAGGGTTTCCCCCTGCAACGCCTGCATCCGAACATATTCAAAATCAGTCACCACACCGGCCTGACGCTGACGGTCAATCAACGCCAGACTTTGACCAACCACTTCCAGTGAATGGCGCTCGACCTTGGCCCGTGCGCCCAAGACACAAGCATTCACATAGGCCCGGGTGGTTTGCGCCACGATCGTGATGCGCAACAAGTCTTCAGCATCCTGTGCGGCAGCGGCCTGAACCTGAGCTCGCTCGATGGCGTGCTGAACCTGGCCCCAGATATCAACTTGATACGCCAATTCGAAGCCGGGATTGAACGCCCATTGAGACGGGGCGTGGCTGTCGGTGGCCTTGGCGAGTGTCTGGTCATCGGCAGTTTTGCCATAGGCGGCTCCCAGTGACGCTTGAGTGGACGGCCAGCGCTCGGCATCGGCCTGCATGATCCCGGCCAGCATCGATTGAACGTGGGCCTGGGCGGCCGCCAGATCTCGGTTGTGCTCCAGCGCCTGCTGCACCAGCGCATCGAGTTTCGGATCGTTGTACAACTGCCACCAACGTTCGGGCAACGCCTGGGCTGAAACGCCTTGGGGCAGGTGGCTCAGGGCATTGATGCGCTCCGGGTGCGGCTGCGCCGGCTGATGAGTCGTCCATGCGGCACAGCCAGCCAAGACAATAGAGGCCATGCCCACAAGCGAAAGACGGCCGTGCCACGCGGTAAAAAAGGGCGAACGCATCGCAGAAATCCAGAGTTCTGAGTAGGGATGCAGGTTATGAGAGCGCAGGTCTGCGCTTCTCCCGAGTTCCAGACAACTGTCGTTTCGATTGAGACAACATGCCCTTCGCGACCGCCTTGAGAGCTCCCGAGCCGCAGGCAAGCGCAAGCATGGCCCACATAAAGTGAGCCATGCTCTGTAAGGATTGCTGACTACAGGAGGAAGCTACGCCGAACGGCAGTGGCTCGGAGTGAAGCCCATGGTGCGCTTGAACATGGCGGCGAATGCGCTGGGGCTTTGGTAACCATGTTCCAGTGCCACATCCAGAATCGACACGCCAGAAGCCAACCGCTGCAGGCAGAGAAGCAACCGGGTGCGCTTGCGCCACTCCCCATAGCTCATGCCCAGTTCTTTCTGGAACAGGCGAGCCAGGGTGCGAGAGCTCATGTTGAGCTGTTCAGCCCAACTCTCCAGCTTCGAGTCCTGAGATGGATTATCGATGAAGCCAGCGCACAGCAACTTGAGCCGAGGCTCGGTAGGGATCGGTACATGAGCCAGCACCTTCTGTGCCCTGTCGAGCTCCGAGAAGATCAGCTCGACAATCTGTGCATGGCGCGCCAGAGCACCTTTATCGTCGGACTGATCGCCAGCCGCTACGATCAGCTCACGCAGCAGCGGCGAAACCTTGATGACTTGACACTCTTGCGTCAGAACGTCGTGGGCGCCAGGCGTAATCAGCAAGGTGCGCATGCGTACCTCGCCAGTCATGCGAATCTCGTGCTCCATACCCGAGGGTACCCACAGCGCATGACCAGAAGGCACCACCCAAGTCGTCCCGGAGACCGAGACCAGCATCACGCCACTGATGGCGTACACCAACTGCCCTTCGGCATGCCGATGCGAAGCCACTATGTCCCCATGACCGTAGTTACCGGCGAGCGTCGCCAGGGCTGTACGCGCAGTCATGTCAGCAAGGCACTGCAACGTTCATTACGCTGAGCAGCCCAAGGTGCGACGCACGATTGACAGCGCTTGCGTTCGGCATTCATTGGCTCAATCAAGGCCTGATTGCCGTCGCGCATATCGACGCTGCACCACGTAGGCGCAACTGACTGGACGTTGCCGGGCCATGCGCGGCCTGGCAGGTCTACCGTGGTGAAATGTCGATATTTGCTGGAAGGGTCCTTCAGCATCATAGCGCTTCTCCTTTTCAGAACAGTCCGTCTGACGGCAGGCTCGGCACCTGCCGCCATCGATCACTGGATCAAATACTAAACGAACATGGTTTGACACAAATTGTGTTCTCACACTCAGAACATCAAAAAAATCACAATTTTCACTAAAAATATTAAATTCATGAGTTCTTTATGCTTGAGCATGGCAAAAAAGCACAATTTGAATTCTGAAAGGAGGGAGTTCAGCTACATTGCCAGATCGCTGCAGTCCAATGACCGCGAAGCTCTTGTGGTCAAGTGGAGTGCAGTTCCGCACCTTGTGTTTGTGACACTCAGGACTCGTGCCTACGCAAACGTCACGGGTGTCTATACGGAGCAATCAGCAGCCAGATGCGAAATACTCCTGAAGCTCCATACACTCTCTCGCCATAACTCAGCAGGTGCTCGGACGATAGCAAAGGACCGCGTCTGCAAGCTTGCATGTGGTTCGAAATGAGCTCAAAGAAAGTAAAAAAAGTTACTATCTGCAACTACCTGAATACACTCGTAAATATCGCATATAACAGTTAAGAAGGATCCGTAAGCGATGACCGATCTGAACACCCTGCGCGCCAGCCTCAAGAGCGGCGAACACGCCTTCGCCGATACCCTGGCGTTCATCGCCGCTGGCTATGATTACCAGCCTCAAGCCTTCAACAATGGTGGCGTGGAAAACGCCGCCGGACAGAACGAAGGCTCGTGCAAGACCCTCGGCCTGGCGCTGCTGGAAGGCTTGAGCGATGAAGAAGCGCTGCTGGCGTTTGGTGAGCATTACCGCTCGGTGGTTGCTACGCCGGATGGCAGCGACCATGGCAACATCCGGGCATTGATGGCGCAGGGTTTGGCTGGGGTGAAGTTCACAGCGCAGCCACTGACCCGTCGCTGATTTCCAGATTGGATGCAACACCCTGTGGGAGCTTGCTCGCGATGGCTGCGTCACATTCAAAACTGATGTCGACTGATACATCGCTATCGCGAGCAAGCTCGGCTCCCACAAAAGCAGTGGGTGCAAAAAAACCGGCCGAGGCCGGTTTTTTCATTTCAACGATTTCAGAACTTGGCGTTCTGCAGGTCGTCCAGGTAACGCTCTGCGTCCAGGGCCGCCATGCAACCAGCGCCGGCCGAGGTGATCGCCTGACGGTAAACGTGATCAGCCACGTCGCCGGCAGCAAAGATGCCTTCGAGGCTGGTCGCCGTTGCGTTGCCTTCACGACCGCCCTGCACCACCAGATAGCCGTCTTTCAAGGTCAGTTGGCCTTCGAACAGCGAAGTGTTCGGCGTGTGGCCGATGGCGATGAACACGCCGTCGACTTTCAGCTCGTCGAAGCTGCCGTCGTTGTTCTTCAAACAAGCGCCGGTCACGCCCATGTTGTCGCCCAGCACTTCGTCCAGAGTCGAGTTCAGCTTGAGGACAATCTTGCCTTCGGCAACTCGTGCATGCAGCTTGTCGATCAGGATTTTCTCGGCGCGGAAGGTTTCGCGACGGTGAATCAGGGTCACTTTGCTGGCGATGTTGGCCAGGTACAGCGCCTCTTCGACAGCAGTGTTACCGCCGCCGACCACGGCCACTTCACGGTTGCGGTAGAAGAAACCATCGCAGGTTGCGCAGGCCGACACGCCTTTGCCCATGAAGGTTTCTTCCGACGGCAGGCCCAGGTAACGAGCGCTGGCACCGGTCGCGATGATCAGTGCGTCGCAGGTGTAAGTGGCGCTGTCGCCCGTCAGGGTGTACGGCTTGGCGGCGAAGTCGACAGCATTGATGTGGTCGAAAACGATTTCGGTCTCGAAGCGCTCGGCGTGTTCTTTCATCCGGTCCATCAGTGCCGGGCCGGTCAGGCCGTGCACGTCGCCCGGCCAGTTGTCGACTTCGGTGGTGGTGGTCAGTTGACCGCCAGCCTGCATGCCTGTGATCAGCAACGGCTTGAGGTTGGCGCGGGCAGCATAGACCGCAGCGCTGTAACCGGCTGGGCCGGAACCAAGAATAATCACTCGCGAATGACGTACATCAGACATGACTCACTCCTATCGACCGGCCGGTATTACCTGGCGCGGAACGCCGGATGACCGGCTGGAATTAAAAAAGGACTGTGCAAGCACTTGGGGAAGCGCCGTAGTTGGACAGCCCTGAAAAATAGTGGGTGCAGCGTATCGAGGAGGCGAAGATTAAGGAAATACGGAATAACAATCCAGCTCATAGGCGGTCTCTATCCCCTGGAGGCTGATTTAAAGACGCCTTTGTTACAGTTAATGTCGATGTCATTACCGCGCTTTCACCTGTGTGGCAAAGCCGGTAAGGTCGGCGCGTTTTCCCATTGCTCGGAGCCCACTATGCCCGCCCCCGTTCTGTCCGGCCCGCAATACCTGCGCGAAGGCCTGAAGCTGGTCTTGAGTCCCGGCCTGCGTTTGTTCGTGTTGTTGCCGCTGGTCATCAACCTGGTGCTGTTCGTCGGATTGATTTATTTCGCCGGCCATCAGTTCAGCCTGTGGGTCGACACCCTGATGCCTTCACTGCCGAGCTGGCTGAGTTTTCTCAGCTATGTACTTTGGCCGTTGTTCGTCGTTCTGGTGGCGCTGATGGTGTTTTTCACCTTCACCATGCTCGCCAACGTGATCGCCGCGCCCTTCAACGGTTTTCTCGCGGAGAAAGTCGAAGTGGTGGTGCGTGGCACTGACGACTTCCCGACCTTCAGTTGGAGCGAACTGATCGCGATGATCCCGCGCACGTTCGCCCGGGAAATGCGCAAACTCGGCTACTTCCTGCCCAGGGCCCTCGCGTTGCTGATCCTTTCATTCATCCCGGTGGTCAACCTGGTCGCTGCCCCACTATGGCTGGCGTTTGGCGTATGGATGATGGCAATCCAGTACATCGACTACCCGGCGGATAACCACAAACTCGGCTGGAACGAGATGCTCGCCTGGCTGCGCCAGAAACGCTGGCAGAGCATGAGTTTTGGCGGGATCGTCTATCTGGCGCTGCTGATCCCGGTGGTCAACATCCTGATGATGCCGGCAGCGGTGGCTGGTGCGACGCTGTTTTGGGTCCGTGAACGTGGCGCGGAAAATCTGGTGGCCAAAGCTGCCTGATCGCGTCACAAATCCATCATCGCGCTGACACAATGGCGACATGGCCTCAGTCGACACTGAGGCCATGACGACAGCTCTGCATATCACTCTGATCACCGAAACCTTCCCTCCGGAAATCAATGGCGTGGCCAATACCCTTGGCCGCCTGTGCGAAGGTCTGCGCGCGCGCGGGCACCTGGTAGAACTGGTGCGACCGCGCCAGGGCAGCGATCAGACCCGCCTAAGCGACGATGAACTGCTGCTCTGCCGCGGCTGGCCGCTGCCGGGTTATCCGGGGCTGCAATGGGGCCAGTCGTCGATGCACAAGTTGCTCAGGCGCTGGCAGCGTCATCGCCCGGACGTGCTCTACATCGCTACCGAAGGACCACTGGGGTTGTCGGCCTTGCGCGCGGCGCGGCGGCTGGGTATTTCAGTGGTGAGCGGGTTTCACACCAACTTCCAGCAGTACTCCAACCAGTACGGCCTGGGACTGTTGACCCGGTTACTGACGCATTACCTGCGCTGGTTCCATAACCGCACCAAGTTGACCCTGGTGCCCAGCGCCAGCCAGCGAATGGAGCTGGAACGTCGGCAGTTCGAGCGCCTGGCGCTGCTGTCCCGTGGCGTCGACAGTCAACTGTTCCACCCGGCCAAACGCCTGGGTTCGCTGCGTGAAAGCTGGGGGCTGGAGAACGACGACATCGCGTTGATTCACGTCGGCCGGCTCGCTCAGGAAAAAAACCTCGGTCTGCTCAAACATTGCTACCAGGCTTTGCAGTCGTCTTATCCACAACGACGAATAAAGCTGATCGTGATCGGCGATGGCCCACAACGTGCGCTGCTGGAAAAGGCACTGCCCGACGCGATCTTCTGTGGCTCGCAGCGCGCAGAAGCCTTGGCGTGTCACTACGCGTCCGGGGATCTGTTTCTGTTTCCGAGCCTGACCGAAACCTTCGGCAATGTGGTGCTGGAAGCACTGGCCTCTGGATTGGGCGTGGTGGCTTACGATCAGGCCGCCGCCGCTCAACACATTCGCCATGGTTACAACGGTGTGTTGGCGATGCCGGGGGACGAAGAGGCATTTTGCGATGCCGCCCGTTGGTTGTTGGAAGAAGCAGAAACCTTGCGCTGCATACGACTCAACGCGCGTCAGCACGCCAGTCGGCAGGGCTGGGGGGCAATCGTCGAGCAATTTGAAGGACAGTTGCGCGGGGCTTGCGAGGTGCAAATCGGGGCACAGCCTCTGATGGCCATGCCCCATTCGATCAAACCAGCGTCATCAACGCCTCACGACTGAACGGCAGGATGTCCTGCTCGCGACCTTCGCGGACTTTCTGCGCCCAGTCCGGGTCGACCAGCAAGGCGCGTCCCACAGCCACCAGGTCGAACTCTTGGTTGTTCAAACGTTCCAGCAGGTTCTCCAGGCTGGCCGGTTGCGCGACTTTGTCGGTGTTGACCATAAACTGCAGGAACTCACCGTCCAGCCCCACACTGCCCACGGTGATCGTCGGCTTGCCCGTCAGTTTGCGGGTCCAGCCTGCCAGGTTCAGTTCGGAACCGTCGAACTCCGGCTCCCAGAAACGCCGCGTAGAGCAGTGGAAAATATCCACACCGGCATCGGACAGCGGCTGGAGAAACTCGCCCAACGCCTCCGGAGTTTGCACCAGACGTGCGGTGTAGTCCTGCTGCTTCCACTGCGAGTAACGGAAGATGATCGGGTAGTTCGCACCGACCGCCGCACGCACGGCCTGGATCAGCTCAACGGCAAAGCGCGAACGATTGGCCAGGCTGCCACCGTATTCGTCGGTGCGCTGGTTGCTGCCTTCCCAGAAGAACTGGTCGACCAGATAGCCGTGGGCGCCGTGGATCTCGACGCCGTCCATGCCAATACTCTGCGCGTCTTTGGCGGCCTGGGCGAAGGCCGCGATCACATCCTGAATGTCTTGTTGGGTCATGCCGTGAACCACGACCTGACCGTCCTTGAGTTTTTCCGATGGCCCGTAGCCCGGCACGCTCGCATCCGGCTCGGTGCCGATGCGCCGTACGCTGCCGACGTGCCACAACTGCGGAACGATCTTGCCGCCTTCGGCGTGGACCGCATCAACGACTTTTTTCCAGCCGGCCAACGCCGCTTCGCCGTAAAAGTGCGGGACGTTCGGGTAACCGTTGGAAGCCTTGTGGCCAACCGTGGTGCCCTCGGTGATGATCAGGCCTACACCCGCCGCAGCACGGCGACGGTAGTACTCGATGACTTTCGAATTCGGTACGCCGCCCGGGGAAAACGAACGGGTCATCGGCGCCATGACCACACGGGTTGGCAGCTCCAGGGCACCGAGGCTGAACGGTTTGAACAAGGCTTTGACGGGCATGGGACGCTCCACGTGAAAATAACTTTATGACGGCGATAATATGGAGGCTTGCCAGCCTTGAATAGCACTATTGATTTAGGTGATTAAGGTTCAAAAGACAGGGAGGGGTCTGTAGGAGCACGGCTTGCCGGCGATGGCGTTCTTGAGATCACTATCGCCGGCAAGCCGTGCTCCTGCGGGAGACAGGTTCAGACCAGGGCTTTTTCGATCGCCTGGACGATCGTCGGATCATCCGGTGCAGTACGTGGCGAGAAACGCGCCAGCACGCGACCATCTTTGCCGAGAAGGAATTTTTCAAAGTTCCAGGTGATGTCACCCGGGAATTCCGCGCCCTCGCCCGCCAACAACCGGTACAGCTGATGACGGTCGTGACCGTTGACTTCCAGCTTGCTGGACAGCGGGAAGGTCACGCCGTAGTTGAGGCTGCAGAACTCTTTGATCTCGCTTTCAGTGCCTGGCTCTTGCCCGGCAAACTGGTTGCACGGCAAACCCAACACACTGAAACCTTTGCCCTTGTATTGCTGGTAGAGGTTTTCCAGAGCAGCGTACTGTGGGGTCAAACCACACTTGGAGGCGACGTTGACCACCAGCACGACGTGCCCTTTGAAGGGCGCCAGAGGTAACTCCTGGCCATCCAAAGCTTTCAATGTAAGGTCGTGAAAAGCACTCATGACGAACTCCAAATTTCCCGTGTTCTTCTCGAAACAGCCTCTTGGCGATGTCGCCAAGGACAGCCGCGGACTAAAAAGGCGCCCCTCGGGCGCCTCTCCAGTTCTCGAAGCTTAGCGCAGAAAATCAGTGGTGATGGCCACCTTCGCCATGGACGTGACCATGAGCGATTTCTTCCTGGCTGGCATCACGGATGTCGATGATCTTGACCTTGAAGTTCAGACGCTGACCGGCCAACGGGTGGTTGCCGTCAACGGTCACGTCGTCGCCGTCCAGATCACGGATGGTGACGATTTGCATCTGGCCGTCTGGCGCGGAAGCGTGGAACTGCATACCCACTTCCAGTTCGTCGACGCCTTCGAACATGCTGCGGCTCAGGGTGCTGACCAGTTCGGCAGCGTATTCACCGTAGGCATCTTCAGGTTCTACGGCGACGTTGAGTTCGTCACCGACTGCTTTACCTTCCAGGGCTTTTTCCAGGCCCGGGATGATGTTACCTGCGCCTTGCAGGTACACCAGCGGTGCGCCGCCGGCGGAGCTGTCGATGACCTCACCAGCGTCGTTGGTCAGGGTATAGTCGATGGAGACAGCCTTATTGGCGGCGATCAGCATGGGGCGAGACCTTTTGCATAAGAATATAGAAAGACCCAGTTTAGCGAAGCAAACGCCCGAAAGCGAACAGAACCCGGACGGACGGGTCGCTTCGGCAGGGTCGACGATCCAGGGCTTCCATCAGGACGAGGACGGACACTGGGTTGTCGAGCTTTCCTGCGGCCATACCCAGCATCTGCGCCACCAGCCACCCTGGCAATCACGAACCTGGGTTCTGGACCCCGCCAAGCGTATTGAAAAAATAGGCCAACCCTTTGATTGCGGTTGGTGCGCTCAGGGCTCGGTTAGCGATAACCTTGACGTCTGAAATATCGGTAGAAGGCCAGTCATAGGCGTTCACCCTTGCCATGCACCTCCAGAGAATCCGCATGCAAACTTTTTTTATCGCGCCCACCGATTTTGGTGTGGGTCTGACCTCCATCAGCCTCGGGCTGGTACGTACCCTTGAGCGAGCCGGGTTGAAAGTCGGCTTCTTCAAACCGATTGCCCAGCCGCACCCTGGCGACACCGGCCCTGAACGTTCCACCGAACTGGTGGCCCGCACCCACGGCCTGAAGCCGCCGCAGCCGCTGGGCCTGGCTCACGTCGAGCGGATGCTCGGCGACGGTCAGCTGGATGAACTGCTGGAAGAAATCATCACCCTGTACCAGCAAGCCGCCATCGGCAAAGACGTGCTGGTCGTCGAAGGCATGGTCCCGACCCGCAGCGCCAGCTACGCCGCGCGGGTCAACCTGCACCTGGCGAAAAGCCTGGATGCCGAGGTGATTCTGGTCTCGGCACCGGAAAACGAAGTGCTCACCGAATTGTCTGGCCGGGTCGAGTTGCAAGCGCAATTGTTTGGCGGTCCAAAAGACCCGAAAGTGCTCGGCGTGATTCTCAACAAGGTCAAAACCGATGAAAGCATGGAGGCTTTCGCCGCGCGCCTGAAGGAACACTCGCCCTTGCTGCGCAGCGGCGACTTCCGGCTGCTTGGCTGCATTCCGTTCCAGCCGGAACTGAACGCCCCGCGCACCCGTGACGTCGCGGACTTGATGGGCGCTCAGGTGCTCAATGCCGGCGACTATGAAACCCGCCGCATGAGCAAGATCATCATTTGCGCCCGCACCATGCGCAACACGGTCGAACTGCTCAAGCCCGGCGTGCTGGTGGTAACCCCCGGCGATCGCGACGACATCATCCTCGCCGTCAGCCTCGCCGCGATCAACGGCGTGCCGCTGGCCGGGCTGCTGCTGACCAGCGGCACCCTGCCCGACCCACGGATCATGGACCTCTGCCGAGGCGCCTTGCAGGCCGGTCTGCCGGTATTGTCGGTGAGCACTGGCTCCTACGAAACCGCCAACCAGTTGAACGGTTTGAACAAGGAAATCCCGATCGACGACCGCGAGCGTGCGGAGATCATCACCGATTTCGTCGCCAGCCACCTCGACGCCAACTGGTTGCACCAGCGCTGCGGCACGCCGCGTGAAATGCGCCTGTCGCCAGCGGTGTTCCGCTATCAACTGATCCAGCGCGCCCAGGCTGCCAACAAACGCATCGTCCTGCCAGAAGGCAGCGAACCTTTGACGGTACAGGCGGCAGCGATCTGCCAGGCCCGCGGGATTGCTCGCTGCGTGTTGCTGGCCAAACCCGAAGACGTGCAAGCAGTCGCGCGCGCCCAGGGTATCGAGTTGCCTGAGGGCCTGGAGATTCTCGACCCGGACCTGATCCGTCAGCGGTATGTCGAGCCGATGGTCGCGTTGCGCAAGACCAAAAGCCTCAACGCGCCAATGGCCGAGCAACAGCTGGAAGACACCGTGGTGATCGGCACCATGATGCTCGCACTGGATGAAGTCGACGGACTGGTGTCCGGGGTCATCCACTCCACCGCCAATACCATTCGCCCGGCATTGCAACTGATCAAGACCGCACCCGGCTGCACGTTGGTGTCGTCGGTGTTTTTCATGCTGTTCCCGGAGGAAGTGCTGGTCTACGGCGACTGCATCATGAACCCGCACCCGAGCGCCAGTGAACTGGCCGAGATCGCCCTGCAAAGTGCCGACTCTGCCGCCGCCTTCGGGATCACGCCACGAGTGGCGATGCTCAGCTACTCCAGCGGCGAATCGGCCAGCGGCGAAGAAGTCGAGAAAGTCCGCGAAGCCACTTTGCTCGCCCACGAAGCGCAGAACGCGCTGCTGATCGACGGGCCGTTGCAGTACGACGCCGCGGCCAACGAAAACGTGGCCCGGCAACTGGCGCCGAACAGTCAGGTAGCCGGTCGGGCAACCGTGTTCATTTTCCCCGACCTGAACACCGGCAACACCACTCACAAAGCCGTGCAACGCAGCGCCGACTGCGTCAGCCTCGGACCGATGCTGCAAGGCCTGCGCAAACCGGTAAATGACTTGCCGCGCGGCGCCCAGGTCGACGACATCGTCTACACCATTGCCCTGACTGCGATTCAAGCCGCCAACCGACCTATGGATGTTTAAATGCTGGATTCTCTACCTGCACCCTTGCGAGGCGTGATCGCCTCGCTGTTGTTGGCGCTGAACACGATCGTCTGCTGCACACCGCTGTTTGTCGTGGCAATCTTCAAATTGTTGCTGCCCTTCCCGACCGCACAGCGCTTCACCGATTGGCTGATGAGCCACATCCATGAAGCCTGGATCAGCAACAACAAGGCCTGGATGGATTTGCTCGGGCACACGCGCTGGACGCTCAGCGGGCTCGAAGGGCTGGACTATCAGCACTCGTACCTGATCACCAGCAACCACCAGAGCTGGGTCGACATCATGGTGTTGCAGTACGTGCTCAATCGCCGGATTCGCCCGCTGAAGTTCTTCCTCAAGCAAGAACTGATCTGGGTGCCGGTGATCGGCTTGGCCTGGTGGGCGCTGGGCTTCCCGTTCATGAAGCGATACTCCAAGGCCTATCTGGAAAAGCACCCGGAGAAGAAAGGCAAAGACCTGGAAACCACTCGCAAGACCTGCGACAAGTTCCGCCATAACCCGGTGGGGATTTTCAACTTCGTCGAAGGCACGCGCTTCACCGAAGGCAAGCATGCGCAGCAGCAATCGCCGTTGCGCTACCTGCTCAAGCCCAAGGCGGGCGGTATCGCGTTTGTGCTGGACGCCATGGGTGAGCAACTGGAAGCCATCGTCAACGTGACCATTCACTACCCGGCCGGGCGCCCCGGTTATTGGGACCTGCTGTGTGGCAACGTGAAAGACGTGGTGGTGCACTTTCAGGAACTGAAGATCCCGCCGCAGTTCATCGGCAAGAACTACGACCAGGATGGCGTGTACCGCCTGGAGTTCCAGGGCTGGATCAACCAGTTGTGGGAAGACAAGGATGCACTGCTTGAGCAGATGCATCGCGAGTATCCCGGAAAACGCTGACCTCCTGTGGCGAGGGAGCTTGCTCCCGCTCGGTCGCGCAGCGGCCGCAAAACCAGCCGACGCACTCTTACAGAAAGAATGCGTTCGCTGATTTCAGGACCGCCTCGCGCTCCAGCGGGAGCAAGCTCCCTCGCCACAAAAGCGGATCAACAAAAAGCCCGCAACCGATCACTCGGTTGCGGGCTTTTTAGTGCGCGTGAAGCTTAAATCGCGCCGCGTTTACGCAGCAGGTCCAGCACTTGCTTGACGCTTTCTTCCAGCGACAGCGTCTGGGTGTCGACCACAAGGTCGGCGTCCAGCGGCACGTCATACGGGAAGGAATCGCCAGGGATGTTGTCGCCACCGGCAGCATACAACCCTTGCGGATCGCGTGCGGCGCAGACCATCGGCGACGCCTGCACGTAAACGGTCAGCAAGCGGTCATCGCCAATCAGCGCCTTGGCCTGTGCACGGCCTTCGGCGTCCGGTGCGACAAACGCCGCCAGGGTCAGCAAACCGGCTTCGTTGAACTGACGTGCGACGTGAGCCGCACGACGCCAGTTCTCGGTACGCCCGGCGCGATCCTGTGGCAGACCTTTGTTCAGGTCGTGACGCAGGTTCTGCCCATCGAGCACAAACACCGCACGGCCCATGTCGAACAGCTTGCGTTCAACTGCATAGGCCAAAGTGCTTTTGCCCGCGCCCGAGAGGCCGCTGAACAGCACGGTAGCCGGTTGCTGGCCGAAGCGCTGGGCACGCTCTTCGGTGGCTACATGGGCCAATTTGCCATGGTGCGTGGAGCTGCCATGCGCCAAAGGTTGGGCGACGATCATGCCGGCGCCGACGGTGCCGTTGGTCAAGCGGTCGATGATGATGAACGAACCGGTGGTGCGGTTGCTTTCATACCCGTCGAGGGCAATCGGCGCGTCGAGGCTGATCTTGACCTTACCGATCTCGTTCAGCTGTAAGGCACTGGCCGGGCCTTCTTCCAGAGTGTTCACGTCGACCTTGTTGACGATGCTGGCGATCGAGCCCGGCACGTAACTGGTGGCGCGCTTGATGTCGTATTTCTTGCCCGGCAGCATCGGCTCCTCAGCCATCCACACCAGCATCGCTTCGAAGCTGTCGGTGACCGGCGGCACGTTGTCGGCATGCACCAGCAAGTCGCCACGGGAGATGTCGATTTCGTCTTCCATGGTCAGCGTTACGGCCTGACCCGGACCTGCGTGTTCCAGCTCACCTTCGAAAGTGACGATGGATTTCACGCGGCTGCTTTTGCCCGACGGCAGCACCACGACTTCGTCGCCCTTCTTGACGATGCCGCTGGCCAGGGTGCCGGCGAAACCGCGGAAGTTCAGGTTCGGCCGGTTGACGTATTGCACCGGGAAACGCAGATCGGTGAAGTTACGGTCGCCCGCGACTTCCACGGTTTCAAGGATCTCCATCAGCGACTGGCCGGTGTACCACGGCGAGCGCTCGGATTTGTTCACCACGTTATCGCCCTTCAGCGCCGACATCGGCACGAAGTGCATGCTGGTAGGCTTCATTTTCAAGCCTTCAGCGAACTTCAGGTAATCGGCCTTGATCGATTCGAACACGCCCTGATCGAAGTCCTTGAGGTCCATCTTGTTGATGGCGACGACGATGTGCTTGATGCCCAGCAACGAGGCAATGAAGCTGTGGCGACGGGTCTGGGTTTGCACGCCGTAACGGGCGTCGACCAGGATGATCGCCAGGTCACAGGTGGATGCACCGGTGGCCATGTTGCGGGTGTACTGCTCATGGCCAGGGGTGTCGGCAATGATGAATTTGCGCTTGGCGGTGGAGAAATAGCGGTACGCAACATCGATGGTGATGCCTTGTTCGCGCTCGGCCTGCAGGCCGTCGACCAACAACGCCAGGTCGATGTCGTCACCGGTGGTGCCGACTTTTTTCGAGTCGCGGGTAATGGCTTCCAGATGATCCTCGTAGATCATCTTGGAGTCGTGCAGCAGACGCCCGATAAGGGTGCTCTTGCCGTCGTCGACGTTACCGCAAGTCAGAAAGCGCAGCAGCTCTTTACGTTCGTGCTGGCCCAGGTAGGCGAGGATGTCCTCGCTGATCAAATCAGATTGATGCGACATGACAGCCCCTTAGAAATAACCTTGACGTTTTTTGTCTTCCATCGAGCCGGCGCCATCGTGATCGATGACTCGGCCCTGGCGCTCGGAAGTTCGCGTCAGGAGCATTTCCTGAATGATGTCCGTGAGGCTTTCGGCCTCGGACTCCACCGCGCCCGTCAACGGGTAGCAGCCAAGGGTACGGAAACGCACTTTCTTTTTGACGATGCGGGCTTTGTCTTCGTCGCTCAGGTGCTCGAGGATGCGCTCGTCGTCGATCATGATCAGCGTGCCGTTCTTCTCGATGACCTCGCGCTCGGCGGCGAAGTACAGCGGGACGATCGGGATGCCTTCAAGGTAGATGTACTGCCAGATGTCCAGCTCGGTCCAGTTCGACAGCGGGAATACGCGGATCGATTCGCCTTTGTTGACCTTGCCGTTGTAGACGTTCCACAGCTCCGGGCGCTGGTTTTTCGGATCCCAGCGGTGCTTGCTGTCGCGGAACGAGTACACGCGCTCTTTGGCGCGGGATTTCTCTTCATCGCGGCGCGCACCACCGAAGGCTGCGTCGAAGCCGTACTTGTCCAAAGCCTGTTTCAGGCCTTCGGTCTTCATGATGTCGGTGTGCTTGGCACTGCCGTGGGTGAAGGGGTTGATCCCTTGAGCCACGCCTTCCGGGTTGACGTAGGTGATCAGGTCAAGGCCCAGCTCTGCGACCATCTTGTCGCGGAAGCTGTACATCTCCTGAAATTTCCATTGGGTGTCGACGTGCATCACCGGAAACGGCAGCTTGCCCGGGAAGAACGCCTTGCGTGCCAGATGCAGCATCACGGCGGAGTCTTTACCGATGGAGTACAGCATCACCGGGTTGTCGAACTCGGCGGCCACCTCGCGGATGATGTGGATGCTTTCCGCCTCCAGCTGTTTCAGATGCGTCAGTTTGTCGACCATGGCTACTCACGAAAGCTTTCTTATGAACGGCCAGCGGGCCGTGTTCGAGCGGCGAATGCTAGCACAGCGACCTCTTCTAATCAGGACGCCGACTAGATCGAAAGAGCATATGAATATACCTGCTCGTTCGGGCGCCGCAGGCCCGCTCCCATCGTTGATTTTCGGTTATCAAATCGGATTCGGGCAATCGATGAAAATGTGTTCAAGGGCAAACCGTCGAGCCAGATAATCCCCCAGCGCCTGTACGCCGAAGCGTTCGGTGGCGTGATGACCGGCGGCGATGAAGCTGATGTCGTTCTCTCGGGCGCTGTGGAAGGTTTGTTCGGACGCTTCACCGCTCAGGTACAGGTCGACACCGGCCTGCACCGCCTGATCGATATAGCCCTGGCCACCGCCCGTGCACCAGCCGACGCGCCGGACCATTTTGCTGCCCTCGATCAGCAACGGCTCGCGGCCCATGACCTCTTGCACCTGACGGGCAAAGTCGCGCGCGGTCATAGGTTCGGCCAACGAGCCGACCAACCCGACCACTTTGAGGTTTTCCGGGTCCAGCGGGCCTTCGACGGTAATGTCCAGTTGGCGAGCCAATTGCACGTTGTTGCCCACTTCCGGGTGCAAATCCAGCGGCAAGTGATAAGCCAGGAGGCTGATATCGTGCTTGAGCAGGGTTTTGAGCCTACGCTGCTTCATACCGGTGATGCAGGGGTTTTCACCTTTCCAGAAGTAGCCGTGGTGTACCAGCACCAGATCGGCCTTGGCTTCGACCGCTGCATCGAGCAACGCCTGGCTGGCCGTGACACCGCTGACGATACGCGTGACCTGCGGCCGACCTTCGACTTGCAAGCCATTGGGGCAATAGTCGGAAATCCGCGAACTGGCAAGGTAACGATCCGCTTCTTCTACCAGGGTGCTCAGGGCGACGGCCATAAAAGACTCCTAAATATCCCGTTCAGAGGCGCGCGCGGCCTCGTATAATGCGCGACATTATGGGCCACAGGCGGCCCTCCGTAACCTCCCAGGATTTGTTCAATGTTCAAGGGTCTGCGTTTTTTTGGCTGGCCGCTGCTGGCCGGCGTGCTTATCGCGTTGTTGATCATCCAGCGTTACCCGCAATGGGTCGGACTGCCAAGTCTGGATGTGAACCTGCAACAAGCCCCACAAACCACTCAGACCCAACAGGGGCCGGTGTCTTACGCCGATGCCGTGGTCATTGCCGCACCGGCAGTGGTCAACCTCTACACCACCAAAGTGGTCAACAAAACCAGCCATCCGTTGTTTGAAGACCCGCAGTTCCGGCGGTTCTTCGGCGACAACGCGCCCAAGCAGAAGCGCATGGAGTCGAGCCTCGGTTCCGGGGTGATCATGAGCCCTGAAGGTTATTTGCTGACCAATAACCACGTGACTACCGGCGCCGACCAAATCGTCGTCGCACTCAAGGATGGTCGTGAAACCCTGGCTCGCGTGATCGGCAGCGACCCGGAAACCGACCTCGCAGTACTGAAAATCGATTTGAAGAACCTGCCGTCGATCACCGTCGGCCGCTCGGAAAACATCCGCGTCGGCGATGTCGCGCTGGCCATCGGCAACCCGTTTGGTGTCGGCCAGACCGTGACCATGGGCATCATCAGCGCCACCGGGCGCAACCAGTTGGGCCTGAACAACTACGAAGACTTCATCCAGACCGACGCCGCGATCAACCCGGGCAACTCCGGCGGTGCGCTGGTAGACGCCAACGGCAACCTCACCGGGATCAACACCGCGATTTTCTCCAAGTCCGGCGGCTCGCAAGGCATTGGTTTCGCGATTCCGATCAAGCTGGCGATGGAAGTGATGAAGTCGATCATCGAACACGGCCAGGTGATTCGCGGCTGGTTGGGGATTGAAGTGCAGCCCTTGAGCCAGGAACTGGCGGAATCGTATGGCTTGTCCGGGCGTCCGGGGATTGTCGTCGCGGGGATTTTCCGCGACGGTCCGGCACAAAAAGCCGGCCTGCAATTGGGCGATGTGATCCTCAGCATTGACGGCGAACCAGCCGGCGATGGCCGCCGTTCAATGAACCAGGTGGCGCGGATCAAACCGACTGACAAGGTCACCGTTCAGGTCATGCGCAACGGCAAGGAGCTCAAGCTGACTGCGGAAATCGGCTTGCGTCCGCCACCCGCCCCGGTCAAAGAAGAAGAGTAAGCCCATAGGAGTTGCCGGAGGCTGTGATCTTTTAACGCCTTCGGCAACACCCAATACCTCTGCTGATGCAGACGAGCCCTAAAAGCATACATTCTCATTAGGCATGTTATATTGTTTCAATATCGCTATTGGAACGCTCTCATGCCGTCTCGTAAATTTGCTCCTCTGGCAGGCCTGGCCCTGGGCCTGCTCGGGGATCCGGTGTTCGCCGAAGACCCACAACCGCTTGAACTGGACACCATCAGTGTCACCTCCGATTACGAGTCTGCCACCGGCCCGGTGAACGGCTATCGCGCCACGCGGTCGTCCAGCGCGACCAAAACCGACACGGCAATCCGCGATATCCCACAATCCATCAGCGTGATTCCTGCCAGCGTGCTCAAGGACCTGGGCAGCCACAATGTCGAGCGCGCTCTGGAGTTTGCCGGTGGCGTATCGAAACAGAACAACTTCGGCGGCCTGACGCTGTATGAGTACAGCGTGCGCGGCTTCACCACCTCGGAGTTCTACAAGGACGGCTTCAGCGCGAACCGCGGTTACCCAAGCACCCCGGACGCCGCGAACGTCGAGCGCATCGAAGTGCTCAAGGGCCCCGCCGCCAGTCTTTACGGGCGCGGCGACCCTGGCGGTACAGTGAACATCGTCACCAAAAAACCGCAGCCCGAAGCCTTCAGCACCTTGCAGACCAGCGCCGGCAGTTGGGATCGTTATCGCACCGCGCTGGACGTCAACACCCCGCTCGACCCGCAAGGCAATGTGTTGTCGCGGGTCAATCTGGCGGTCGAGGACAACCACAGCTTTCGTGATCACGTCGACAACCAGCGGGTGTTCGTTGCGCCGTCGCTCAGTTGGCAACTCAACCCGGACACCAGCCTGCTGCTGGAAAGCGAGATTGTCCGGCACAGCTCGACCTTCGACCGCGGCATCGTCGCGCCGAACAACCGCTGGAGCGGTGTCTCGCGCTCGACCTTCCTCGGTGAACCTGACGACGGCAACATCGACAACCACAACAATCTGTTGCAGGCGACCCTCGAACACCACCTCAACGACGCCTGGAAACTGCGCCTGGCCAGCCATTACAAAGAAGGCAAACTCTGGGGCTTTGCCTCGGAAGCCCGCCCGTTGAACGCCGATCAACACACGGTCAACCGCCGTTACCGTGAGCGCGACAACCGTTGGCACGACAGCATCACCCAGCTCGAACTGCGCGGTTTGTTCGACATCGGCAGCTGGCAACACGAACTGCTGATTGGCAGCGAGTACGAAAACTTCCGCAAGAACGAGCGGGTCACCACTATCGCTGGCGGCCCTTACGCGATCGATATCTACGACCCGGTTTACGGTCAGCCCAAACCCGATGGCAAGCGCTCGGGCCCGGACTTTTTCGAGCAGGTCGAAAGTCAGGCACTGAACCTTCAGGACCAGATCGTGTTCACCGACCGCCTGCGCGGCATGCTCGGGGCACGCTTGGAACACTTCGAGCAAACCATCGACGATCACACGCTGAACAACCGCAGCCGACAGAACCACGACGCTCTGACCCAACGCGCCGGCCTGCTCTATCAACTGACGCCACAGCATGGACTGTTCGCCAACGCCTCGACCTCGTTCAAACCCAACAACGGCCTGGATGCCACAGGCAAATCCTTCGATCCGGAAGAAGGCGTTGGCTACGAGATCGGGATCAAGAGCGAGCTGTTCGATGAGCGCCTGAGCAGCACCCTCGCCGCCTTTCATATCGAAAAAGAAAACGTCCTCGCCCTCGACCCCGCCAGCGATAGTAACCGCGCCATGGGCAAGGCCCGCAGCCAGGGTTTCGATCTGCAAGTGAGCGGGCAACTCACTGACGCTGTGCGAGTGATTGGTGCGTTTGCGTACATCGACGCCGAGGTTACCCAAGGCGACAAAGCCATTGCGACCGGCAGCCGGATTCTCGGCGTGGCCAGGCACAGCGGCAGTTTGCTGGGCGTTTATGAATTTCAGGAAGGTCTGCTGCGTGGCTCGGATGTCGGCGCGGCCTACACCTATGTCGGCGATCGATCGGGCGAAGCCGGCAGCGACTTCGAACTGCCGGCCTACCACACCGTCGACCTGCTGGCCCATTACAAGGCCAGTGAAAACGTCACGTTGGGGCTGAACCTGAACAACCTTTTCGACGAGAAATATTACGAGCGCTCCTACAGCAACTACTGGGTCAACCCCGGCGAGCCGCGCAATTTCACCGTCAGCCTGACACTCAACCTGTAAAAGGAAGTCACCATGCCACACCTCAAACCCGTAGCGCTCAGCCTGCTGCTCGGCCTGATGTTTACCGGCCAGGTCTCGGCCCATGGCCTGTGGACCGAACAACGTCGCGGCAACATCGAAGTCATCTACGGCCACGGCGCCGAAGACAATGCCTTCAAGGCGCAGAAAATCAGCGGCGCCTGGGCCTATGACATCGGCGGCAAGATGATCCCGGTTACCGTAGAACGCCTGGCCGATCACGCGCGCCTGCAACCGCTCAAATCGCCAGCGGTGCTGGCCGTGGCGCTGGACAATGGCATGTGGTCGCAGACCGCCGACAAAAAGTGGATCAATCAGGGGCGCAGCAAAGTGCCGGGCGCTATCGAGTCGACCCAGACGTTCAAGTACAGCCTGGCGATTTATCAGCCAGGAGCGAAGCTACCTGCACTTGATCAGATCAAACTGCTGATTTTGCCGGAAGTTGATCCGCTGACCGTTGGCCCGGGCAAATCATTGCCGGTGCGGGTGTTGCTCGATGGCAAACCGGCGGCGGGGATCAAGTTGATTGGCGACTATCGCAATGCGCCGAACACCTTGAGTACGGAAACCGATGCTGAAGGCCGGGCGCAGGTGCTGGTGCGCAATGAAGGATTGAATGTGATTGCCGCGCAGGTGGAAATCCCGTTGAAGGACAATCCGGATCTCGCGACGCGAGGGGTGTTCAGTTCGTTGACGTTCCTCGGTGAACCGCATCACGAGTAAGACTTGCACATCCTTGTGGCGAGGGAACTTGCTCCCGCTGGGTCGCGAAGCGGCCCTTAAATCAGCTACTGCGTTCTGAACGACAGGTCGCAGGTGCTGGATTTACGACTGCTTCGCAGTCGAGCGGGAGCAAGCTCCCTCGCCACAGGATCAGCTGCAGCTTCAGAGATCGCCGAGGCCGTCGATCAACGCCTGGTTCTGCTCTGGCGTACCGATGGTGATGCGCAGGAACTGGGCAATCCGTTCCTGCTTGAAGTGCCGGACGATCACGCCTTGCTCGCGCAACTTCGCTGCCAGGCCTGCCGCGTCATGCTGCGGGTGACGGGCGAAGATGAAGTTCGCCGCCGACGGCAATACCTCAAAGCCCTTCTCCTGCAATTGCTTGACCACCCACTCGCGACTCTCGATCACCAGCTGGCAGGTCTTGTCGAAGTATGCACGATCGGCAAACGCCGCTGCCGCACCGACAATCGCCAGGCGATCCAGGGGATAGGAGTTGAAGCTGTTCTTGATCCGCTCCAGCGCCTCGATCAGGTCCCGATGCCCCACCGCCAGGCCCACGCGCAAACCGGCCAGCGAACGCGACTTGGAGAGGGTCTGAGTCACCAGCAGATTCGGGTAACGGTCGACCAGGCTGATTGCGGTTTCACCGCCGAAATCGACATAGGCTTCGTCGACCACCACCACCGAATCAGGGCTGGCCTTGAGAATTTTCTCGACGGCGTCCAGCGCCAACAGGCAACCGGTCGGGGCGTTCGGGTTGGGGAAAATGATCCCGCCGTTCGGCTTGGCATAATCCGCAACACGAATCTGGAACTGCTCGTCCAGCGGTACCGCGTCGAATGGAATGCCGTACAAGCCGCAATACACCGGATAAAAGCTGTAGCTGATGTCCGGGAACAGCAGCGGTTTATCGTGTTGCAGCAAACCGTGAAAGATGTGCGCCAGGACTTCATCGGAACCATTGCCGAGGAACACCTGATTGCCCTGTACACCGTAATACTCAGCCACTGCCTGCTTGAGCAGGTCGCTGTTGGGGTCCGGGTACAGACGCAGGTTGTCATTCAGTTCGGTTTGCATCGCCGCCAGTGCTTTAGGCGATGGGCCGTAAGGGTTTTCATTGGTGTTGAGCTTGACCAGCTTCGCCAGTTTCGGCTGCTCGCCCGGTACGTATGGCACCAGATCCTTGACGAATGGACTCCAGAATTTGCTCATGCTCAGTTCCCCTGCTTGTCGTCAACGATGCGGTATTCGGCGCTGCGGGCGTGAGCGGTCAGCGACTCGCCACGGGCCAGCACGGAAGCGGTCTTGCCCAGTTCGGAGGCACCCTGCTCGGAGCAGAAGATGATCGACGAACGTTTCTGGAAGTCATACACACCCAGCGGCGAGGAGAAACGCGCGGTGCCGGAAGTCGGCAGCACGTGGTTGGGACCGGCGCAGTAATCGCCCAAGGCCTCGGACGTGTGGCGGCCCATGAAGATCGCGCCGGCATGGCGGATCTGCGGCAACCAGGCTTGCGGATCGGCCACCGACAGTTCCAGGTGTTCCGGCGCAATGCGATTGGCCACGTCGATGGCTTGCTGCATGTCGCGAACCTGAATCAGCGCACCACGGCCATTGATCGAGGTGTTGATGATTTCGGCGCGCTCCATGGTCGGCAGCAGTTTGGCGATGCTTGCCGCCACCTGGTCGAGGAACCCGGCGTCGGGGCTGACCAGAATCGCCTGGGCGTCTTCGTCGTGCTCGGCCTGGGAGAACAGGTCCATGGCGATCCAGTCCGGATCGGTCTGGCCGTCGCACACCACAAGGATTTCCGATGGGCCGGCAATCATGTCGATACCGACCTGGCCGAACACATGGCGCTTGGCGGTGGCGACATAGATGTTGCCCGGGCCGACGACCTTGTCGACCTTCGGCACGCTTTCGGTGCCATAGGCCAGCGCGGCAACCGCTTGCGCGCCACCGATGGTGAACACCCGGTCGACGCCCGCGATGCACGCCGCCGCCAGCACCAGCTCGTTGACTTCACCGCGTGGCGTCGGTACGACCATGACCACCTCGGTCACACCGGCCACCTTGGCCGGAATCGCATTCATCAACACCGAAGACGGGTAAGACGCCTTGCCGCCCGGGACGTACAGACCGGCGCGATCCAGCGGCGTGACTTTCTGGCCCAGCACCGTGCCGTCGGCTTCGGTGTAGCTCCAGGAGTCCTGCTTCTGTTTTTCGTGGTAGCTGCGCACCCGCGCCGCGGCTTTTTCCAGCGCTTCGCGCTGAGGCACGGTGATCCGGGTCAGTGCCAGTTCCAGGCGCTCGCGCGGCAGGATCAGGTCGGCCATCGACGCCACTTGCAGACCGTCGAACTTCTGGGTGAATTCAACCAGCGCCGCGTCGCCGCGTTCACGCACAGCCTTGATGATGTCCAGCACCCGCTGATTGACCGAGTCGTCAGACACACTTTCCCAGCTCAGCAGATGATCCAGATGATGCGCGAAATCCGGGTCAGCAGCGTTGAGTCGGCGAATTGCAGTCGGTGCGGTCATAGCGAGAGCCTCATAGGTTGGCAAAAACTCAGGCGCCCGAAGCTACCATTCGATCCGCTTGGGCACCTGAGAATTCTGGCTATGAGGCGGATAGACGGGCGCGACTCAACGTCGCGCGGGTGAATCAGCCGCGGTGTCGAGACTCCACTGCCTTGCGCAG
This sequence comes from Pseudomonas helvetica, assembly GCF_039908645.1. Taxonomy (NCBI): domain Bacteria; kingdom Pseudomonadati; phylum Pseudomonadota; class Gammaproteobacteria; order Pseudomonadales; family Pseudomonadaceae; genus Pseudomonas; species Pseudomonas helvetica. Next base: position 5,274,514 of record NZ_CP150917.1, read on the forward strand.
GGTGTCGATCAACGCCTGGATACGGGCGTGCTGCATTTTCATCGAAGCTTTGTTGACGATCAGCCGGGAGCTGATGGCAGCAATGAAATCCTGTGGCTCCAGGCCGTTGGCCCGCAGCGTGTTGCCGGTATCGACCACGTCGATGATCTTGTCCGCCAGACCGATCAGCGGTGCCAGCTCCATCGAGCCATATAGCTTGATGATGTCGACCTGACGACCCTGCTCTGCGTAATAACGCTTGGCAACGTTGACGAACTTGGTGGCGATGCGCAGACGACCCTTGGGCTCGACCGCGCCGACTTTACCTGCGGTCATCAGCTTGCACTGGGCAATTTGCAGGTCCAGTGGCTCGTACAGGCCCTGGCCGCCGTATTCCATCAGCACATCTTTACCGGCGACGCCCAGGTCAGCGGCACCATGCTCGACGTAGGTCGGCACATCGGTGGCACGCACGATCAGCAAGCGCACATCGGCCTGGGTCGTGGGGATGATCAGCTTGCGGCTCTTGTCCGGATTCTCGGTCGGCACGATGCCCGCTTCAGCCAGAAGCGGCAGGGTGTCGTCAAGGATGCGGCCCTTGGACAGTGCGATGGTCAACATGGGAAACGTCAGTCCTTATCAAGGTACTCATGCCCGGTCGCAAATGGCGCCGGACACACATCGAGCCGTAACGGGCTCGATCTTAACAAATCAACGGGCACGTCCCTGCGCCCATGAAGCAGAAACTAGCCCGGTACGCGGCGGATTTTCGCGCCGAGCATCTGCAGTTTCTCTTCGATGCACTCGTAACCACGGTCGATGTGGTAGATGCGATCGATCAGCGTGTCGCCTTCGGCGATCAGCGCCGAAATCACCAGGCTGGCCGAAGCCCGCAGGTCGGTGGCCATGACTGGCGCGCCCTTGAGCTTTTCGATGCCGGTGACGATCGCGGTATTACCTTCGACCTGGATGTGAGCGCCCATGCGGTGCAGCTCGTAGACGTGCATGAAGCGGTTTTCGAAGATCGTCTCGATCACAGCGCCAGTGCCTTCGGCAATCGCGTTGAGGGAGATGAACTGCGCTTGCATGTCGGTCGGGAACGCCGGGTACGGAGCGGTACGCACGTTGACGGCTTTCGGCCGCTTGCCGTGCATGTTCAGCTCGATCCAGTCTTCGCCGGTAGTGATTTCGGCGCCCGCTTCCTTGAGTTTTTCCAGAACGGCTTCAAGGATGGTCGGATCGGTGTCCTTGACCTTCACGCGGCCGCCAGTCACGGCAGCAGCCACCAGGTAAGTACCGGTTTCGATACGGTCCGGCATCACTTTGTAAGTGGTCGTGTGCAGACGTTCGACGCCGTCGATGGTGATGGTGTCGGTGCCGGCACCGGAAACCTTCGCGCCCATGGCGTTCAGGAAGTTCGCCAGGTCGACGACTTCAGGTTCGCGAGCGGCGTTAGCCAGAACGCTGCGGCCCTTGGCCAGGGCGGCTGCCATCATGATGTTCTCGGTACCGGTCACACTGACGGTATCGAAGAAGAAATGTGCACCGCGCAGGCCGCCTTCTGGCGCCTTGGCCTTGATGTAGCCGCCTTCCACGTCAATGACTGCACCCATGGCTTCAAGGCCACGGATGTGCAGGTCGACCGGACGCGAACCGATGGCGCAACCGCCAGGCAGTGCGACTTCAGCTTCACCGAAACGCGCGACCATCGGGCCCAGAACCAGAATCGACGCACGCATGGTTTTAACCAGTTCGTACGGAGCGATCAGGGTCTTGATGGTCCGCGGGTCGATTTCGACGCTGAGTTTCTCGTCGATCACCGGCTCAATGCCCATGCGACCGAACAGCTCGATCATGGTGGTGATGTCGTGCAGGTGCGGCAGGTTGGCGACGGTAACCGGGCCATCGCACAACAGCGTTGCCGCCAGAATCGGCAGGGCAGAGTTCTTTGCCCCGGAAATGCGGATTTCGCCATCAAGACGAACACCGCCGGTAATAATCAGTTTATCCATAAGAATCTCGACGCCCTTGGGCTCAGGTGCGCTCGGCCCAGGCCGCGCTGCTGAAAAATTTCATAGTGACCGCATGGATGCTGCCATCGGTGATCCATGGGTTCAAATGGGCATAGATCTGCTGCTGACGCTTGACCGGGCTCAATGCCGCCAGTTCATCGCTAATCACGTTCAGCTGAAAGTTGCAGCCTTCGCCCTCAACTTCTACCTGTACTGATAAAAGAGTTTCGGACAGCTTTCCTTCAAGAAAGCTCTTCACTTCGTTGGCCTGCATGCTCAACCTCAATCGGCGCCCTGTGCGCGCGGGTCGGACATCATACAAAAAAGCCCCGCGCCTGCGAACCCCGCATAGCAGGACTCTGACGGGGGGCTTCTTTATAGATGATAGTTAGGGGTGTGCCAACAGCTCGGTCAATTCGCTGACCTGAGCGATTTCACGCATGTCGTCAGGCAAGGCACGGATGCTCAGCGCCTTGCCCGCCGCTTGCGCGTCACGCATGAAACACAGCAACAACGACAAACCGACGCTGCTGGACTTTTGCACACCCGAGCAATCAACTACCAGGGCTGACGCGGTGCTCGACTTGATCAAGGCCTGGCCCTGCTTGCGCAGGGCCGGCCCGGTACGGTAATCGAGTACGCCGCTGAGCATCAGCTCACCGGCCTCACCCATGCTGACAGCCGACTCACTCATTGGGCGGGCTTCTTCTGAGTCGTTTCTGCGTCGGTCTTTTCCTTGGCTTTGGCGACTTCACCGGCCCAACCATTGATGGTCGCGTCCAGGTTATTGCCATTGCGCTGCATCGCGTCGCTGAACTGATCACGGAACAGCTTGCCAATGTTGATGCCGTTGATGATCACGTTACGCAGCTTCCACTCGCCATTGATCTTTTCGAGTGTGTAGGACACAGGATAGATCGCGCCGTTGCTGCCTTTGACCGTCATGCCAACGCTGGTTCGGTCTCCCGATTCATCCTTGGCCGCATCAACGGTAATGCCCTGATTGTTGTACTCAAGCAAAGCATTGCCATAGAACTGGAAGAGCCCGCGCTTGAAGTTATCTTCAAAGGTTTTCATTTGCGCAGGTGTGGCATTGCGCGAGTACTTGACCGTCATGATGCTCTTGGAGATGCCCTCGGCATCCACCACGGGCCCGACGATGGTGTTCAAGGCATCGTAGAAACCGTTCGGATCCTGCTTGTACTTCGCTTTATTGGCCGACAGATCGGCGAGCAACCGATTGGTGGTGTCCTGCACGATATCGTGCGCGGACTGCGCAGCCACGGCGTTACCCATGAACGGCAAGACCGCCAGTAATACCAACAGGCCACGTCGCAAGGTTGAGATCATGAAAAAACTCCTTATTTGGCGTCTTTGCTAACGGTATTGAGCAGGAATTTACCGATCAGGTCTTCGAGCACCAGCGATGACTGCGTATCATGGATGGTCCCGCCATCCTTGAGCAGGGCCTGTTCCCCGCCCACGCTGATACCGATGTATTTCTCACCCAACAGGCCAGCGGTGAGGATAGATGCAGTGGAGTCGGTCGGCAGATTATCTACCCGCTTTTCCAGCTGCATGGTCACTCGTCCGGTGAAGCTGTCGCGATCCAGATCGATTGCCGTGACCTTGCCGATGGTCACACCGGCCATGGTCACTTTTGATCTGACCGTCAAACCGGCGATATTGTCGAAGTACGCATAAAGTTTATAGCTGTCGGTGCTCGAAACAGGGGACAGTCCACTGACCCGCAGGGCAAGCAACACTAAAGCCAGGATGCCAGCCAGCAAGAAAAGGCCGACACCGATTTCCAGGGTGCGGTTTTGCATCAGAAATCTCCAAACATCAAGGCAGTCAAAATAAAGTCCAGGCCGAGGATGGCCAATGAGGCATACACCACGGTTTTGGTGGTGGCACGACTGATCCCTTCCGAAGTGGGCTCACAGTCATAGCCTTGAAATACGGCGATCCAGGTCACGACAAAGGCAAAGACAATGCTTTTAATGATGCCATTGAATACGTCACCGTCGAACGTCACGCTGTTTTGCATGTTCGACCAGTAGGAACCTTCATACACACCCAACCAGTCGACAGCCACCCAGGAGCCGCCCCAGATACCGACCACGCTGAAAATCATCGCCAGCACTGGTAGGGAAATGAAGCCGGCCCACAGTCGGGGGGCAATGATGTACTTGAGCGGGTCGACGCCAATCATTTCCAGACTGGACAACTGCTCGGTGGACTTCATGTTGCCGATCTCGGCGGTCAACGCAGAACCGGCACGCCCGGCGAACAGCAATGCGGTCACCACCGGCCCCAGCTCACGCAACAGCGTCAGCGCAACCATCTGCCCGACCGCCTGCTCCGAACCGTAGCTGGACAAAATGTTGAAGCCCTGTAGCGCCAGCACCATGCCGATGAATATCCCGGAGACCACGATGATCACCAGGGACATCACGCCGACCGAGTGCAACTGCTTGACCAGCAGCCCAAATCCGCCGCTGACGCCACCACGCCCCAGCAGGGCGTGAAACAGGAACAGTGATGAACGACCGAGCACCGCGATGCTGTCGATGCCGGCCTGGCCGAATCGACGAACTCTCTCTATTAGTGAAATCTTGCGCATCAGCGCTTCCCCAGAAGATCTGCGCGGTAATCCGTCGCTGGAAAGTGGAACGGTACCGGCCCGTCTGGATCGCCCTTCATGAATTGGTGAATCCGCGGATTATCGGAGTTCATCAGTTCATCGGGAGTCCCCTGCCCCAACACCTGCCCATCGCCTACAACATACAGGTAGTCGGCAATACTCGCGGTTTCGGCCAGATCATGGGAAACCACGATGCTGGTGATGCCCAAGGCGTCGTTAAGCAGACGGATCAGGCGCACCAGAACGCCCATGGCGATTGGGTCCTGACCGACAAAAGGCTCGTCATACATCAGAATTTGCGGATCGAGGGCAATCGCCCGTGCCAGCGCAACACGGCGCTTCATGCCGCCGGACAACTCATCGGGCATCAGGTCGATAGCACCGCGCAACCCCACCGCCTGCAATTTGAGCAGGACGATGTCTCGGATCATTTCATCCGGAAGTTTGGTATGAACACGCAGCGGAAAGGCAATGTTTTCGAAAACATCGAGGTCCGTGAACAGCGCGCCGCTCTGAAACAGCACGCCCATATGCTTGCGCGCATCGAACAGGTCGCTACGAGACAGCGTGGGCAAATTTTGCCCGTTGACCCACACTTCGCCACTTGAAGGGCGCAACTGTGCGCCCATCAGGCGCAGCAGCGTGGTTTTTCCGCAACCGGAAGGTCCCATGATGCCGGTGACCTTACCGCGCGGAATGCGAATATCGACATTATTGAAAATGCTGCGCGCGCCGCGCTTGAAGGACACTCCCTTCAGCTCGACCGCGTAGGCGTTATCGGCACTCATCTAAACTCCTTGCGATGCAAGCCTCTCACTCGGACGCCGGGCTCCCTGCCGAGAGCACACAACATCCTGGGCAGGCCGAACTGGCGACGAACTATATCACCGCTAATGCAAAGCGCCCAAGGCCGAAGCCCGCGGTGTTCAGCATCAAGACAGGCAAATAGACACAAGTTTCAGCGTTTGCGGGGGTCGCCTGAATAAAGCACGACGAACTAACGTGAGGGATTTGCTCATTACCGCTATAATCGCCGCCTTTTCTCAGGCTATACGATTTCTGACATGAGCCAATCCAGCGACCTGATTCAATCAGCACAACGCACCATCCGCCTCGAGCTTGAAGCCGTAGAAGGCTTGCTGGCCCACATCGACGCAGATTTCGTACGCGCTTGCGAGATGATTCTGGCCAGCAAAGGCCGCGTGGTCGTGGTCGGCATGGGCAAATCCGGGCACATCGGCAACAAGATTGCCGCCACCCTCGCCAGCACCGGCACCACGGCTTTTTTCGTACACCCCGCCGAAGCCAGTCACGGCGACATGGGCATGATCACTCGCGATGACATCATCCTCGCGCTGTCGAACTCCGGCTCCACCAATGAAATCGTCACGCTGCTGCCGCTGATCAAGCGTCTGGGCATCAAGCTGATCAGCCTGACCGGCAATCCTGATTCGCCGCTGGCCAAGGCTGCCGAGGTGAACCTCAATGTTCATGTCGAGCACGAAGCGTGCCCGCTGAACCTGGCACCGACCTCCTCCACCACGGCAGCGCTGGTAATGGGTGATGCACTGGCCGTTGCCTTGCTGGAAGCCCGCGGCTTCACTGCCGAAGATTTCGCGTTCTCACACCCGGGCGGCGCTCTGGGTCGCCGTTTGTTGCTGAAAGTCGAAAATGTCATGCATGCCGGCCAGGAGCTGCCGCAAGTAGTCCGCGGCACACCGCTCAAAGACGCGCTGATGGAAATGACCCGCAAGGGCCTGGGCATGACCGTGGTACTGGAAGCTGACGGCAAACTCGCCGGCATTTTCACCGACGGCGACCTGCGTCGCACACTCGACCGGACCATCGACATCCATCAAGCCACCATTGACGACGTCATGACGCCGCATGGCAAGACTGCGCGCGCCGAAATGCTCGCCGCCGAAGCCCTGAAAATCATGGAAGACCACAAAATCAACGCACTGGTGGTGGTCGACAACGAGGACCGTCCGGTGGGCGCCTTGAACATGCACGACTTGCTGCGCGCGGGAGTAATGTAATGAGCACGGACCTGCTGCAACGCGGCAAAAACATCAAGCTCGCGGTCTTCGACGTCGATGGCGTGCTGACCGACGGCCGCCTGTACTTTCTCGAAGACGGCAGCGAATTCAAGACCTTCAACACGCTCGACGGCCAGGGCATCAAAATGCTGATGGCCTCCGGCGTGACGACCGCCATCATCAGCGGACGCAAGACCCCGGTGGTCGAGCGACGCGCCAAAAACCTTGGTATTCCTCACCTGTATCAGGGCCGCGAGGACAAACTGGTAGTGCTCGACGAGCTTCTGGCGCAACTGGGCCTAAGCTATGAACAGGTTGCCTACCTGGGCGACGACCTGCCGGATCTGCCGGTGATTCGCCGTGTTGGCCTGGGCATGGCAGTGGCCAACGCCGCCAGCTTCGTCCGCGAAAACGCTCACGGCATCACTCAGGCCCGTGGCGGCGAAGGTGCCGCTCGCGAGTTCTGTGAGCTGATCCTGCGTGCCCAGGGCAACCTTGAAGCGGCTAATGCCGCGTACCTGTGAGCCACTTATGCTGAGCAAGAAAATTCGCAACATAGTGTTTTTCGGGGTCATTGCCGCGTTGCTCGCGGCCGTTGGCTACTGGAACATCAGCCCGGAACGCTTTCTCGACAAGCCGGTAGCGCACGTCGACGAGAGCCAGATCGACTACTACGCCATCAACGCCCACAGCGTGCAGTACCTGCCCGATGGCAAATTGCAGTATGACCTGACATCCGACAAGGTCGAGCACGTCAAAGCAACCGACATCACCCTGCTGACCAACCCCGACCTGAACATGTATCGGGGCACCGCGTACCCCTGGCACATCCAGAGCAAGCGTGGCGAGGTCAATTCAGGCGGCACTGAAGTTGAATTGATCGACTCGGTACGTATCGCACGCACGGACGAGCAGAACCGCCCGATGCTGATTACCAGTAGTCGTATGACGGTATTCCCGCAACAGCAATATGCGCAGACCCAGCAAGCCGTTAGAATCGACGGCGCTGGTGGTGTATCGACTGGTAACGGAATGAAAGCGTATTTGAAAGACAGCAGGATACACCTGCTATCGAACGTAAGAGGACAGTATGAGGCTCGTTAAAACTCTCCCTATTTTGCTCAGTCTGGGCGCAGCACTGGGAAGCGTGAGCGCCTGGGCTCTGCCGAACGATAGCCAGCAACCCATTCGCATTCAGGCTGACGATGCTCAGCTGGACGACAAGAATGGCGTGGCCACCTACAAAGGTGACGTGATCATTACCCAGGGCTCGATGATCATCAAAGGCAACACCGTGACCATCACCCGCACCAAGGCCGGCGATATCGATGTCGTGACCTCGGTGGGCAACCTGGCGTATTTCGAGCAGTTGCAAAAGCCGACCGACACCAAACCCGTCCAGGGCTACGGGGTGACTATCCAGTACCATGCCGCGCAAAACCGCATCGTACTGATCGACCGTGCCAAGGTGATCAACGAAGGCAACACCACCGAAGGCGAGAAAATCGTCTACGACACCGTCAAGCAGGTTGCTAACGCAGGCCGCGCTACCGGTGCCTCGGTCACTGCGCCGCGCCCACGGGTCGATATGGTGATCCAGCCGAAAAAGAAAACCGACGAGCAGAAGGCCCAGTAATGGCAACTCTGAAAGCCCAGCATCTGGCCAAGAGCTACAAGAGCCGCCAGGTCGTGCGTGACGTCAGCCTGTCGATCGACAGCGGCCAGATCGTCGGCCTGCTTGGCCCGAACGGTGCCGGCAAGACAACCTGCTTCTACATGATCGTGGGCCTGGTCCAGGCCGATCAGGGGCGCGTACTGATCGACGACCTGGACGTCAGCCACCAGCCAATGCACGGTCGTGCACGAGCGGGTATTGGCTATCTGCCACAAGAAGCGTCGATCTTCCGCAAACTCTCGGTCGCCGACAACATCATGGCCATCCTCGAGACCCGCAAGGAACTCGACAAGGCCGGTCGTCGCAAAGAGCTGGAAAGCCTGTTGCAGGAATTCCACATCAACCATATCCGCGACAACCTCGGCATGAGCCTTTCCGGTGGCGAACGTCGCCGTGTGGAAATCGCTCGCGCCCTGGCCACGGCACCGAAATTCATCCTGCTCGACGAACCTTTCGCCGGCGTGGACCCGATTTCGGTGGGCGACATCAAGCAGATCATTCATCACCTCAAGGCCAAGGGTATCGGCGTGCTGATCACGGACCACAACGTCCGTGAAACCCTGGACATCTGCGAAACCGCCTACATCGTCAACGACGGTCAATTGATCGCCGAAGGCGACGCCGAAACCATCCTGGCCAACGACCTGGTCAAGGAAGTGTATCTGGGCCATGAGTTCCGCCTGTAAGCACTGAGGTGTCTGGTCAGTCGCCGGAGCGCTTGCCCCAATAAAACTATACGTATTTATTGTTACAGCGCTCTAGGCAAACACTTCAGTTTCAGGCATATAATTTGCTTATGTTTGGCGCTCCGGCGCCCTGTAGTGGATGGCGCATGTGCGCCGGCGAATAAGGTGTTAAGCCCCTGCCATGAAACCATCGCTAGTCTTGAGAATGGGCCAGCAGCTGACGATGACACCGCAGCTGCAACAGGCCATCCGCCTGCTCCAATTGTCGACCCTGGACCTGCAACAGGAAATCCAGGAGGCACTGGAGTCCAATCCAATGCTCGAACGCCAGGAAGAAGGCGACGACTTCGATAACGCCGACCCGATGGCGGACAATATCGAGCAGAAACCCAACACCGACATCCAGGAACCCTCCTACCAGGAAACCGCGCCGACGGTAGACAACCTTGAGGAAGGCGACTGGAATGAGCGCATCCCTAACGAACTGCCGGTCGACACCGCCTGGGAAGACGTTTACCAGACCAGCGCCAGCAGCCTGCCGAGCAACGATGACGACGAATGGGACTTCACCACTCGCACTTCCGCCGGCGAAAGCCTGCAGAGTCATCTGCTCTGGCAATTGAACCTGGCACCGATGTCCGACACCGATCGACTGATCGCGGTGACCCTGATCGATTGCATCAACAATCAGGGCTACCTGGACGAAACCCTCGAGGAAATCCTCGAAGCCTTCGATCCGGAACTGGACATCGAGCTCGACGAGATCGAAGCCGTCCTGCATCGCATCCAGCAATTCGAGCCGGCCGGTATCGGCGCACGCAACCTCAGCGAATGCCTGTCGCTGCAACTGCGTCAATTGCCCGCCAAGACCCCTTGGCTGGCTGAGGCCAAGCGCCTCGTCATCGATTACATCGACCTGCTGGGCAGCCGCGACTACAGCCAACTGATGCGCCGCATGAAGCTCAAGGAAGATGAGCTACGCCAGGTCATCGAACTGGTGCAAAGCCTGAATCCGCGTCCAGGCTCGCAAATCGAGTCCAGCGAAGCCGAGTACGTCGTTCCCGACGTCATCGTGCGCAAAGACAACGAGCGCTGGCTGGTGGAGTTGAACCAGGAGTCGGTTCCGCGCCTGCGCGTCAACCCGCAATACGCCGGCTTTGTCCGCCGCGCCGACACCAGCGCCGACAACACCTTCATGCGCAATCAGTTGCAGGAAGCGCGCTGGTTCATCAAGAGCCTGCAAAGCCGCAACGAAACCCTGATGAAAGTCGCTACCCAGATCGTCGAGCACCAGCGCGGCTTCCTTGAGTACGGCGATGAGGCCATGAAGCCTTTGGTCCTGCATGACATCGCTGAAGCGGTCGGCATGCACGAGTCGACGATTTCACGGGTGACCACGCAAAAATTCATGCATACCCCACGCGGTATTTATGAACTGAAATACTTTTTCTCCAGCCATGTCAGCACCTCTGAAGGCGGCGAATGCTCGTCCACAGCGATCCGCGCAATCATCAAAAAACTGGTTGCAGCGGAAAATCAGAAAAAGCCGTTGAGTGACAGCAAGATCGCTGGTTTACTGGAGGCACAAGGCATTCAGGTGGCCCGCCGCACCGTCGCCAAGTACCGCGAGTCCCTGGGGATCGCGCCTTCGAGCGAACGCAAGCGGTTGATGTGACGGGCTACGCCATAGCGTTCCAGGGTGTGTTCGAAAGCTTTTCGGACACGCTCTAGTGGCAGGCAAGCCAGCCTGCCGCCTTATGCACTGGCAACGAAGGAGAAGCTGTATGCAAGTCAACATCAGTGGACACCAACTGGAAGTGACCGAACCCCTGCGCATCTACATCGGCGAAAAGCTCGACCGATTAGAAAGGCATTTCGACAAGATCACCAATGTGCAGGTCACGTTGACCGTCGAGAAGCTGCTGCAGAAAATCGAAGCCACGCTGCATATCCCCGGTGGAGAAGTGGTCGCCAACGCTGAGCATAACGACATGTATGCCGCGATCGACGCCCTGACCGACAAGCTGGATAAACAACTCAAAAAGCATAAGGAAAAGACCCAGAGCCTCCTCCAGGGCGCGACCGGTCGTTAACACTCCCAACCCATGATCCGACTTGAAAACATCCTGACCCCCGGCCGTTCTTTGGTGAACGTGCCGGGCGGCAGTAAAAAGAAAGCCCTCGAACAAATTGCCAACCTGATCGCCCGCGAAGTGCCGGGTCTGGCCATGCAGGATGTCTTCGAGAGTCTGGTCGCCCGTGAAAAACTCGGCTCCACCGGTTTTGGCAACGGCATCGCCATCCCCCACTGCCGCCTCAAAGGTTGCGAGTCGCCCATCAGTGCCTTGATGCACCTGGACGCTCCTATAGATTTCGACGCCATCGACGGCGCTCCGGTCGACCTGCTATTCGTTCTGCTGGTCCCGCAAGCCGCTACCGATGCGCACCTGGAACTGCTGCGCCAGATCGCCAGCATGCTCGATCGTAAAGAAGTCCGTGATCGCCTGCGCAGCGCAAAAAGTAATGAAGCCCTGTATCAGGTTGTCCTCGACGAGCAGAACGGTCACTAATCATGCGCTTGATCATCGTCAGCGGCCGTTCTGGCTCAGGTAAAAGTACCGCCCTCGATGTACTGGAGGACAACGGTTACTACTGCATCGACAACCTGCCGGCCGGCCTGTTACCGGAACTGGCCGAGCGCGCACTGATTCACACCGAACTGGCGCAACCGCTGGTTGCGGTTTCCATCGATGCGCGCAACCTGCCGAGCCACCTGTCACGCTTCCCGGAACTCCTGGAAGAAGTGCGCAGCCGGCACATTCAATGCGATGTGCTGTACCTGGACGCCGACGAAGAAACCTTGCTCAAGCGTTTCTCGGAAACCCGTCGCCGCCACCCGCTGAGCAGCGCCAACCGCTCGCTGGCCGAAGCCATCGATGACGAAACCAATCTGCTGGGACCGATTGCCGACCTGGCGGACCTCAAGGTCAACACCACCAATCTGAACCTGTATCAGTTGCGCGATACCATCAAGTTGCGCCTCTTGAACCAGCCAGAGCCGGGCACTGCGTTTCTGGTGGAATCCTTCGGCTTCAAGCGGGGCATGCCGGTGGATGCCGATCTGGTGTTCGACGTACGTTGCTTGCCGAACCCATACTGGAAGCCGGAACTGCGCGGTCAGTCCGGGCTGGACCAGCCGGTTGCCGAGTACCTGGCAGCTCAACCGGATGTCGAAGAGATGTTCCAGGACATCTCCACTTACCTGCTCAAATGGCTACCGCGCTTTGCCGCCAGCAACCGCGCTTACGTCACCATCGCCATTGGCTGCACCGGCGGGCATCATCGCTCCGTCTACCTGACCGAACGCCTGGGTCAGGTCCTGCAACAATCCCTGAAGAACGTCCAGGTTCGCCACCGCGACCTTAGCTAAAGGATTCACACCGCGATGCCTGCTCTGGAAATTGAAATCATCAACAAACTGGGTCTGCATGCCCGTGCTTCCGCCAAATTCGTTGGCGTCGCGGGTCAGTTTCCCTGCCAGATCAGAGCCGGACGCACCCCGCAATCCATGGTCGACGGCAAAAGCATCATGGCCATGATGATGCTCGCGGCTGGCAAAGGCACCAAGATCCACCTGAGCACTGAAGGTGAGCAGGAGCAGGAAGCGATGGACGCATTGGTGGCGCTGATCAACAACTACTTCGACGAAGGCGAGTAAGCTCGAGCGGGCTTATGTGGCGAGGGAGCTTGCTCCCGCTGGGTCGCGAAGCGACCCTAAAATCAGCCACCGCGAGTATTCAGATGGAACGCGATTGCCGGATTACGACCGCTTTGCGATCGAGCGGGAGCAAACCCCCTCACCACAGGTTTTGCTTCAGGCAATAAAAAAGCGCGCCACCCATTGGGTGGCGCGCTTTTTTTGTATCGCGGTAGCGCTTAGCTGCCCGCTACCGTCATCCGCTCGATCAACACTGAACCGGTGCGAATGTTGCTGCGCAGTTCCAGGTCATTACCCACGGCAATGATCTGCTTGAACATATCGCGCATGTTGCCGGCAATAGTCACTTCCTGGACCGCGAACTGGATTTCACCGTTCTCGACCCAGAAACCCGCCGCGCCGCGAGAGTAGTCACCGGTGACCATGTTCAAACCCTGTCCCATCAATTCAGTCACCAGCAAGCCACGCCCCATGCGCCGTAACAACGCCGCCTGGTCCTCATCGCCATGGGTAACGAACAGATTGTGCACGCCACCGGCGTTGGCGGTGCTTGGCATGCCAAGTTTGCGTCCGGAATACGTACCGAGCACATAAGACACCAACTCACCCTTCTCGACGAACGGTTTGGCGTACGTCGCCAGACCATCGCCATCGAATGCCGAACTGCCCAAGGCGCGCATCAGATGCGGACGCTCATCGATAGTCAGCCATTCAGGGAACAGTTTCTGGCCCAGTGCACCTTCAAGGAACGACGACTTGCGGTACAGATTGCCGCCCGAAATTGCGCCGAGGAAACTGCCGAACAAACCACCCGCCAGTTCCGCGGAAAACAGCACCGGCACTTCGCAGGTCGGCACCGGACGCGCGCCCAAACGGCTGGCTGCCCGTTGCGCCGCACGCTGGCCAATGCTCAGCGGATCGGCCAGCAGATTGCCCTGGCGATTAACGTCATACCAGTAATCGCGCTGCATCTGACCGTCAGCTTCGGCGATCATCACGCAACTCAGGCTGTGACGCGTCGACGCATAACCACCGATAAAGCCATGGCTATTGCCATAGACGCGGCAGCCCTGGTGAGTGCTCAAGGTGGTGCCATCGGCGTTCTTGATCCGGCTGTCGGTGGCGAATGCCGCCGCTTCACAGGCCAGCGCCCGCTCGATCGCTTGCTCAGGGGTGATGTCCCATTCATGGAACAGGTCGAAGTCCGGCAAGTCCTTGGCCATCAGCGCGGCGTCGGCCAGGCCCGAGTGTTCGTCTTCGGAGGTGTGCTTGGCGATGGCCAAGGCCGCGGCGACGGTTTCGCGAATGGCCTCGGGGCCACTGGCCGAGGTGCTGGCCGAGCCTTTGCGCTGGCCAACATACAAGGTAATGCCAAAACCCTGGTCACGGTTGAACTCAACGGTTTCAACTTCCCGCTGACGCACCGTGGTCGACAGGCCTTGCTCCAGAGACACAGCCACTTCGCAGGCGCTGGCGCCCTGGCGCCTGGCTTCGGCGATGATCTGCTCGACTTGCTCTTGCAGTGCCGGCAACGCTTGTGGGCCGACGCTTTCAACTGCACTCATGCTGTTCTCCACTCAAATTCTGCTTTCGGTTAAGGTCATCGAGCGACCGGGCCGGACAAGCGGCCCCCGACTGGTTATCATGGCGGCGTTTCTTTGCGGACTGCCACCATGGTTGATTCTTACGACGACTCCCTCGACGGGGGAGAAAAAAGCAAATCCCAGGTCAAACGCGAGCTGCATGCTCTGGTTGACCTTGGCGAGCGCCTTACAACACTCAAGCCTGACTTGCTGGCAAAACTGCCGTTGACCGACGCTTTGCGCCGGGCCCTGGCCGATGCGCCCAAGCACACCGCGAATATCGCGCGTAAACGGCACCTGCAGTTCATCGGCAAGCTGATGCGCGATCAGGACACCAGCGCCATTTTGGTGCTGCTTGACCAACTCGATGCCTCCACTCGCCAGTACAACGAACGTTTCCACGGTCTGGAACGCTGGCGCGATCGCTTGATCGCTGGCGACGATGCCGTACTGGAAAAGTTCGTCGTCGACTACCCGGACGCGGATCGCCAGCAACTGCGCTCCATGATCCGTCAGGCCCAGCACGAGCTCGCCCAAAGCAAGCCTCCTGCCTCCAGCCGAAAAATCTTCAAGTACATCCGTGAGCTGGACGAGACTCAACGCGGTTTGCGTTAGTCTTCGACCGGGGTGTTCGGCCATGCCGCGCACCCCAGGCTCCATCCCTTACGCGCCCGTGCCACCCACGGTAATCGCGTCGATTTTCAAGGTTGGCTGGCCGACACCCACCGGCACCGACTGACCATCCTTGCCGCACGTCCCTACCCCGCTGTCCAGCGCCAGATCGTTACCGACCATCGACACCCGGCTCATGGCTTCCGGACCGTTACCGATCAATGTTGCGCCTTTGACCGGCGCAGTAATCTTGCCGTCCTCGATCAGGTACGCCTCGCTGGTGGAGAACACGAACTTACCGCTGGTGATGTCGACCTGACCACCGCCCAGGTTGGCGCAGTAGATACCCTTCTTCACCGAAGCAATGATTTCTGCCGGATCGCTTTCGCCGCCGAGCATGTACGTGTTGGTCATGCGCGGCATCGGCAGGTGCGCGTAAGATTCGCGGCGACCATTGCCGGTGCGCGCCAAGCCCATCAGGCGAGCGTTGAGCTTGTCCTGCATATAGCCCTTGAGCACGCCGTTTTCGATCAGCGTGGTGCACTCGGTCGGGGTGCCTTCGTCGTCGATACTCAGCGATCCACGGCGACCGGCCAGTGTGCCGTCATCGACGATGGTGCAGAGTTTGGACGCAACCATTTCACCCATGCGGCCGCTGTAGGCCGAACTGCCTTTGCGGTTGAAGTCACCTTCCAGACCATGACCGACCGCTTCGTGCAGCAACACGCCGGACCAGCCCGAACCCAGAACCACCGGCAAGGTGCCCGCCGGCGCCGGAATGGCTTCGAGGTTCACCAGCGCCTGGCGCAATGCCTCACGGGCATAACTCATGGCACGGTCTTCAGCGAGGAAATAGCGGTAATCGGTACGCCCGCCGCCGCCATGACCACCGCGTTCGCGGCGACCGTTCTGCTCGACGATCACACTGACATTGAAGCGCACCAGCGGTCGTACATCCGCCGCCAGACCACCGTCGGTGGAGGCCACCAGAATCCGCTCCCAGACACCAGCCATGCTCACGGTGACTTGCTGGATACGCGGATCGAGCGCGCGAGTGGCCACGTCGATACGCTTGAGCAGCTCGACTTTCTCGGCGCGGGTCATCACTTCCAACGGGTTATCAGGGCCGTACAAACGGGCAACGTCCTGGGTACTGAACGCCTGAACCGTACCGTTTTGCCCGGCACGGGAGATCGAACGCGCAGCACGGGCAGCCAGACCCAGGGCTTCCAGGGTGATCGCATTGCTGTAGGCAAAACCGGTTTTTTCACCCGATTGCGCACGCACGCCGACACCCTGATCGAGGTTGAAGCTGCCTTCCTTGACGATACCGTCTTCAAGCGCCCAGGATTCGGAGATCTGTCCCTGGAAATACAGGTCGGCCGCATCGATGCCCGGGCCGGCCAGGTCACCCAACACGCTTTGCAGGTTCTCGATCGTCACGCCGCCAGGCGCTAACAGATGTTCACTGACTGAGGACAACAACTCGCTCATAGGTTTACGCCTTAATTCCACGTTCTGAGGCAGGTCGCTGTGCGCCCTGCGAGAAAAAGCGCCGGTGACTGGACACCGGCATCCGCGCCCGGATGGACGCCTGTTCGCTGCTATCGCGTTCGGCCAGCAGCACGGCCTCGCCTTGATCCTGTTCCGCCAGCACGCGCCCCCACGGGTCAACAATCGCTGCATGGCCAAAGGTTTCACGCGGTCCCGGATGAGTTCCACCCTGGGCAGCGGCCAACACGTAACACTGGGTTTCGATGGCCCGCGCGCGAATCAACACTTCCCAATGGGCCGCGCCCGTCACCGCCGTAAACGCTGACGGTGCAGTAATCAGTTCTGCCCCGGCGGCGCGCAATTCGCTGTACAGCTCCGGAAAGCGCAAGTCGTAGCAAACTGTCAGGCCAACCCGACCGACCGGCGTATCGGCAACCACCACCTTACTGCCATGAGCATAGTCATCGGATTCACGGTAGCGTCCGCGATTGTCCGCCACATCGACATCGAACAAATGCAGCTTGTCGTAGCGCGCCACCGTGTCACCGTGCTCATCGATCAGTAACGAGCAGGCATTGGACTTCGCCAGCGGTTGATCCACCGGCGGCAACGGCAAGGTGCCGGCCACTATCCATAACTTGAGGTCGCGAGCGGTCTGTTTCAACCAGGGCAGGATCGGGCCGTCGCCCAAGGCTTCGGCGCGACCGATGTCGGCGATGTCGCGACGGCCCATGGCCGCAAAGTTTTCCGGCAACACCGCCAGTCGCGCACCGCCCGCTGCAGCTTGCTCGAGCAGATGCCGAGCCTGGATCAGGTTGGCCGGCACATCGCTCTGGCTGACCATTTGAATCACCGCAAGAGACATGGCGCACTCCGTATCAGGTATGCGGCCATGCTACTCCATAGGACGAACCGTGGCTTTTCAAAAAAGACTCAAAAAGGTTTGTCGTAAGAGATTTTCGGCTCTTTCCACGGGCCTTTAATGGTGTATTTGACGCTGGCAAAGCGCGCTACGCGATCACCGATCAACTTGTCGATCAGAAACAGTGCACCGCCTACCGCAGGCGCACCGACGATCAGCGCAGCAATCGGCAGGTTGTTGGTCAATGGCAAGGTCACCAACAGGTTCGCATCGACCCTGTCACCCACAAGGTCCAGCGTACCGTTGAGTTCCAGGTTGCTCGACGGGCCAGTCATGATGATCGGCTCACGAGTGACGTAAACACCGTTGCTGGCCACCAGCAGGCCCTTGACCCGGTCATAACTCAGGCCTTTACCGAACAGGTCGGAGAAGTCCAGGCGCAAGCGACGGCCGATCGAGTTGAAGTTGAGCAGGCCAAATACCCGCAACGCCTGCGCGCCACCTTCGACTTCGACGAACTGACCTTTGCGCAGCGTCGCATCCAGGCTACCAGAGTAACGCTTGGGTCCGACCCAGGCCGGCGAGCCAGGCCAACGGCCGTCGATGTCCATATGGAACTCTTCGCTGGTCACTGTCGGTGCGAACCCCCAGCCCTTGAGCACGTCACCGAGGTTCTTGCCCTCAATGCGTCCCTTGTACCAACTGCTGGTGGATCCCGGCACACCTTCCCAGCCACCTGCGCCCTGCAACTGTATGCCTTTGAGGCCCAGATTCATGCTGTTGAAGGCAATGCCCTTGACGATCGGGCGGACCTTCAACGACCAGGCACCTACCAGGTCCGGGCCCTGAAACAACTGGTCAATACTGATATCCAGTGCAGGAATTTTCGTTGGGTCGACCGACGCCAGCGGGTCCGGTGCATTCTCGTCGGCCTGCACTTTCGGATCAGGCGCCGGCAAACGCACATATTGCAGGTTGATCGCAATCGGCGCGGACTTGGCATCGGGAATCCCGACAGTGCCTTTGGCCTGCTGGCTATCGAGTTGCAATGCCCAGGCTGTCGGCTTGCGATCCAGTTGCAGGCGGGCCTGATCCAGCGTGGTACCAAACCCCGTGAGCTTGTCGACCTTGAAGTCTGCGCCACTGAGCAATTGCTTGGCGTTGCCGCCCGGATCCTTCCCGGCGTATCGATCAATCAGGGCTTTCCACGGTTCGACATCCAGCTCCGACAGCACGCCCCGTATACGCAGGCCTTTATCGCCCGGCAACAGTGCGTTGCCGTTACCCAGGAACAACTCGCCACGGCCATCGGCAAAATTGCCGCTGGGCGCCGCGTAAGTGAAGTCCGCCAGATCACCATAGTCGAGCCAGTAACGCCGTTCCGGCCCTTGCAGGGTCATGCGGAACACCGTGTCGCGGCCTTGCGCGGCGGGCATGCCGAACGGTGCCGGCAAGTCGACGACTACGCCCTTGAGGCTGGAACTGACCATCAATCGGCTGTCGGGGCCGTCGAGGTTGAGCTGCAACTGATAAGGGATCGTCCCGGAAACCGGCAACGGCTGAGTGATGTTCAGCCAATCGGTGAGTTTTTTCACCGCCACCTGGCCGCTGGCGGTGACCCGGGTGTTGAACTTGCCAGGGCTGCCATCGGCATAGATCTGTGCACTGATCGGTCGTTCAAAGGCCTGTGCCGTAATGTTCTGGCCACTGAGCCCCTTGGCACTGTCAAAACGGAAATCACCTTTGAGCTGCGTCAGCTCCAGCACAGGATCAGTCAATTTCAGACGCGACTTGGCGGTTTTGAAGTCGACCACAATCTTCGGCTCTTCGCCCTTGGCCAAGGGGATATCCAGTTTCAGGCTGCCCTGCAATTCACCCTCGCCCTGCCAACCGGCGAAGGTCGAACCGGTACCGATCGGTGCGTCCTGAAGAATCTTCAGGCCATCGCCCAGACCACCGTCGAAAGTGCCATCGAGGAACAGGTGCGGGTTCTGTCCGGCAGGCGCATGGGGGATGTTGACGTAAATATCGTGAACCTGAGTGTCGAGCAACTGGCCCTTGCTGGCCAGAATGCGCACCCCACTGTCCTCGATGAACACATCGCCGCTGACCTTGCCGACATGCGGCCAACCCGGCTGGAAGGCCAGCTCGGCGTCATGCACTTTGAAAAACAGGCTGATGCTGCGCGCCGCGGCGACCGCATCGTGGTTCAGCGAACCCTGGTACTGGAAGAAACCTTCATCCACCGCGCCTTTGAGAATCGCCGTGCGCAACCATTCATCCAGCGCGGGGCTCAAGACCGTGGGCAGGTACTTGGCGGTGTAGCGTCCATCACCTTCCAGCAGACCGACCCGCAGGTCCATATAGTCTTCCTGGGTGTGATCGAAATGCAGGCGAATCAGGAAATCGCCGGCAATCTTGCCCTCTTCGCCCAGCACCTTCAGGTACGGCGCAATCAGGGTGAAACCTTGTTGATCGAGTTTCCAGGTCAGCCGGGCATTCGCCTGGATGTACTGCCATGGCTTGGCAAAGATCGGGTCCAGGTGCAGGGAAAAATCCTTGCTGTCCATGCGCAGCTCACCCTTGCCGAGGTCACCGCTGATACTCCCGGAAACGTTACGCGCCGCCGGAGCACCGTGATAAGCATCAAACCCGACACGCTCCAGATTGGCGGCAAAACTGAATTTGCTGTCATCGGTCGCCTCGGGCCGGACATCGATCAGCACGTTGCGCAACGCACCGGTGACCTTCAGCCGCTCGACCACCGTGGCAAAGTCCTTGGGCAGTGGTCCCAGGGCATTCAGTAACGGAGTGATCGGGGTGAGGTCGAAGCGGTCGGCTTGCAGGTGCCAGAGCTCGGAGGTCGTTTCAGTGGTCGCGGTCTGCTGAAGTTGCAGACGGGTTTCCCAGCGGATGTCCTCCAGGGTCATGGCCAGGGAATCGAACGACACCTGGAAACCTTCGGTATTGCGCTGGAAATACCCGTTGAGCGCCAGATTGTTGATCTGGATCGGCTTGCGTTCGGCGTAGGCACCGTTGAGTTGCGGTGCATTGAGACGAATCGCAGCACGCTGCAGGGCTCCCTTGCTCCAGTTAACCCAAAGCTCGCCACCGGCCTTGATCTCGGAAAAATTCCATTTCCCGGTCAGGCTCTCAGGCAACCATTTCGACCAATCACTCTGCGGCAAGCTCAGGTAGGCATCGATTTCAGCCTCTTTCCACTGACTGGCTTGAGTCCGGCTGCTCAGGCTCATGGCCAGCGGCTGGCCGTCAGGCAAGGTCAACCGGGCATCGAGGCGCTGCTGGCTGATACCGGTTTTAAGATTCAGGCCGACATAGGTCAGGGTCAGCGGCACGTGGTCGATCGGCAGCAAGGTGATCTGGCTGTCGAGCACCGACAATTGCTCCACCATCTGCATGCGGTTGAGCAGTTGCTCGGGGTCCAGCGGCTGATTCTCCTGCACCGGCAAGCCTTCGAGCGCCCATTGCCCCTGCGGGCCCTGCTTGAGGCTGATCTTCAGGCCGTTGAGTTCCAGGTGTCCGATCCGCACCGCACGCGCCAGCAAGCTGGCCCAGACATTCGGCACCACCCGCACCTGATCCAGGTGCAAGGCATTGGCACCCTCGCCGACCACCACGTCATGTGCCAGCAAAATTGGCGCCATGCCACTCCAGCGGCCTTCCAGGCGGCCGATGTGCAACGGCATGCCCAGCGCTTCTCGAGCCTTGGCTTCGACATCCGCGCGATACTCGGCCACCAACGGAATGAACTCACGACCGAGGCTGCTGTAAAGCGCCGCCAGCACCAGCAATAATGCGCAAAGCCCCAGCCCCCAGCGGGTCAACGTGGTCAAGATGCGGATCAGACGATCCATGTCAGTTGGCTCCCATGGCGAAATCGTGCAGCAAGCTGAGGCCGGCCGTTAGTAATGAAACACAGCGGATCAGAGCAGCACCACGTCGTATTGTTCCTGGGAGTACATGGTTTCCACCTGAAAACGAATGGTTCGCCCGATAAAACCTTCAAGTTCCGCGACATTACCCGACTCTTCGTCAAGCAACCGATCAACCACTTTCTGGTTAGCCAGTACACGATAGCCTTCAGCCTGATAGGCGCGAGCTTCACGCAGGATCTCCCGGAAGATTTCATAACACACGGTTTCCGGGGTCTTGAGCTTGCCACGGCCCTGGCAACTGCTGCACGGTTCGCAGAGCACTTGCTCGAGGCTTTCGCGCGTACGCTTGCGCGTCATCTGCACCAGGCCCAACTCGGTGATGCCGATGATGTTGGTCTTGGCGTGATCGCGCTCCAGCTGTTTCTCAAGCGTACGCAGCACCTGGCGCTGATGTTCCTCATCTTCCATGTCGATGAAGTCGATGATGATGATCCCGCCCAGATTGCGCAGGCGCAGTTGCCGGGCAATCGCGGTGGCCGCTTCCAGGTTGGTTTTGAAGATGGTTTCTTCAAGATTGCGGTGCCCGACGAAAGCGCCGGTGTTCACATCGATGGTGCTCATGGCTTCTGCCGGGTCGACCACCAGATAGCCGCCGGACTTGAGCGGCACTTTGCGCTCAAGGGCCTTTTGAATTTCATCCTCGACACCATACAGATCGAAAATCGGTCGCTCGCCCGGGTAATGCTCCAGGCGGTCGGCGATCTCCGGCATCAGCTCGGCAACGAACTGCGTGGTTTTCTGGAAGGTTTCCCGCGAGTCGATACGAATTTTCTCGATTTTCGGGCTGACCAGATCGCGCAAGGTCCGCAGGGCCAGGCCGAGGTCTTCGTAGATTACGTTCGGCGCGCTGACTGTCTTGATCTGCGTGCCAATTTGATCCCAGAGGCGGCGCAGGTAGCGAATGTCCATCAAGATCTCATCGGCACCGGCGCCTTCAGCCGCGGTGCGCAGAATAAAACCGCCGGCCTCCTTGATGCCTTCCTTCGCGACACAATCGGTGACCACTTGCTTGAGGCGCTCGCGCTCGGTTTCATCCTCGATTTTCAGCGAAATACCGACATGAGCCGTGCGCGGCATGTACACCAGATAGCGCGAGGGAATCGACAATTGGGTCGTCAGGCGCGCGCCCTTGGAGCCGATCGGATCCTTGGTGACCTGCACCACCAGGCTCTGGCCTTCATGCACCAGCGCGCTGATGCTTTCCACCGCCGGGCCTTCACGCAGGGAGATTTCCGAGGCGTGGATAAAGGCTGCCCGGTCCAGACCGATATCGACGAATGCCGCCTGCATGCCTGGCAGAACGCGAACGACCTTGCCTTTATAAATGTTGCCGACAATCCCGCGACGCTGGGTGCGCTCGACATGAACCTCTTGCAGGACACCGTTTTCGACCACCGCCACGCGCGACTCCATCGGCGTGATGTTGATCAGAATCTCTTCACTCATGGCAGGGTCTCGTTCAGGCATATTCACGATTATGGCCGCATCAAATCAGTACGGCGCTTGGCGCGCGACAAGGTTTTGCCAACAGGGTATGCCGAAATGGCCGAGCAGTTCCGCGGTTTCGCACAGCGGCAGGCCAACCACGGCGGAATAACTGCCGTTGAGTGCCGCGACAAACACTGCACCAAGGCCCTGAATGCCATAGCCGCCAGCCTTGTCCTGTGGCTCGCCGCTGGCCCAGTAGGCCGCTGCCTCTTTATGACTGATGAAGCGAAAACGCACCAGACTACGCACCACGCGTGATTCGCAATACTGGCCATCAAGCACGGCGATGGCGGTCAGCACCTCATGTTCACGCCCCGACAGGTTCATCAACATGCTCAGCCCTTCGGCCTCGTCGAGCGGTTTGCCAAGTATCTGCCCATCGAGCACCACAGCCGTATCGGCACCCAACACACAAATGGGTGCCCCCGGTTGGTTGAGCGCCAGCAGTGCACGACCAGCCTGGGCCTTGGCGCGCGCCAGACGCTCGACATAGGCCGCCGGGGACTCGTTAGTCAAAGGGGTTTCATCGATGTCCGCGCTGATGGCGGTGAACGGCACGCCGATCTGCGTGAGCAGTTCACGCCGACGCGGCGAGCCTGAGGCGAGGAATAGCGGATTCATCAAGACATCTCCCTGTCGAGGTGCGGGCTAATGCCTGACCGAATTAATTGATTTTGTAGCGGCGGCTTAACCCACGCAATCCAAAACTGACCCAGGGCCAGAGCAAGGCGCTGATCAGTGCAGGCAAAAGTACGGCCAGCGTCTGACGGTTACCGGTCAAGGCGCTGAGCCACAATTGCAGCAGTTGTGCGAGTCCCAGGATCACCAGGATCACCAGGCTTTGTTGCCACATCGGAAACATCCGCAAACGCGGTCGCAGCGTCATGATCAAAAAGGTGATCAGGGTCAGAATCAGTGCGTTGTGTCCCAGCAAGGTGCCGAACAGCACGTCTTGCGCCATGCCCAGACACCAGGCCGTGAGCATCCCGACTTTCTGCGGCACTTCCAATGCCCAATACGCCAACGGTAGCGCGAGGAACATCGGACGCAAAATCTCGACGTGCGGGAACGGTACGATACTGAGCAACAAGCCGATGACAAACGTCAGCCAGATCATCCAGCCATTACGGGAGCGGGTGCTGGCCATTATTCTCTACCCTGAGTGGTGGCTGCAGGCGCCGCGGCAGGCGGTTTGGCCGCCGCCGGCTTGGCGACCGCTGCCGGTTTGACTGCTGCGGAATGCGCAGCAGGCTTGGCCGGGGTCGAAGGTTTGCTCGCAGGCTTGGCCGCCGCGGGTGTTGCGGTTGCTGGAGCAACTGCAGTGGCGGCTGGCGCCGGGGCAACTGCGGCAGCAGGTTTTGGCACGGTGGCTGGCACAAATGCCGCACCGCCGGGATGCTGATCTGCGTCCTGGGCCTGAGCAGCTTCGTTGGCACGCTCTTCCGGGGTGCGGCTATCGCTGAACACCAGCAACATGTAACGACTGCGGTTGAGCGCTGCGGTCGGTACCGCACGCACGATGGCGAACGGCTGGCCGGAATCGTGGATCACTTCCTTGACAGTCGCCACCGGGTAACCGGCCGGGAAACGCTGGCCAAGACCGGAACTCACCAGCAAGTCGCCTTCTTTAATGTCAGCCGTGTCCGCCACGTGACGCAATTCCAGGCGTTCCGGGTTGCCGGTACCGCTGGCAATCGCCCGCAAACCGTTACGGTTCACTTGCACGGGAATGCTGTGGGTGGTGTCAGTCAGCAACAACACCCGCGAGGTGTAAGGCATCAGCTCGACCACCTGCCCCATCAGCCCACGGGCATCGAGCACCGGTTGGCCGAGCACCACGCCGTCGCGCTCACCCTTGTTGATGATGATGCGATGAGTGAAGGGATTGGGATCGACGCCGATCAACTCGGCCACTTCGACCTTCTCATTGACCAGTGCCGACGAGTTGAGCAACTCGCGCAGCCGAACGTTCTGCTCGGTCAAGGCCGCAAGCTTTTGCATGCGCCCCTGCAGCAGCAGGTTTTCAGTCTTGAGTTTTTCGTTTTCGGCGACCAGTTCGGTACGGCTGCCAAATTGACTGCTCACCCCCTGCCACAACCGCTCCGGCAGGTCGGTGATCCAATAGGCGTCCATCAAGACCAGCGACATCTGACTGCGCGCAGGCTTGAGCACTTCAAAGCGGGCATCGACCACCATCAGCGCGACCGATAGCACGGCCAGCACCAGAAAGCGCACGCCCATTGAGGGGCCTTTGGCGAAAAGCGGTTTAATAAGCCGCTCCTCCCAGGCAAATGTTCTCTTTATTCATACGCCATCAAACCGGCCTGGATGCAGACTGACAGAAGATAAACGCCAACAGGCAGCACTGCAAAGTGCTGCCTGCGCGCGAAACAGCATAGAAGCCTCCCGCGAAATTATTCGCTGGAGAGCAGGTCCATGGTGTGTTTATCCATCATTTCCAATGCACGGCCACCGCCGCGAGCAACGCAGGTCAGCGGGTCTTCGGCGACGATCACCGGCAGACCGGTTTCCTGGGCCAGCAACTTGTCGAGGTCACGCAGCAAGGCGCCACCACCGGTCAGTACCAGGCCACGCTCGGCGATATCCGACGCCAGTTCCGGCGGCGATTGCTCCAGTGCGCTTTTCACGGCCTGAACGATGGTTGCCAGGGACTCTTGCAGAGCTTCCAGCACTTCATTGGAGTTCAGGGTGAATGCACGTGGAACGCCTTCAGCCAGGTTACGGCCGCGAACGTCGACTTCGCGAACTTCACCGCCCGGGTAGGCAGTACCGATTTCCTGTTTGATGCGCTCGGCGGTGGATTCGCCGATCAGGCTGCCGTAGTTGCGACGCACGTAAGTGATGATCGCTTCGTCGAAGCGGTCGCCGCCAACCCGTACGGATTCCGCGTAAACCACACCGTTCAGGGAGATCAGCGCGATTTCAGTGGTACCACCACCGATATCGACGACCATCGAACCGCGCGCTTCTTCAACCGGCAGGCCGGCACCGATCGCAGCAGCCATTGGCTCTTCGATCAGGAACACTTCACGAGCACCGGCACCCAGGGCCGATTCACGGATGGCACGACGCTCGACCTGAGTGGATTTGCATGGAACGCAGATCAGCACACGAGGGCTAGGTTGCAAAAAGCTGTTTTCGTGAACCTTGTTGATAAAATACTGCAGCATCTTTTCGCAGACGCTGAAGTCGGCAATAACGCCGTCCTTCATCGGACGAATGGCAGCAATGTTGCCCGGTGTACGGCCGAGCATGCGCTTGGCCTCGGTGCCGACAGCAACGACACTTTTCTGATTACCGTGGGTCCGAATGGCCACAACCGATGGTTCATTCAGGACGATACCGCGCTCGCGCACGTAAATAAGGGTGTTGGCAGTGCCCAGGTCAATGGAAAGATCGCTGGAAAACATGCCACGCAGTTTCTTGAACATGGGAAAGGGACCCTAGGCAACGCGTGGGTAAAAAAGTGCGGCAAACTCTAACAACGACAGGGATTTTGGGCAAGGCGCCAATATGTTAAATTGGCCGCTTTTCTGTGCACCAACCCCCACAATCGCGGCCTTATGACCGTAGAAATGCGGTAGTGTTCCGACAATCTAACACACGGACAGCGTCCGTTCTGTTTTCCACTGGAGAATCCCATGGCGCTTGAACGCTCCGACGTGGAAAAAATCGCTCATCTGGCCTGCCTTGGCCTTAATGATGCCGATCTTCCACACATCACTTCGGCCCTGAACAGCATTCTCGGGCTGGTCGACGAAATGCAGGCTGTCAATACCGACGGTATCGAGCCTCTGGCCCACCCGCTGGAAGCCAGTCAGCGCCTGCGCGCAGACGTCGTGACCGAGTCCAATCACCGCGAGGCCTATCAGTCCATCGCACCAGCGGTCGAAAACGGCCTGTATCTGGTTCCGAAAGTCATCGACTAAAGGGAAAGAGCCTGCAATGCATCAATTGACTCTGGCCGAGATCGCCCGCGGACTCGCCGATAAAAAGTTTTCTTCCGAAGAGCTGACCAAAGTGCTGCTGGCGCGTATCGCCCAGCTCGACCCTCAGCTCAACAGCTTCATCAGCCTCACCGAAGACCTCGCACTCTCGCAGGCGAAAGCCGCGGACGTACGCCGGGCCAATGGTGAGAGCGGCGCCCTGCTCGGTGCGCCGATCGCTCATAAAGACCTGTTCTGCACCCAGGGCATCCGCACCAGCTGCGGCTCGAAGATGCTCGACAACTTCAAGGCGCCGTATGACGCCACCGTGGTCGCCAAGCTGGCCGCTGCCGGGGCCGTGACCCTGGGCAAGACCAACATGGACGAATTCGCCATGGGCTCGGCCAACGAATCGAGCTACTACGGCGCGGTGAAAAACCCGTGGAACCTGGAGCACGTACCCGGCGGTTCGTCCGGCGGTTCGGCGGCGGCCGTTGCCGCTCGCCTGTTGCCAGCAGCGACAGCCACCGACACCGGCGGTTCTATCCGACAGCCGGCCGCCTTCACCAACCTCACCGGTCTGAAACCGACGTACGGTCGTGTTTCGCGCTGGGGCATGATCGCTTACGCGTCCAGCCTCGATCAGGGTGGCCCATTGGCGCGCACCGCTGAAGACTGCGCGATCCTGCTGCAAGGGATGGCCGGTTTCGACCCGAAAGACTCCACCAGCATCGACGAACCCGTGCCGGACTACAGCGCCGGCCTCAACGGTTCGCTGCAAGGCCTGCGCATCGGCGTGCCGAAGGAATACTTCAGCGCAGGTCTCGACCCGCGTATCGCCGAGTTGATCCACAACAGCGTCAAGGAGCTGGAAAAGCTCGGCGCGGTGGTCAAGGAAATCAGCCTGCCGAACATGCAGCACGCGATTCCTGCGTACTACGTGATCGCCCCGGCCGAAGCCTCCTCCAACCTGTCGCGTTTCGATGGCGTGCGTTTCGGTTATCGCTGCGAAAACCCGAAAGACCTGACCGACCTCTACAAGCGTTCGCGCGGCGAGGGTTTCGGCCCGGAAGTGCAGCGTCGGATCATGGTCGGTGCCTACGCGCTGTCGGCCGGTTACTACGATGCCTACTACCTGAAGGCGCAAAAAATCCGTCGCCTGGTGAAAAACGATTTCATGGCAGCCTTTAATGAAGTCGACATCATCCTCGGCCCAACCACGCCGAACCCGGCCTGGAAACTCGGCGCCAAGAACAGCGACCCGGTCGCTGCGTACCTGGAAGACGTCTACACCATCACCGCCAACCTCGCGGGCCTGCCGGGCTTGTCGATGCCAGCCGGTTTCGTCGATGGTCTGCCGGTTGGCGTGCAATTGCTCGCCCCGTATTTCCAGGAAGGCCGTCTGTTGAACGTCGCCCACCAGTATCAGCTCAACACTGACTGGCACACCCGCACCCCGACAGGCTTCTGAGGAGAAACACATGCAATGGGAAGTCGTGATCGGGCTGGAGATTCATACCCAGCTCGCCACCCAATCGAAGATATTCTCCGGCAGCGCCACCACGTTTGGCTCTGAGCCCAATACCCAGGCCAGCCTGGTAGACCTGGGCATGCCCGGCGTACTGCCGGTGCTGAACCAGGAAGCGGTGCGCATGGCGGTGATGTTCGGCCTGGCGATTGACGCCGAAATCGGCCAGCACAACGTGTTCGCCCGCAAGAACTACTTCTATCCGGACCTTCCGAAGGGCTACCAGATCAGCCAGATGGAGTTGCCGATCGTCGGCAAGGGCCACCTGGACATCCCGCTGGAAGACGGCACGGTCAAACGCGTCGGCATCACCCGCGCGCACCTGGAAGAAGACGCCGGTAAAAGCCTGCATGAAGAATTCAACGGCGCCACCGGCATCGACCTGAACCGTGCCGGCACGCCGTTGCTGGAGATCGTTTCCGAACCGGACATGCGCAGCGCCAAGGAAGCCGTGGCCTACGTCAAGGCGATCCACGCGCTGGTGCGTTATCTGGGCATCTGCGACGGCAACATGGCCGAAGGTTCGCTGCGTTGCGACTGCAACGTGTCGATCCGTCCAAAAGGCCAGGTCGAGTTCGGCACGCGCTGCGAGATCAAGAACGTCAACTCGTTCCGTTTCATCGAGAAGGCGATCAACACCGAAGTGCGTCGCCAGATCGAACTGATCGAAGACGGCGGCAAGGTGATCCAGCAGACGCGCCTGTACGACCCGAACAAAGACGAAACCCGCGCCATGCGCAGCAAAGAGGAAGCCAACGACTACCGTTACTTCCCCGATCCGGACCTGTTGCCGGTGGTCATCGAGGACTCGTTCCTCAATGACATCCGCGCCACCCTGCCGGAATTGCCACCGCAAAAACGCGAGCGCTTCCAGGAGCAGTTCGGCCTGTCGGTCTACGATGCCAGCGTATTGGCCTCGAGCCGCGAGCAAGCGGACTACTTCGAAAAAGTCGTGAGTATCGCCGGTGACGCCAAACTGGCAGCCAACTGGGTCATGGTCGAACTGGGCAGCCTGCTGAACAAGCAAGGCCTGGAAATCGACGAAGCACCGGTCTCGGCCGAGCAGTTGGGCGGGATGCTGTTGCGCATCAAGGACAACACCATCTCCGGCAAAATCGCCAAGACCGTGTTCGAAGCCATGGCCAACGGCGAAGGCAGCGCCGACGAGATCATCGACAAGCGCGGCTTGAAGCAGGTCACCGACAGCGGCGCAATCTCGGCCGTACTCGATGAAATGCTCGCAGCCAACGCCGAACAGGTTGAACAGTACCGCGCGGCAGACGAAGCCAAACGCGGCAAGATGTTCGGCTTCTTCGTCGGCCAGGCGATGAAAGCCTCCAAAGGCAAAGCCAACCCGCAACAGGTCAACGAACTGCTGAAAAGCAAGCTCGAGGGCTGACCGGAATGGAGCCAGCTCTGACTACTGGCTCAATTCCCTGTGGGAGCGGGCTTGTTGTGGCGAGGGGGCTTGCCCCCGTTGGACTGCACAGCAGTCCCAAAACTTGGTGGCACGGTTTATCAGATACAACCGGAATCCAGGTTTTGGGGCTGCTTCGCAACCCAGCGCGGGCAAGCCCCCTCGCCACAACAGGCTCGCTCCCACATTTATTTGGGGAGCTCTTTCAATGAAACGTCTACTTGGCGCGTGCGCCCTGCTCTCTCTACTGGCCGGTTGCGCCAGCACGGATGTCATCGATCCACACGGCTACGACAAGACCGGCGTGGCCTCGTACTACGGCGCCAAACACCAGGGTAAACGCACCGCCAGTGGCGAGCGTTTCAACGCCAATTCCCTGACCGCTGCCCATCGCCAATTACCCTTTGGCACCCGGGTGAAGGTCACTAACCTCAACAACGATAAATCCTGTGTCGTGCGTATCAACGATCGCGGACCACACACCCGTGGGCGCCTGATCGATCTGTCTCGCGAAGCGGCCCAGCGGTTGGGCATGCTGGGTAGTGGCACTGCGCAAGTTCGCGTGCAATCCCTCGACAACTGACAGACGGAGCCCAGGCCATTTTCGGACTTGCCGATTTACCACTGCTCAGCGTGCTGCAACTGTTCAGTGGCCTGGTACTGCTGATCGCCGGCGCCGAGTTACTGGTCCGCGCCGCCGTGCGCCTGGCCGCACGCTTGAAGGTGCGACCGCTGATCATCGGCCTGAGCGTCGTAGCCCTCGGCAGCAGCGCACCGCAAATGGCAATCAGCCTGCAAGCGACGCTGATGCAAAACACCGACATCGCCGTCGGTAGCGTGATTGGCAGCAACATCTTCAACATCCTGGTCACCCTCGGACTCTCGGCGCTGATCATCCCGTTGCGGGTCTCCCGGCAATTGGTGCGCCTGGATATCCCGGTGATGATCGGCGCCAGCCTGCTGGTGTTCGCCCTCGCCTGGAATGAACGACTGACGCCGCTCGACGGCACGATTCTGTTAGCCGCGCTGGTGCTGTACCTCGGGTTGCTGCTGCATCAGTCGCGGCACTCGGTGCGCCCGCAGACCACCCCGGCGGACAGCAACAACGCATCCGGCGCGCCGTGGTTGAGCAGCCTGTTGCTGATGCTCTCGGGGCTGGCGTTGCTGGTGTTTGCCGGGCATCTGTTGCTCAGCGCAGCGGTCGAGGTGGCGACCGACCTCGGCCTGTCAGAACGCATTATCGGTTTGACCATCATTGCCGTCAGCACGTCGCTGCCGGAACTGGCCACCTCGCTGATCGCCGCCCTGCGTGGTCAGCGCGACATCGCCGTGGGCAACGTGATCGGCAGCAATCTGTTCAACCTGCTGGGCGTGCTGGGCGTCACCGCCCTGGTCGCGCCGACGCCGCTGTCGGTATCGCCCAACGCACTGGACTTCGACTTGCCGGTGCTGCTGGCGGTCAGCGTGCTGTGTTTACCTATGTTCTATTCAGGCTATCGAATCACCCGCGCCGAAGGCCTGCTGTTTCTGGCCTTGTACCTGGCGTATGGGCTGCATGTCGTGTCGTTTACCACGGGCATGCCACTGGCCGGCAAGCTTGAACACCTGATGCTGTTTTTCGTCCTGCCGGCGCTGGTGGCGTTTTTGCTGTTTACGTCACTGCGCGCCTGGCACCGCCAACACCACAAGAGGGAATCGCCATGACCGACAAACCCGGCTCCAGCCAACCGACCGGCATTGAAGTACGGCGCCAGGTCATGGGCGACGCCTTCGTCGACCGTTCCATGGGCAATGCCACCGAGCTGACCCGACCGTTTCAGGAGTTCGTCAACGAACACGCTTGGGGGGCGGTATGGAACCGCGGTGGTCTGGAATTGAAGACCCGCAGCCTGATCACCCTCGCGGCCCTGACCTCGCTCAAGTGCCCGCAAGAACTCAAAGGCCACGTGCGTGGCGCGCTGAACAACGGCTGCACGGTCGACGAGATCCGCGAAACGCTGATGCACTGCGCGGTCTACGCCGGCGTGCCAGCAGCGATGGAAGCGTTTCGGGCAGCGCAGGAAGTGATCGACAGTTACCAGAAGTCTGAGTAACAGGCTGGACGAATCCATTGTGGCGAGGGGGCTTGCCCCCGTTGGTCTGCGTAGCAGGCCCATCATGTGCAAATGGGCTCTGTCAGGAAAGTCACTGTCGCCGATTTTACGACCGCTACGCGGCCGAACGGGGCGGTGCGGCGTTCCGACAAGCCCCCTCGCCACAAGTTCCGGTTTGGCACAGAAGCGGCTAAATCCACCCGCCCCATTGCAACACAAAGATCCCGAGGTTGGTGGTGACCGCCGCCATTAACGTGGTAATGACGATGATCGCCGCCGCCAGTTCATGGTTGCCATTGGCCGCCCGGGCCATGACAAAACTGGCGGCGGCCGTCGGACTGCCGAAGTACAGGAACAAAATCCCCAACTCGGGACCACGAAAACCCCAGAGCCAGGCCCCCAGCGTGGCCAAAATCGGCAAGCCGATCATCTTCACCAGACTTGAACTCAACGCCAGGTCACCACTCTTGCGCAACGCCGCCAGCGACAGCGTGCCGCCAATGCAGATCAACGCCAGCGGCAAGGTCATCTGCGCCAGGTAGTTGCCGGACGTCTCCAGCCAGCCGGGTAAGCCGATCTTGAAATAGGCGAACGGCGCGGCGGATATCACACTGATGATCAACGGATTGCTGAGCACGCTTTTGCAGATGCTCCAGGGATCGGACTTGATCACCGGGCTGTACACCGCCAGCACGATGGTCGACAGCGTGTTGTAAAACAGGATCACCAGCGCGGCAAGAATCGCCCCGAGGGAAATTCCGTAGTCGCCGTACATGCTCGCCGCCAGCGCCAGGCCGATGACTCCGTTATTGCCGCGAAACGCGCCCTGGGTGTAGATCCCGCGATCCTCGCGCGGGCAACGCCAGATCGCCCAGCCCCAGGCAATGGCGAAACACGCCAGGGTCGCCAGGGCGAAATAGATCAGCAGCGCCGGCTTCAAGGCCGCGTGCAGGTCGGCGTGCACAATCCCGAGAAACAGCAGTGCCGGCATGGTGACGTTGAACACCAATGCCGAGGCGGTGTGGATAAAGTCGTCGTTGATCCAGTTGATGCGCTTGAGCAGAACGCCCAAAAACAACATGGCAAAGACTGGCGCGGTGATGGTCAGCGTTTCGAGAAAGATTGCCAGCATGCCGGGTGAACCTTGAGGGGCGTCGTTAGGGGGCTAATGATAAGCCACTGAAGACGCTGGCGTCTGGTAGACCGCCATCGCGGGCAAGCCTTGCTCCTACAATATTTTTGCCGGGCACAAAACGACGCTACAAAACTTGTAGGAGCAAGGCTTGCCCGCGATTGAGGTGACTCGGTCTCAGGTGATGGGCGCCGGGTTGAACAAGGTAATGTCGTTGTGCAGTTTGTGCTGCTCCGCCCAGGTCTGCTTCCTGCCACTGGCCACGTCCAGATAGAAGTGGAACAACTCCCAGCCCAATTCCTCGATGGATGCGCGCCCCGTGGCAATCCGCCCCGCATCAATGTCGATCAGATCCGGCCAACGCTGGGCCAGCTCGGTTCGGGTCGAGACCTTGACCACCGGCGCCATCGCCAGGCCATAAGGCGTGCCGCGCCCGGTGGTGAACACGTGCAGGTTCATCCCGGCCGCCAGTTGCAAAGTGCCGCAGACAAAATCACTGGCCGGGGTTGCGCAGAAAATCAGCCCTTTGCGCTTGAACCGTTCGCCCGGGCCGAGCACGCCGTTGATCGCGCTGTTGCCGGATTTGACGATCGAGCCCAGGGATTTCTCGACAATGTTCGACAACCCGCCTTTCTTGTTACCCGGCGTGGTGTTGGCACTGCGATCCGCTTCGCCCTTGGCCAGGTAACGGTCGTACCAGTCCATTTCGCGCACCAGTTCCTGGGCGACTTGCTTGGTTTCTGCCCGCGAAGTCAGCAGATAGATCGCGTCGCGCACTTCAGTGACTTCGGAAAACATCACCGTCGCCCCGGCCCTTAGCAACAAGTCCGAGGCATAACCCAGCGCCGGGTTGGCGGTGATCCCGGAAAACGCATCACTGCCACCGCACTGCATGCCGAGGATCAACTCGGACGCCGGTACGGTTTCGCGGCGACGCAGGTCGAGTTTCTTCAGACGGACTTCGGCCAACGCCATGATCTGTTCGATCATCTCGCCGAAACCGTGACTGGAGTCCTGCAAGCGATACAACCACGGCTCGCTGAGGTCCACCGAGCTGTCGTTCTCGTGCATCACCTGCCCGGCCTGCAATTTCTCGCAGCCCAGACTGATCACCAACGCTTCGCCGCCCAGGTTCGGGTTGCGCGCCAGATTGCGCACGGTGCGAATCGGGATGTAGGCGTCGGTGGCGGTAATCGCCACGCCGCAGCCGTAACTGTGGGTCAATGCGATCACGTCATCGACGTGCGGGTACTTGGGCAGCAACTCGTCCTTGATGCGCTTGACCGCATGGTCGAGCACCCCGGTGACGCATTGCACGGTAGTGGTGATCCCGAGAATGTTGCGCGTACCGACGGTGCCGTCAGCATTGCGATAACCCTCGAAGGTGAAGCCTTCCAGCGGCGCTTGTGCGGCCGGCACCTCGGTGGACAGCGGCAGGCTGTCCAGCGGCGGTGCGGTGGGCATGCGCAGTTGATCTTCCTTGACCCAACTGCCACGCGGGATCGGCTGCAAGGCGTAACCGATGGTCTGGCCGTAACGGATCACCTGGCCGCCCTCGGGGATATCCTCCAGCGTCACCTTGTGGCTCTGCGGCACGAACTCCACGGTCACCAAGCCGTCCGGGAATTCAGTGCCGGCCGGTACGCCCTGGTCATTGACCACGATCACCACGTTGTCGCGCTCGTGCAGCCGGATGTAGCGCGGCGAGTCGGAATGTTCAATCAACTGCATGACGCCGCTCCTCAGGAATGCGCTTGAGACAATTTGTTAGTCACTTGGGAGTCATTGGCGGGTGGCTCTTTGAGTACCACGCGCTTGATCGGGCCGACGATCACCAGATAGCTGAACACCGCGACCAGCGCGTTGCAGCCGACAAACACCAGCGCCCATTTGAAGGAGCCGGTGGTACTGATGATGTAGCCAATCACGATCGGTGTAGTGATCGACGCGATATTGCCGAACATGTTGAACAGCCCGCCACTCAAGCCCGCGATCTGTTTTGGCGAGGTATCGGAAACCACCGCCCAACCCAATGCGCCCACACCTTTGCCGAAGAAGGCCAGGGCCATGAAGCCCACGACGATCCATTCAATGTTCACGTAGTTGCAGGCCACAATGCTGGTCGACAGCAACAGCCCACCGATGATCGGCGCCTTGCGGGCGAAGGTCAGCGAGTGGCCCTTGCGCAGCAGATAGTCGGAAATCAGTCCGCCCAGCACCCCACCGATAAACCCGCAGATCGCCGGCAATGAGGCAATGAAACCGGCCTTGAGAATGGTCATGCCACGCTCCTGCACCAGGTACACCGGGAACCAGGTCAGGAAGAAATAGGTGATGCCATTGATGCAGTACTGGCCCAGGTACACGCCAAGCATCATGCGGTTGCTCAGCAGTTGGCGCACGTAATCCCACTTCGGCCCGTCGCTGCGCTTGCCCCGGTCCTGATCCATGTCGACCAGGCCGCCGTTGTCGGCGATGTGTTTGAACTCGGCGTCATTGATCATCGGGTGCTGGCGCGGGCTGTGGATAATTTTCAACCAGATCAGCGAGAACACGATGCCGATCCCGCCCATCACCATAAACACGTGCTGCCAGCCAAAGCTGTAGACGATCCAGCCCATCAGCGGCGCG
This sequence comes from Pseudomonas helvetica, assembly GCF_039908645.1. Lineage (NCBI taxonomy): Bacteria > Pseudomonadati > Pseudomonadota > Gammaproteobacteria > Pseudomonadales > Pseudomonadaceae > Pseudomonas > Pseudomonas helvetica. The sequence continues at coordinate 5,310,013 of NZ_CP150917.1, forward strand.
AAGATCACCGTGGCGAAGTATTGCGCCGAGTTGAAGATCGCCGAAGCGGTCCCGCGTTCGGCGGTTGGAAACCAGGCCGCAACGATGCGTGCATTACCGGGGAAGGATGGCGCTTCGGCCAGGCCCACCAGAAAGCGCAACATGAACAGCGCGACGATGGCGGTGGAGACACCGAACTCACCGACATAGCCTTGCAGCACGGTGAACAGCGACCAGGTGAAGATGCTCAGGGCATAGACTTTTTTCGAACCGAAGCGGTCGAGCAGCCAGCCGCCGGGGATCTGACCGGCGACGTAGGCCCAACCGAATGCAGAGAATATGTAGCCGAGGGTGACGGCGTCGATGCCCAGGTCTTTTTGCAGGCTGGAGCCGGCAATGGCGATGGTGGCACGGTCGGCGTAGTTGATCGTGGTCACCAGAAACAGCATGAGCAGGATTAAATAGCGGACGTGGGTCGGCTTGGTCGCTTGCATGTAGATGTACTCCCACTAATTATTTTTTTTGCGGGTAATCGTTTTATTTTTTGCTCTCTGTGGGAGCGAGCAAGCTCGCTTCCACAGAGAGCGGTGTTGCGTGTTACGAACCGATATAGGAAGTCTTCACCACGGTGTAGAACTCCTGCGCGTAGCGACCTTGCTCCCGCGATCCATAGGATGAACCTTTTCGGCCACCAAAAGGCACGTGGTAATCCACGCCGGCAGTCGGCAGATTGACCATCACCATCCCGGCCTGGGAGTGGCGCTTGAAGTGGTTGGCATACTTCAACGAGGTGGTGGCGATACCCGCCGACAAACCGAACTCGGTGTCGTTGGCCATCGCCAGCGCCGCGTCGTAATCGGCCACCCGAACGATGTTCGCCACCGGGCCGAAGATCTCTTCGCGGCTGATACGCATCGCCGCCTCACTGTCGGCAAACAGCGTTGGCGCCAGGTAATAGCCTTCGGTGTCACAGGTCACCAGGCCACCACCGCTGACCAGTCGCGCACCTTCGGACTGGCCAATGTCGATGTACTTCAAGTCCTGTTCCAGTTGTGCTTGCGAGACCACCGGGCCGATATCGGTGCCGCTCTTCAAGGCATGCCCGACCTTGATCGACCTCATCCGCTCAGCCATGGCCTCGACGAATTTGTCGTGAATCCCGGCGGTGACGATCAAGCGGCTCGAGGCCGTGCAACGCTGGCCAGTGGAATAAAACGCGCTCTGCACCGACAGTTCGACAGCTTGCTTGAGGTCGGCATCGTCGAGAATGATCTGCGGGTTCTTGCCGCCCATTTCCAACTGCACCTTGGCCTGACGCGACACACAGTTGACCGCGATCTGCCGGCCTACGCCCACCGAGCCGGTGAAGCTGATGCCATCGACTTTCGGGCTGTTGACCATGGCGTCGCCGATCACTCGACCGCTGCCCATCACCAGGTTGAACACCCCGGCCGGGAAACCTGCCCGGGAAATGATTTCAGCCAGCGCCCAGGCGCAACCGGGCACCAGTTCTGCCGGCTTGAGCACCACGCAGTTGCCGTAGGCCAAGGCCGGGGCGATTTTCCACGCCGGGATCGCAATCGGGAAGTTCCACGGCGTGATCAAACCCACCACGCCAAGGGCTTCGCGGGTGACTTCGACGTTGACGCCAGGACGCACCGACGGCAGGTAATCGCCGGACAAGCGCAGGCACTCACCCGCAAAGAACTTGAAGATGTTGCCGGCACGAGACACCTCGCCGATGGCTTCGGGCAGGGTCTTGCCCTCCTCCCGCGCCAGCAAGGTGCCGAGTTCTTCGCGACGCGCGAGGATTTCGCTGCCGACTTTATCCAGCGCATCGCTACGGGCCTGAATGCCAGAGATCGACCAGGCCGGGAATGCAGCACGAGCGGCGTCGATGGCGGCGTTCACCTGAGCCAGGTCAGCCTTGGCGTATTCGCCAATGACATCGGACAACTCGGACGGGTTGATATTGGTCGAGTACTCGGCACCTGCGACCCATTGGCCGCCAATGAAGTTGTCGAATCGTTTTACGTCTGCCACAACAATCTCCTTACGCAAAAAGCCACTGATCGCTCAGCGGCCCTGGTTGATTCAGCGGGTTATTGCGCGCCTTGCTTGTCCATCAACGCCGCGAGCATTTCGAACTCTTCTGGCGTCAGGTCAGTCAGCGGGGTACGTACGGGACCGGCATCGTAGCCGGCGATTTTCGCGCCCGCCTTGACGATGCTCACCGCGTAACCGGCCTTGCGGTTACGGATGTCCAGGTAAGGCAGGAAGAAGTCATCGATCAGTTTGCCGACGGTAGCGTGATCGTCGCGGGCGATGGCGTGGTAGAAATCCATCGCCATTTTCGGCAGGAAGTTGAACACCGCCGAGGAATAGACCGGAACGCCCAGCGCCTTATAAGCCGCGGCATAGACTTCGGCAGTCGGCAGACCACCCAGGTAGCTGAAGCGATCACCGAGACGGCGACGGATCGACACCATCAACTCGATATCACCCAGACCATCCTTGTAGCCGATCAGGTTCGGGCAGCGTTCAGACAGGCGTTCCAGCAGCGGCGCGGTCAGGCGGCAGACGTTACGGTTGTAGACGATTACACCGATCTTGACCGATTTGCACACGGCTTCAACGTGAGCGGCAACGCCGTCCTGACTGGCTTCAGTCAAGTAGTGCGGCAGCAGCAGCAAGCCTTTGGCGCCCAGGCGCTCGGCTTCTTGAGCGTATTCAATGGCCTGACGGGTCGAACCACCGACACCGGCCAGAATCGGCACGCTGCTGGCGCAGGTGTCTACAGCCGTCTTGATCACATCGGAATATTCGCTGGCCGCCAGGGAGAAGAACTCACCGGTGCCGCCTGCGGCGAACAAGGCCGAAGCGCCGTATGGGGCCAGCCATTCGAGACGTTTGATATAGCCCGCGCGATGGAAATCGCCCTGAGCATTGAAATCGGTAACCGGGAAGGACAGCAAACCGGAGGAGAGGATGGACTTCAGTTCTTGTGGATTCATTATTCGAACACCCTGGACGCACGTTGTGATGAGAAAACCTGCTCAGCTCTCGCCGAAGTTGTAAGTCATCGTACAACTTAAAATACGACCGTCAACTGCATTTCATCGCCAGATGGAAAATCCGGGTAAGAAAAAGCACTTCCTTGACGTAGGAGATTTTGCAGCTATGCTCGACAACAACTGTATATACATACAGTTATTAGAGACGCAACCTACGACATATCAAGGAGCTAGAAATGTCAGGTCTACACACCCAATCGCAGGAAAACCTCAATCATGACGACCGGATCATTGCCGATCTGGATCAGCTGTTCAGCGAACGTGGCATTGCCATTTCCGATGACGGCGATCACCTGATACTGCTGACTCACAGTCAACACAGCCCCAAACATCACACACCGGGTCTGGCTGGAAAATCGCTGAACACCGAGCCTGCACCTCGCTTCGAAGGCGGCGAACACACCGCCATCGGCGATGCCACCCTGCTGCGCTTCGTCAAGGACGCACCGGCCATTGCGGCCTGGCAAGTGCCATTGCACCTGCCCAATGGGCTGGCACTGAGCTACGGCCAAATCGTTTCGCTAGGCGGTGATTTCTACGGCATTCCCGACCAGCCAATCTGCGATGGCGCGACCCCGGTTGATCGCATCCAGCGTTTTACTGCCGCGTTCAACTCACTGGCCGTACTGCCGGCGTCACGAGCAGAAGCCGGGTTGATTCTCGGCGTGATGCAGAAGGAAATCACTGCCGCCAATCAGGCGATCAGGGACGGCAAACAACCCCACGAGGCCTACGACGCACTCGGTGATACGTTGTCCGAAGAGTGGAACAAAATCACCGGCGGCGGCAGTTTCGTCTCAGCACTGTTCCCCTTGGGGCGCTATCTGAAACTGGCGGCGAACAACGCCGATCACTTCGGTGAATGGGCGTTGCTGGCGTACATCGCCGGGCACACCGCCGCCCTGCAACAGGCTGTTCTGGCCCACAACAGTGGCGATGAAAAGCAGTTGGAACTGGCCTACGCAATGAACGCATTTGCCGACCATTACCTGACCGACCTGTTCTCTGCCGGCCATCTGCGAATCCCGCGCAAACAACTGGCAGCAGCGGTTACGCCGAGTGACCTGGGTTCGCTGATCACCCGTTTCATGCACGACGAAGACAGCAAATACGGCCTCAACGTGAACAACACCAACGGTGATCAGTGGCATGCCTACGGCGACAAACGCTACTTCGACTCGGTCGACAGCGCCAACCGCAAACAGGTCAAACTCGCGGTCCAGCGCTCGGCCGACGAAGTCTTCGATACGTTCCTCAGCGGTTCACTGCCCGCGCCTTCCAGCTACGTTGCACTGAAGTATCTGCCTGACCTCAACGCCGTGAAAAAACCGGCGGGAAACTTCTCCGGGTTATTTGTTCTGGATGGCAACAAGGTGCTGCGTCGCAGCGACGTCAACAACCTCAACGACAGCAGCAAGATCGACAACTGGTGGGGCTGGAGCACTTACTTGCTGCTCAAGGACTACACACCGAACAAACCGGCCGGCTACCTGGAATCCCCAGCCACAGCGCCGACGATCCAGGCTGACGGCTGGCAGAGCCAAACGCCCGGCGAACCCAACTGGTTGCCAGGCAATGCCGTGCGTTACGCCTTCAGCTACACCAACGGCTTGAATGAGTCCTACATCGGCCCCTGGTCGAATTACGCGGAGTTGAGCGAACGCTTTCAGCCAACGCTGAACGTGCCGGGCAACGGCGCCTCACGCAACATTTTCCGCCAGTTTCGCGGTGGCTCACCCGAGCTGATCGGCTCGATCGACACGCACACCAGCACCTTCATTGACCGTAACGCCTGATAAGGAAATCACCGATGACTATCAACCTGACACTCGAACTGGCCTCGGGCCAATCCCTCAACGGCGCACCGCTGGAACTGCTGGCCAATGGCGTGCCGGTTGCCCGGGCGACTGTGGATGACAAGGGCCACGTGGCGTTTGATGCCAAGCCCGGAGCCGGGACACTGGCGGTGAGGGTGGATCGTTCGATCCTCAAGACTGGCTGAAGTTATAGCGAGATGGCTGCCGGCCCTTTCGCAAGCAGCGAACGTCGCCCGGCCCTTCCCATATTTGATCGTTGTCGTACACAGCATCTGAGTACGACTTCAATCCAGTGTGAGAAGGGCCGGGCGACGTTCGTTTGCTCGTGAATGCAGTCTGCCGGACGACACCCTTCTTGCAGCTGGACCTCTGAAGACCGACCACTCGTCGAACCTGTAATTTCTGACAGTAGGCGGACTTGAGCGGCTGTGACCTAAATAGCTCCAGAGTTAACAGACCGGCTCCTTCAGCGCAGCACTCAACGACGCGTTTTTCAAACAGTTTGAAACATCATTAAAGGGATTTTGATCATGACTGCACAACATAAAGTTCTGCTTGCCCCCGACCTGAAAGAAGCGGTCGACAATGTTCTTTACGTCCACAAACTAAAAGACGCAGCCCATGGCGTGGTTCCGCCGAACACCGGCATGAAGGTAGGCGCAATCGTCACGTTTAAGGTTCAGCCATCTCATGGCAATGCATGGAGTAGTGAGCGGCACGTCGTAACTGATCCAAGCAAGCCCATCACTTTCGCAATTCCGAAGCACGTGTTTGAAAAGAACCTGTTCCCCGACGCCACGGCAATACTTCATTACAGCGTCAAAGACCAGTCTGGCAATGTGGTCGTATCTTCAGTCTTGACCATCAAAGTCGAAGAATAACCCGTCCCGCCTCAGCGCTGCGCTTCTGCCTCTTCATGGGCATGGCGCAGTCGTTCGCGGCTGTTGGTCAGGTGCAGGCGCATGGCCGCTCGGGCCGCGTCCGAATCCTGGCGGGCGATGGCGTCGTAGATTTCTTCGTGCTCACGCGCCAGGCGATTCATGTAGTGCTGCTGGTCATCGTGGGCCAGCCGCGCAGAATTGAGCCGGGTACGCGGAATGATGCTGGTGCCCAGGTGGGTCATGATGTCGGTGAAGTAGCGGTTGCCGGTGGCCAGGGCAATCTGCAAATGGAACTGGAAGTCCGATGCCACCGCATCGCCGGCGTGGGCCGCGCTTTCGTTGAGGGCATCCAGTGCCGCGCGCATCAAGGCCAACTGTTCGGGACTGCGGCGTTGCGCTGCGAGGCCTGCGGATTCCACTTCCAGGCTGATGCGCAACTCCAGGATCGCCAGCACATCGCGCAAGGTCACCACGGTCGCCGGATCGATGCGAAAGCCGCTTGGGCTCGGCGTGTCGAGCACAAACGTGCCGATGCCATGACGGGTTTCAACCTGCCCCGCCGCCTGCAAACGCGATATCGCTTCACGCACCACCGTGCGGCTGACGCCATGGGCCTCCATGATCGCCGACTCGGTGGGCAACTTGTCGCCACGCTTGAGCATGCCGTCGCGAATCTGCTCGGACAGCACCGTAACCAGTTCCTGCGCGAGGCTGCGGCGCTTGCGCGGAAGACGGGGGGCGTCGATCGGGTTTTCCATGGTGAACATCAGTCTCAGGCAAACGGTGGTGAACGCATCATAGCGCAGCGCAGTTGTACGATCACTGCCGGTGAACTTCGCCCCGTAGAAGCAAGGCTTGCCCGCGATGAACGATGATGCGGTTTATCAGAGAGACCGCATCAAGACCATCGCGGGCAAGCCTTGCTCCTACACTTACGCGGTAACGGTCTGCTCCAGCAGATGCCCGCTGTCGATCCGCACATGCCGTGGATGGAAACGTTTCAGGCTGCTGCGATGGCCGACGCTGACGATGCTCAGGCCTGGCAAGTGATCGATCAGTGCCTGATACAGCGACGCTTCATCTTCTTCGTCCATCGCCGAAGTCGCTTCATCCATGTACAGCCATTGCGGCGCGTAGAGCAGCGCTCGGGCAAACGCCAGACGTTGCTGCTCACCCGGTGAGAGCATTCGCTGCCAGTGATTGGCTTCGTCGAGACGGGAAACCAGATGCGGCAAACGGCAGGTTTCCAGCACACGCGCGTAGTGCTCGTGCGTGTAGGTGTCGCCGGCCTGTGGATAACTCAGGGCGTCACGCAGGCTGCCAATCGGCAAATACGGCTTTTGCGGGAGGAACAGATAGCGCGCAGCCGGCAGTCGGATGTTGCCGTGACCCGCAGGCCAAAGATGCCCCATCGCCCGCAGCAAGGTGGATTTGCCACTGCCGGAACGACCGCTGAGCATGACGCGCTCGCCCGCCTCTACCGTCATGTCGGCATTAGTCAGCAAGTGACGACCGTCGGCCAGGTCCAGCCCCAGGTTGTGGATCTTCAGCTCCGAGCCCTGATTCTGCACGTCGATGGCCGGCTGGCGCTCTTCGTTTTCGCTCATGGCCTGACGGAAACTCAGCAAACGGTCGCAGGTGGCGCGCCACGAGGCGAGTTCCTGGTACGCACTGATGAACCAGCTGAAACTCTCCTGCACGTTGCCGAAGGCCGAACTGATTTGCATCAGTTCACCGAGTTCGATCTTGCCGGCAAAGTAGCGCGGCGCGGCGACCATGAACGGGAAGATAATCGCGATCTGGCCGTAACCGGAGGTAAAGAAGGTCAGGCGCTTGGACACTTTCATGATGTCCCAGAAGTTGTGCCAGACCCTGCCAAACCGTGTGCTCAAGCGCTGATGTTCGTTCGGTTCGCCGTTGTACAGGGCGATACTCTCGGCGTTTTCACGCACCCGGACCATGGAAAAACGCAGGTCGGCTTCGAAGCGTTGTTGTTGGTTATTCAGACCGATCAAGCGGCGACCGATCAAATGCGTCAGCCAGCTGCCAACCGCCGCATAGACCAGCACGCACCAGAACATGTAGCCGGGAATGGTAAAGCCAAACACCTCGATACTGCCCGACACACCCCACAGGATGATCGAGAACGACACCAGGTTGACGATATTGCGAATCAGGCCCAGCCCCAAAGCCAGGGTGTTGGACGTGAAGTTGTTAAGGTCTTCGGAAATCCGCTGGTCCGGGTTATCGGTGTACCCGCCCTGCTCCAGCTGGTAGTAATTCTTGTCGCCGAGCCAACGGGCGAAGTGCTTCTCGGTGAGCCAGGCCCGCCAGCGAATGGTCAGCATCTGGGTCAGGTAGAGCCGGTACACCGCACCGACAATCGCCACCGCGGCAATCGCGCTGAAATACAGGATCAGATGCCAGAATGCCGCTTCGTCCTTCTTTTGCAGGGCGTTGTAGAAGTCCTTGTACCAGGTGTTGAACCACACCGAGATCCCCACGCTGATCAGCGACAGCACGATCACCGCAACCAGCAGTGCCCAGGCCGTGCCCTTCTCTTCACTGCGCCAGTACGGCGTGATCATCTGCCAGACACGGCGAAAAAACTGCCCGCGCACACTGTCGTTGACCGCGGAATATTCAGCGTTCTGATTCATGGTTCAGACTCGATAAAGAAAAGAACAGGCACAAGCCGATCATAGATGATCGGCTCGGGTTGTCGCGAGGCCTGGCGATAACCGTTCAGCGCCGGTTCAGCGACGAACGGGACGCTTCTGCAGTTTGCGCTGCAGGGTGCGCCGGTGCATGCCCAGGGCGCGGGCAGTGGCGGAGATGTTGCCTTCATGCTCGGTCAGCACGCGCTGGATGTGCTCCCATTGCAGGCGGTCCACCGACATCGGGTTTTCCGGCACCAGGGTATCAAGGTCGGCGTGTTCTGAGAGCAAAGCGGCCAGCACGTCATCGGCGTCGGCCGGTTTGCACAGGTAGTTGCAGGCACCGCGTTTGATCGCCTCGACGGCAGTAGCAATGCTCGAGTAACCGGTGAGGATCACCACGCGCATTTCCGGGTCGAGTTCGAGCAGCTTGGGCAGCAGCACCAGGCCCGAATCGCCGTCCATTTTCAGGTCCAGCGCGGCAAAATCAGGCAGATCGGCCTGAGCGATGGTCAGGCCTTCTTCGGCAGAGCCTGCGGTGCTGACCCGAAAGCCACGGCGGCTCATGGCGCGGGCCATGACGCGGGTGAATGTTGCGTCGTCGTCTACCAGCAACAAATGCGGCAGCTCTTCGCCTTCGACTTGGATCTCGTCACTCATGTTCGTCTCCTCGGGCGACACGGGGCAGGCGCAGCTCGGTGAGCGTACCGCCTTCCTCATGACTGTAGAGTTTCACTGAGCCGCCAGCGCGTGTCACGCTGGCCTTGCTCAAAAACAGGCCCAGGCCGAAACCTTTGCCCTTGGTGGTAAAAAACGGTTTGCCGATCTGTTCGGCAATCGCCAGCGGCACACCGGCGCCATGGTCGCGAATACTGATGGTCAGCTCGACGGAATCCCAGTTCAGCGTCACTTCCAGCCCTTCGGGGCAGGCATCGGCGGCGTTGTTCAGTAAGTTCAGCAAGGCTTGGGTCAAGTCTGGCGGCGGCGCCAGACGCGGCTCATCGCCAAGTCCCAGGCGCCGCAAGCGGTAGGTTGCTTCGGGACGCATCAGGTGCCAGCGGTTAAGCGCTTCATCGAGCCAGACGCTGACGCCCTGCACCTCCACCGCCAGCCGACGATTGGCTTCGGCGGCGCGAACCAGCTGTTGCAAAGTCTCCTTGCACAGCTTCACCTGATCCTGCAGCACTCTCAAATCATCTTGCAGCAGCGGGTCGTGATGGTCCTGCTGCATTTCCTTGAGCAGCACGCTCATGGTCGCCAGCGGCGTACCCAGTTCGTGAGCGGCGCCAGCGGCCTGAGTCGCCACGGCCAGCAATTGTTGATCGCGCAGACCTTCTTCCCGACGAATCGCCCGCAGTTCTTCCTGGCGGCGCAACTCTTCGGCCATCCGCGCAGCAAAGAAGGTAATCACCGCAGCGGCCAAGGCAAAACTCAGCCACATGCCGTAGATCTGCATCTTTTCCCGGTACATCGGGAATGTTTCCAGCGGGTAAAACTGCGCCAGTAACAAGGTGTACATCGCCAGCGCGATGCCCGAGAGAATCACCGAATAACGCCACGGCAGCGTCACGGCGGCGATGGTCAGCGGCACCAGGTAATAGGAAACGAACGGGTTGGTCGAACCACCGGAGAAATACAGCAGCGCACTGTGGATAAATAGGTCGCAGGCCAGTTGCACGGCGTATTCGAGCTCGGTGACCGGCCACGAAGTGCGCAAGCGGATCGCGGTAAAGGCACACAACAGCATCGAGCAACCGAGGGTCGCCGCCAGTTGAAACCACGGCAGCGGCAACAGGTTGAACCAGTAGGCGAGCCCCACCGAACCGGCCTGAGCGGCCAGCACCAGGGTGCGGATGAACGTCAGTCGCCAGAGGTTCTGGCGAGTCGCGGAAAGCAGTTGTACGGGGGCGAGCATGAGCTCTCCTGATGAGCGCTCCAGGCGGATCGCGTCGAGTATAACCAAGCGAGGGCCCCGACAGGCAAAAGTGCGGCAAAGCGCCACAGGACATTGAAGATCCATTGTGGTGAGGGGGCTTGCCCCCGCCGGCCGGTCCGCGCTCGGGCGCAGCAGTCGTAATCCTGTGTACGCGGTTTCCCTGAAATACCCAGTCGACAGGTTTTGGGCCTGCTTCGCAGTCCAGCGGGGGCAAGCCCCCTCGCCACAAACGCTCTTCGCCAAAGGGAACGGTAGGCGGTCAGATCTGTATAGAAGTTGTAACTGGGTGAACCAGGTATTTAAAGCTACAGTCTGATGGTTTCACGCAGGCTTGGACCATAACCCCTGCGCATCATCCAAGGAGACGTCATGAACACATTGCGCCGCAGCGCCGCCCTTCTCGCCCTCAGTGTCGGCACCGTTGCCAGCCTGCCGGCATTGGCCGCCGACGAACTTCACTACAACCAGATTTCCCTGCGCGCCGAAGTCAGTCAGGAAGTGGCCCGCGACCTGATGATCGTGACCCTCTACACCGAAGAACAAAACACCGACCCGGCGAAACTCGCCGCCGACGTCAGTACCACCATGAACAAGGCGCTGGCCCAGGCCAAACAGGTCAAGGACATCACCCTGCGCCAGGGCAGCCGTCACAGCTACCCGATCTACGACACCAAGGGCCAGAAGATCACTGGCTGGCGTGAACGTGCCGAACTGCGCCTGGAAAGCTCGAACTTCGCGGCGCTGTCCAAGCTCACCGGCGAACTGCTGACCGACCTGAAAATGGGCGGCATGGACTTCGCCATCGCCACCCCGACCCGCAAGGCCAGCGAAGATGCGCTGCTCAAGGAAGCCGTCACCGCCTTCAAGGCCCGCGCCCAACTGGCCACCGATGCACTGGGCGGCAAGGGTTACAAAATCGTCAACCTGAACCTCAACAGCAACGGTTATCCACAGCCTTACCTGCGTGCGCCGATGATGATGAAAGCCGCGGGCATGGACTCGGCACCGGTGACCCCGGATGTCGAAGCCGGCACCAGCCAGGTCAACATGACCGCCGATGGCTCGATTGAAGTGTTGATGCCTTGAAGTTGAGGTGGGTCAGCCAGCCTTCCGCTGACTGACCCACTGCGCCCTACTTGACCTGGTACTCCGCTGGCTCCGACACATCGAAATCATCCAGTGCCCTGTCCACCAGCAACTGCACGCCATCCACCAGCCGACAAATCGCCAGCGCCACATGGCGCCGCGAACCTTCGATCTCGAACGCCAGGTCGGCGGCCATGACTTTCACCGACGCCAGGTCTTCCGAGGCATTGGCCAACAGGCTTTCAGTGCCCACCTCAGGGGCGACACTGAATAACCGGTCGGAACGCAAATCGCTGAAGCGCAGTTTGGCGAGCGTCGGTTTCAGGTAGTGATCCAGTGCCCGGTGGGCAGCGTCGTGGAGCTTTTTGGAATCGAGGGATTCGTACGGGGAAACGTCGTCGGGTGCGGGGGGATCGGGGATTAACTTGTCCATGCAGATGCTCCTTACTCGCAAATTGGAGCCATCTTTTGCCATTTCCACACGGCAAATAGGTGGCGGCTATACGTGGGGTGGAAAACGGGACAGTAGGACCCCGGTCAGACCGAAGTCTGCCCACGCACAGCCGCCATGACGCTTTTCTTGCCGACGAGAGAATACATCGGCAACGATTGCGGTGGTGAGGCTATACGCCTACTGAGATTCCAGGTTTCCACACCTGATCGCTGATTTTGCAGCGACAGCAAAAGGTTAGGCGCAGCCCCAAACCCAGCGCAACCGCCACAACTCGTCGGAACATTCGTCCTCATGCCCTTGGCTGACAGCGCTTTTTGTAGGAGTCGCTGGTGTTGTAAACATTAATGTCGGCATGCCAACGAATCGGATCATCCCTACACCCGTCACCGAATCGCCCGGCATCGTTTCCTGAGTCCACTCGCCACAGTCGCCTGTTTCCACAGAACGGGACACGGGCGTGACCAAACTCATCCCCAAAAGCCAACTCGCCGGCCAGCGCGGCCGGGTGCTCGACAGCAGCCAGGCGGCCTACGACCTGCGCCAGGCCCTGAGTTCTCCAGACAATCTGCAAGGCTTCGACGATTTGTTGGATGCAGTCGGCGCCCATCGCTCCAACTACATGCAGGCGGTCCATCAGAAAAAACTCATCGACGCTGTCAGCAGCGGAGACTGGGTGATGGTGGCACCACGCGTCGCCCCCGATAACGGCGGCGCCTCGTGGAATGCGTACAAGCCTAAATCCGAACCGCCACCGGCGCAGCATCTGGTCGAAGAACACGCCTTCACTCTGCCCCAACCGGTCGAATCAGGGTTTCACGTCATCCAGCGGCCGATGAGTCTCGAAACACTGGAACGCTCACTGTACGAAAACCCGCCCAACGATGCCTTGCGCAAAGTGTTCCGCTCGCTCAACCGGCATCTCGGCGAACAGGTGAAGCCCGGGCAGATGGTGATCTTCAGCGACCCTCGGCATTACATGTGTCGCCGGGAGGAGGCGCAATTGATGATCGCTGCAAATAAGGTCAACGAAGCGCTCAAGGATCTTAGCGATGAAGAAGCTTCGTTCATGGTTGAGCATCATGAGGTGATTGAGCCGTTTCTTGAGGTGTCGGCGGGGTCGTTGGGTGTGGCTTCTTTCATGATCGGGCAACATCTGGAAACGCTGAAAATCACACTGAAACACTTCGAGGAGCTGCATCAACAGCACTACCGCCAATACGGTCACCTGCACTCACCAGAGTTCTTTGCCCAACGCAAACGCCTGATGGCAAAGCTGGATGCCAGTCTGGGACCTTTGGTGCGCAAGGGCATCGGAATTCCAGATCATCCCAAGCTCAAACGTGCGCTGGGGCTGTCGTCTCGTAGAACGATTCACCATTGGAATAAGGCAGGAGCGCCGGCGCAGTTGCCGGGTTATGCCACGAACATTGAAGGAGTAGCACGGGCCGCGAGGTTCATGCAGGCAGGAGGATATGTCGGCATCGGCTTAGCGACAGGGGCCTCAGCTATGCGAATCAATGAAGTCTGTCGCACCGGAACCGACGAAGAGTGCCGGAAGGTGAAAGTCATAGAAGGAGGAAAGTTGGCCGGCAACGTTGGAGGCTCAGCCATCGCGGGTGCTTATGCCGCACCTGTCACAATGGAGTATTGTGCGGGTTTGGCGCTGAAAACTCGCGGAATTGGAGGCGTAATATGCGTCTTGGTTTTAAGTGGCGCGACAGCATCTGTTGGAGGAAATCTAGGCTCGAAAGCCCTGGAATCCGCCAGTGAAATCATTTACGAAGCTACAACGCCATGAATGAAGCGAAGTTGCTTTACGCGGCTGTTGCTGTTGTCTTGTTCACGCTGATTTTTATCAACTTGGCCGTCATGGCGTACGTGAGCCTTTTCAAACTCGACGAAATTGAGTCTCACCTCACGCACTGTTATCTCGTTCAAAGCAACCGCCGGGATATGGGCAATGGCTTATACGGCCGCAGGTACAGACTCAGGCAAATCACTGCAATACTTCGCGGGCGCGCTTCTGTGTTGCTAATAAACAACCCGCAGGCACTTGAAGACATCAGGCGCTTTCCCCCGCATCTACGACGCTGGGTCATTATTCCGTTTCGAATGGCGGCTTTTTCTTTCGGCGGTGTACTTGTTCTAGGGGTATTGAGCGAATGCCTATAGAAGCCGAATCATCGTATGGGTCCCGCACCGGTCACTCCGGATGTCGAAGCCGGCACCAGCCAGGTCAACATGACCGCCGATGGCTCGATTGAAGTGTTGATGCCTTGAAGTTGAGGTGGGTCAGCCAGCCTTCCGCTGACTGACCCACTGCGCCCTACTTGACCTGGTACTCCGCTGGCTCCGGCACATCGAAATCATCCAGCGCCCTGTCCACCAGCAACTGCACGCCATCCACCAGCCGACAAATCGCCAGCGCCACATGGCGCCGCGAACCTTCGATCTCGAACGCCAGGTCGGCGGCCATGACTTTCACCGACGCCAGGTCTTCCGAGGCATTGGCCAACAGGCTTTCAGTGCCCACCTCAGGGGCGACACTGAATAACCGGTCGGAACGCAAATCGCTGAAGCGCAGTTTGGCGAGCGTCGGTTTCAGGTAGTGATCCAGTGCCCGGTGGGCAGCATCGTGGATGCTTTTTGGAATCAAGGGATTCGTACGGGGAAACGTCGTCGGGTGCGGGGGGATCGGGGATTAACTTGTCCATGTGAATACTCCACTCATTTTGGGAGCCATCTCTTGCCGATCTCACTCGGCGAAGGGGTGGCAGCTGTGTGCGGTGTGAGATTACCGGGAGTAGAACCGGCCAGACCGAAGTCTGCCCGCACACAGTCGCCATAAAGCATTGCGAACAGCGGATAAGCTGGCGGCAATTATGGTAGTACTGGCACTCGATTCATACTCTTTGCCGGGATCTCACACCCGTTCGCTGAGTTTTCAGCGACAGCAAAAGGTTAGGCGCAGCCCCAAACCCAGCGCAACCGCCACAACTCGTCGGAACATTCGTCCTCATGCCTTCGGCTGACAGCGCTTTTTGTAGGAGTCGCTGGTGTTGTAAACGTTAATGTCGGCATGCCAACGAATCGGATCATCCCTACACTCTTCACCGAATCGCCCGGCATCATTTCCTGAGTCCACTCGCCACAGTCGCCCGTTTCCACGGAACGGGACACGGGCGTGACCAAACTCATCCCCAAAAGCCAACTCGCCGGCCAGCGCGGCCAGGTGCTCGACAGCAGCCAGGCGGCCTACGACCTGCGCCAGGCCCTGAGTTCTCCAGACAATCTGCAAGGCTTCGACGACCTGCTGAGCTCCGTCGGCGCCCATCGCTCCAACTACATGCAGGCGGTCCATCAGAAAAAACTCATCGACGCTGTCAGCAGCGGAGACTGGGTGATGGTGGCACCACGCGTCGCCCCCGATAACGGCGGCGCCTCGTGGAACGCCTTCAAGCCCAAACCCGAACCGCCACCAGCACAGCACCTGGTCGAGGACCACGCATTCACCCTGCCGCAGCCGGCCGAGTCCGGGTTTCACATCATCCAGCGGCCTATGAGTCTCGAAACACTGGAACGCTCGCTGTACGAAAACCCGCCCAGCGATGCCTTGCGCAAAGTGTTCCGCTCGCTCAACCGCCATCTCGGCGAACAGGTGAAGCCCGGGCAAATGGTGATCTTCAGCGATTCCAGGCATTACATGTGTCGCCGGGAGGAGGCGCAATTGATGATCGCTGCAGATAAGGTCAACGAAGCGCTCAAGGACCTGAGCGATGAAGAAGCTTCGTTCATGGTTGAGCATCATGAAGTGATAGAACCGTTTTTAGGTGTCGCCTCAGGAGCGCTGGGTGTAGCGTCCTTCATGGTTGGCCAGCATCTGGAAACGTTGCGAAACACCCTCACCGAGCTTGAGCGTTTACATCAGGAACAGTACCGGCAATACGGCCACCTGAAATCCCCCGGCTTTTTTGCGCAGCGTAAGCGACTCATGGCGAAACTGGATGCCAGTTTGGGACCTTTGATGCGTAAGGCTACGGGCATCCCGGATCACCCCAAACTCAAACGTGCGTTAGGACTATCCACTCGTCGAACGGTTCATCATTGGAGCAAAGCTGGCGCACCGACTCAGTTGCCAGGTTATGCCACTCATATCGAGGGTGTTGCGCGAGCCTCGAAGTACATGAAAGCGGGTGGTTATGTGGCGATTGGTTTGGGTGCTAGTGCTGCGGCGATGAAAATTCATGAAACGTGTCGTACAGGAAGAGAGGACCAGTGCAGGCAGGTTCGGTTTGTGGAAGGTGGGAAACTTGCTGGCAATATTGCGGGTGGCGCTCTCGCGAGTGCTATTGCTCCCGCTGTAGCCAAGGGGACATGTTTAGCCATTGGCGTTGGTACAGGTGGGGTCGGCGGCGTTGGCTGTATGTTGCTGGTAAGTGGGTTTCTCGCAGCAGGACTAGGGGATCTTGGCGCAGCGAGTGGCGAGCGTTTGGGTGAAGCTTTGTATGAGAGGACCGAACCATGACACTTGATCTGCTGATAGTTTTTTCCGCAGGGCCACTTTTTATATTGACAATACTCAACTATGCATTCTGCGCTTATGTAGCCACTCACAAACTTGAGGAAATGGAGAGCCACTTCGAGCATTCCATATTTGTCTCCCGCTATCACAGCAATTCCTACCGCTCAATCATCCGCCGAGTCGGCTGTTTGGGAACAGTTTGGGCGGTGCTTGTATTCAAACATCTGCGAAATCTCGACCCTGGCTCAATCGAAGGGGTTAACCACTTCCCCAAGCATTTGCGAGCTTGGGTCATTATTCCTGGCCACATCAACGCGTTTTGCACGATCTGGCTGGTGGCAATCGGGGCATGGAGCAGGTTTATACTGTAGTCACTACTCAAAACTTGTTTTGCGATGAATGATATAAGGTTTGAATTATGGAACTTAACCAAATAGTAGACCTATCTGGCCTTCTGCTTTTCGCACTGTTTTTTCTGAACAACGCATTTATGGTATATATCGCGACCTACAAGCTCAAAGAGATACAAAGTCACTATCAAAAGTCCCGCCTGGTCGCGTCTCACCGAGGTGACACCAGTACTCCGATCATCCTCAGAACCGGAAATCCAGTGTTGATATGGTCACTATTGGTGTTCAAATTTTTCCGCAAAATGGACCCAGACTCAATCGAGGAAGTAAAGCGCTTCCCAAGAAGCCTGCGGCCCTGGGTCATTATTCCTGGTCACATCAATGCGTGTTGCATCGCCTGGGGAGTTGGAGTTTTAGTTTGGATCAACATTAAGGGCTACTTGTGATAGCTCTGCCCATTGATCACATTCAACTCACTTTATGGACAATTGTTTTTCTTCTGATTTTTCTCAGCCAGGCAATCATATTGTTTGCCGCCTGCTTCAAGCTCGATCACATTGAAAAACACTTCATCGCATCTCATCTCGTGAGCATCAATCGAAACAGTGTAGGCAACGGTCTGTTTGGACGGATGAACAGACTAAGACTGATAGGCGCGTTAACAGGCAGTTTCTATCAGCATCAGATGTTGGACCCCTATGCATTTATGGAAGCTGAAATCCTGCCAAGGCGTCTAAGAAAATGGGCAGAGATTCCAAAAAACCTGATACGCATTGCGATGACCAGCGCTGGACTCCTCTTGCTCTGGGACGGCTTGCTGTATATGCGCACAACAATTGCCAGCCCAATGGGCGAGCTGAAATTGCTCTACACAGCCATATTGAGTGCCTTTCTTGCCTTGACGCTGATGATTTTATTGCTGCGGGTATACATCAGCTTTTTCAAACTGGAAGAACTTGAATCACACCTCAGCAACTCCTACTTCGTAGGCCGCAATCTCCGAGTAATGGGTAATGGGGTGTACGGCCGTAGCTACCGCCTGAGCCACCTCTCGATAATGCTGCACGCGAAAGATTCATTTCTGCAGAGAAGCGACCCGCACTCTATCGATGACATCAAGCGCTTTCCCCCGCACCTACGACGTTGGGTCGTTATTTCACATCGAATGGTTGCCTATTCATTCTTCGGCTTTTTTGCCCTATGGGGATGGGGGAAGTACTCCGGACTGCTGGGCTGAGCCGCGGACCACACACGTCTAAGGCCAACAACCCGCCGTGTATGCCATAACAGAGGGGTCCCCCTAACAAACTGATATTTCCGCGCTCCCCGTCAACAACGCTACTCTCCAGAAAAAGCCGCCGCCAAACCCTCGGGGACTCCATGGATAGAACCACCGTCAAACCGCTTCTGCTTGCCCTCACCCTCGCCACCATCGCCCCATTCGCCCAGGCCGCGACGACCCTGGTCTACTGCTCCGAAGCCAGTCCTGCCGGGTTCGACCCGAGCCAGTACACCAGCGGCACGGATTTCGATGCCTCGGCGGAAACAGTCTTCAACCGCCTGACGCAGTTCAAACGTGGTGGCACCGAAGTCGAGCCAGGGTTGGCAACGAGTTGGGACGTCTCCAAAGACGGCCTGACCTACACTTTCCACCTGCGTGACGGGGTGAAGTTTCATACCACCGACTACTTCACGCCGAGCCGCGATTTCAACGCGGACGATGTGCTGTTCACCTTCCAGCGCTTGCTCGACCCCGCCAACCCATTTCGCAAGGCCTACCCCGCCGAGTCGCCGTACTTCACCGACATGGGCCTGAACACCACGATCAAGAGTGTTGACAAGGTCGACGAACACACCGTGCGCTTCAGCCTGAACAACATCGACGCCGCGTTTGTGCAGAACCTGGCGATGAGCTTCGCCTCGATCCAGTCCGCCGAGTACGCCGACAAGTTGCTCAAAGAAGGCAAAGCCGCTGACCTAAATCAGAAGCCGGTCGGTACCGGACCCTTTGTGTTCAAGCGTTATCAGAAGGACTCGCAGATCCGCTACAGCGCCAACCGCGCCTACTGGAAACCCGAGGACGTAAAACTCGACAACCTGATTTTCTCGATCACCCCGGACGCCGCCGTGCGCCTGCAAAAGCTCAAGACCGGCGAGTGCCAGGTCAGCGGTTATCCGCGACCGGCCGACATCGAAGTGATGGAGCAGGACCCGAACCTGCGGGTGCTCAAGCAAGCCGGATTCAACCTTGGCTTCCTGGCCTACAACGTATCCCACCCACCACTGGACCAGCTCAAGGTTCGCCAGGCGCTGGACATGGCCATCGACAAGCCGGCGATCATCAAGGCCGTCTATCAAAGCGCCGGACAACTGGCGCAGAACGCCCTGCCGCCAGCGCAATGGTCGTATGACCCGACCATCAAGGACGCGCCCTACGACCCGACCAAGGCAAAGGCGCTACTAAAAGAAGCAGGGGTTGCACCCGGTACCACTATCAATTTATGGGCAATGACCGTGCAGCGGGCGTCCAACCCGAACGCGCGAATGTCGGCACAGATGATTCAGCAGGACTGGGCCAAGGTCGGCATCACGGCCAACATTGTCAGCTATGAATGGGGCGAGTACATCAAGCGCGCCAAGAACGGCGAGCACGACGCGATGATCTACGGCTGGACCGGCGACAACGGTGACCCGGACAACTGGCTCGGCGTGCTCTACAGCTGCGCCGCCGTAAAAGGTAGCAACTACGCCAAGTGGTGCGACCCGGCGTACGACAAGCTGGTTCAGCAGGCCAAGGTCTCCACTGACCGTGACGAGCGGGTCAAGCTCTATCAACAGGCACAAAAAATCCTTAAGCAACAAGTGCCTATCACACCGATCGCCAACTCGACGGTTTTTCAACCTCTGCGCAAGGAAGTTTCCGACTTCAAGATCAGCCCGTTCGGCCTCACACCCTTTTATGGCGTGGGTATAAATAAGTAACACCACGCTCCGGCCGGGTGCGCCAGGCGCCCTGGCCGCACCTCAATGGTGCGTCGTTTGCACCGAGAAATACGACCGCAAACGGTCAAATGCGTCAACTTTTATACATATGCGACATTTAGGTACGTTCGTGCCACTGTTTAAGGCTTGTAGCTCCCCGGCATCTTGCATTGGGTATGGGCCCTGCATAAGTATCGGCAGGTCGACTCACGAGGTCGTCCTCTAATTCCAAAAATGACAACAAATCATGAGGCCACCATGCTTAAACACGCGGTCATTCCGTTTTTAGTCGGCGCAAGCTTATTAGCTAGCGCACCTTTCGCCCAAGCGGCGACTAACCTGGTGTTTTGCTCCGAAGGGAGCCCGGCCGGTTTTGATCCTGGTCAGTACACCACCGGAACCGACTTCGACGCCTCAGCAGAAACCATGTTCAACCGTTTGAGCCAGTTCGAACGTGGCGGCACCGCCGTTGTTCCTGGCCTGGCCACCAGCTGGGACATTTCCCCCGATGGCCTGACTTACACCTTCCATCTGCGCGATGGGGTGAAGTTCCACACCACGCCGTATTTCACGCCGACCCGTAACTTCAACGCCGACGACGTGCTGTTCACCTTCAATCGCATGATTAACAAGGATGACCCGTTCCGTAAGGCGTACCCGACCGAATTCCCGTACTTCACCGACATGGGGATGGACACCAACATCACCAAGATCGATAAAGTCGACGATCACACCGTCAAGTTCACCCTCAAGGAAGTTGATGCCGCGTTCATCCAGAACATGGCCATGAGCTTCGCTTCGATCCAGTCCGCCGAGTACGCTGCCCAGCTGCTCAAGGAAGGCAAAGCCGCCGACATCAACCAGAAGCCGGTCGGCACTGGTCCGTTCGTGTTCAAGAGCTACCAGAAAGACTCCAACATCCGCTACACCGGGAACAAGGACTACTGGAAGCCTGACGACGTCAAGATCGACAACCTGATCTTCGCCATCACCACCGACCCGTCGGTACGTATTCAGAAGCTGAAAAAGAACGAGTGCCAGATCACCCTGTTCCCACGCCCGGCTGACCTGAAGGCGCTGAAAGAAGACAAAACCCTGAAGGTGCCTGACCAGGCTGGTTTCAACCTGGGTTACATCGCCTACAACGTGATGGACAAGATCAAGGGCAGCGATCAGCCGAACCCGATGGCTCAACTGAAAGTGCGTCAGGCACTGGACATGGCCGTCAACAAGCAGCAGATCATCGACTCGGTTTACCAGGGTGCGGGTCAACTGGCGGTCAACGCCATGCCGCCAACCCAGTGGTCCTACGACACCACCATCAAGGATGCGCCATACAACCCTGAGAAAGCCAAACAGCTGCTCAAGGAAGCCGGCATCAAGGAAGGCACCGAGATCAACCTGTGGGCGATGCCGGTGCAGCGTCCTTACAACCCGAACGCCAAGCTGATGGCTGAAATGCTGCAGTCCGACTGGGCCAAGATCGGTATCAAGGCCAAGATCGTGACCTATGAGTGGGGCGAGTACATCAAGCGCTCCAAAGGCGGCGAAAACGGCGCGATGCTGATTGGCTGGAGCGGCGACAACGGTGACCCGGACAACTGGCTGAACGTGCTGTTCGGCTGCGATTCACTGCAGGGCAACAACTTCTCAAAATGGTGTGACAAGAAGTTTGACGGCATCGTGAAAGAAGCCAAGCGCACCACCGATCAGGCCAAGCGCACCGAACTGTACAAACAGGCGCAACACGTCCTCAAAGACGCCGTTCCAATGACACCTATCGCTCACTCGACGGTGTTCCAACCCATGCGCGACAACGTGCAGGACTTCAAGATCAGCCCGTTTGGCTTGAACTCCTTCTACGGAGTCAGCGTCAGCAAATAAGGTTTTGCAACGGTGACGTCCCTGACGTCGCCGTTGCCTTATCTGCCAAGACAGCTGGAATTCGCCTACTTCCCAAACCACTGCGGACCACTGCAGCGGGCTTAGGACGTGTCGCCTTTTCCTACCTGTTTTTCAGGCCTTACGCATTTACCGCCTGACCTTCGACTCATACCGTCGGGGTACGGCCGTTTTTTCGCTGCGGCTGGCAACTGCTGACTCCATGGCTTTGGATCAGTGATGTCTGCACGTCCCAGGACGGGACGACGACTCACTGTTTAACACCTAAAAAGAGAGGGAGCGTTATGCGCCATACCTTGGTTTTATCCGCATTACTGGGCACCGGTCTGTTGGCCGCCACGTCAATCAGCCAGGCCGCCAATAACAGCCTGGTGTTTTGCTCTGAAGGCAGCCCGGCGGGCTTCGACACCGCGCAGTACACCACTGCGACCGACAACGACGCCGCCGAACCGTTGTACAACCGGCTGGCCGAGTTCGAAAAAGGCTCCACCAATGTCGTACCGGGCCTGGCCACACGTTGGGATATTTCCGAGGATGGTCTCAAGTACACGTTCCACCTGCGCGAAGGGGTGAAATTTCACACCACCCAGTACTTCACACCGAGCCGCGACTTCAACGCCGACGATGTGTTGTTCACCTTTAATCGCATGCTCGATACCGAGCATCCATTCCGCAAGGCTTACCCGACCGAGTTTCCGTACTTCAACGGGATGAGCCTGAACAAGAACATCGCCAAGGTCGAGAAGACCGGGCCGTTGACCGTGGTCATGACCCTGAACTCGGTAGACGCCGCGTTCATTCAGAACATCGCCATGAGTTTTGCCGCGATTCTTTCCGCCGAATACGCCGACCAGTTGCTCGCGTCCGGCAAGCCGAGCGACATCAACCAGAAGCCGGTCGGCACCGGGCCGTTCGTGTTCAAGAGCTACCAGAAAGACTCCAACATCCGTTACACCGGCAACAAGCAGTACTGGGACCCGAGCCGGGTCAAGCTCGACCAGCTGATTTTCGCCATCAACACCGATGCGTCGGTGCGCGTGCAGAAGCTCAGGAAAAACGAGTGCCAGATCACCCTGCACCCACGTCCGGCCGATGTCGACGCGCTGAAAAACGACCCCAAGCTGCAACTGATCGAGAAGCCCGGTTTCAACCTTGGCTACATCGCCTACAACGTGCAGCACAAACCCTTCGACCAGCTCGAAGTACGCCAGGCATTGGACATGGCGGTGAACAAGCAGGGGATTCTCAAGGCGGTGTACCAGGGCGCCGGCCAACTGGCGGTCAACGCCATGCCACCGACCCAGTGGTCCTACGACGAAACCATCAAAGACGCCGCCTACAACCCGGAAAAAGCCAAGGAATTGCTCAAGGCTGCCGGGGTCAAGGAAGGCACCGAGATCACTCTCTGGGCCATGCCGGTCCAGCGCCCGTACAACCCGAACGCCAAGCTGATGGCTGAGATGCTGCAGTCGGACTGGGCGAAAATCGGCCTGAAAGTAAAGATCGTCAGCTACGAATGGGGCGAGTACATCAAGCGCACCAAGAATGGCGAACACGACATCAGCCTGATCGGCTGGACCGGCGACAACGGGGACCCGGACAACTGGCTGGGCACCCTCTACAGCTGCGACGCGATTGGCGGCAACAACTACTCCATGTGGTGTGACCCGCAATACGACAAGCTGATCAAGCAAGCCAAGATTGTCACCGACCGTGAGCAACGCACGGTGCTCTACAAACAGGCTCAGCAATTGCTCAAGCAGCAAGTGCCGATCACGCCTGTCGCCCACTCGACGGTCAACCAGCCGTTGAGCGCCAAAGTCGAAGGATTCAAGGTCAGCCCCTTCGGCCGTAACGTCTTCTCGGGTGTCAGCATCGACCAATAACTGATTAGCCAAAAACCTGAGGGCGATTTTCGCCCTCACGCAAAGGTGTTGCCTGAATTCGGCGAACACGCCGAATGCAAACGTTTGCGATACGTGAATGAGTTCAAAACCAAATAGCCGGATCACCAAAAAAGACCGGCATTAAAAAAAGAAAGAAAGGAGCTTCACCCATGAAACTGAGCAGCACCGCGTTATTGGCCTTGGCCATCAGCAGCGTCACGGCTACCGCCTACGCTGAACCTGCAAGCCAGGATTTCGTTCCAACCGGCCTGAGCACCACCAATGCCCAGGCTGATACCAAGGGTTTTATCGAAGGTCAGAGCCTGTCGGGATCCACCCGCAACTGGTACGCAAACGAATTGAAGCGTCGTGATGACCGCTTCAAATACCAAAAAGATGGCGTACTCACCACGACTC
The DNA here is from genome assembly GCF_039908645.1 of Pseudomonas helvetica. Taxonomy (NCBI): domain Bacteria; kingdom Pseudomonadati; phylum Pseudomonadota; class Gammaproteobacteria; order Pseudomonadales; family Pseudomonadaceae; genus Pseudomonas; species Pseudomonas helvetica. Next base: position 5,333,956 of record NZ_CP150917.1, read on the forward strand.
CACGTCGTACAAACTGGGTTCAAGGCACGATTCTCAATTACACCTCGGGCTTTACCCAAGGCACGGTCGGTATCAGTACCGAGATCGCCGCGTATAACGCGATTGCTCTGGATCGCAGCCGTCACGACGTTGCCGCTGGCAGCGGTGGCGCAAGTGCAAACAACCGCACCCTGAGTGACAACAATGGCGATCCGGTAGATCAGTGGAGCAAGCTCGGCCTGGCGAACGTCAAGGCACGTATTTCCAACACCACCCTGACCGCCGGCCGTCAGAACTTCAGCACCCCGATTGTCGATGTCATCGGCAACCGTCCACTGCCTTCAAGCTTTGAAGGTGTGTCGATCCACAGCGAAGAGTTCAATAACCTGTCGTTCGATCTCGGCACGTTCGACCGCGTATCGCCACGGACCGAACAAAGCCTGTCGAAATTCCGCTCCGAATATAACAACAACAACGCCGAAACCGACCACGTGAACACCGCTGGCCTGAACTATCAGCCGTTCAAAAGCCTGAAGACCAGCCTGTACGTCGCGAATGTCGAAGACTTCTGGAATCAGTACTACTTCGGCGCCACCCACGAACTGGGCGATAGCTCGGTGCTGGGCCTGACTACCGGCCTGAACTACTACAAGACCCTCGACACCGGCAAAAAGGAAATGGGCAAGATCGACAACGATGCCTACTCCCTGTCGTTCGGCCTGACCCACCAGGCCCACAGCCTGACATTCTCCTGGCAGCAAATTGTCGGTGACGAGTACTTCGACTACCTGCACGAAACCAACGGCATCTACCTGGCCAACTCCCTGCTGTCGGACTTCAACGGCCCGAATGAGAAATCCTTCCAGATCGCCTACGGCCTGAACATGGCTGAATACGGCGTGCCCGGTTTGAAATTCAACATCTACCAGGCTCGCGGCTGGGGCATCGACGGTACGCACTACACCGGGACTGCCTATGACGTGAAAAACCTGGATGGCGAACACCACTATGAATACGGCATCGGTACTTCCTACGCCGTACAAAGTGGCCCGCTGAAAGCCACCACCGTTCGCGCGACCTACACCACTCACCGTGCAAGCGCGAACCAGGGCGACGGCAACATCAACGAGTTCCGTCTCGTGACCACCATCCCGTTCAACATTCTGTAAAAGCGCTGCCAAACGGTTGACTCACGATGAGTCGGCCGTCTGGTTTTTTCCTGTTCAACCGATTGCAGAGGGCTCTTGATGAAAATGCTTCCCCTACGTGCGGCCATCGCCGCCGCGCTGCTGAGTGTCGCTATCGGCGCCTCGGCCAAACCCTTGGTGGTCTGTACCGAAGCCAGCCCGGAAGGCTTCGACATGGTCCAGTACACGACTGCAGTCACAGCCGATGCGGTGGCCGAAACCATCTTCAACCGTCTGGCGGACTTCAAGCCCGGCACCACTGAAGTGATTCCGGCACTGGCCGACTCCTGGGACATCAGCGAGGACGGTCTGACCTACACGTTCCACTTGCGCAAAGGCGTCAAGTTTCACACCACCGAATACTTCAAGCCGACCCGCGACATGAATGCCGACGACGTGGTCTGGAGTTTCCAGCGTCAGCTGGACCCGAACCACCCGTGGCACACCAAGTCGAGCGTGGGCTTCCCGTACTTTGAAAGCATGGGCTTCAAAGAGCTGCTCAAGAGTGTCGAGAAGGTTGACGACAACACGGTCAAATTCACCCTGACCCGCCGTGAAGCGCCGTTCCTGGCGGACATCGCCATGGCCTTCTCCTCGATCTACCCTGCCGAGTACGCCGATCAGTTGCTCAAGGCCGGCAAAACCGGTGACCTGAACAACAAACCGGTCGGTACCGGCCCGTTCATCTTCCAGCGTTATGCCAAGGATGCGCAGGTTCGCTTCAAGGCCAACCCGGAGTACTTCCGTGGCAAGCCACCGGCTGAAGCGCTGATCCTGGCCATCGCCACCGACAACAACGTGCGCCTGCAAAAGCTCAAGGCCAACGAGTGCCAGGTCGCGCTGTATCCCAAGCCCGATGACATCCCGAGCATCAAGAAAGACACCAACCTGAGCGTCGATGAACTCGACGCGATGACTGTTTCGTACATCGCCATGAACACCACCCACAAGTACATGAGCGACGTGCGGGTCCGCAAAGCCATCGATATCGCGTTCGACAAGGAAGCCTACGTCAATGCGCTGTTCGGCAAAGGCAATGCCTCGGTAGCCGTGAACCCGTACCCACCGACCCTGCTGGGTTACAACAAGACCCTGCAAAACCCGAAACGTGACCTGGACAAGGCGCGCGCCCTGCTCAAGGAAGCTGGCGTGCCGGATGGTACCGTGTTCACCCTGTTCACCCGTAACGGTGGCGGCCCGACCAACCCGAACCCGATGCTCGGTGCGCAGATGATGCAGGCCGACCTGGCCAAGGTCGGGATCAAGCTCGACATTCGCGTCATGGAATGGGGCGAAATGCTCAAGCGCGCTAAAAACGGTGAACACGATATGGTGTCTGCCGGATGGGCGGGCGATAACGGCGACCCGGATAACTTCCTGACGCCTATGCTCAGTTGCGAGGCCGCCAAGAACGGCGAAAACTACGCCCGCTGGTGCAACGAGAAGTTCCAGACGCTGATCGATGAAGCCCGGGCTAAAGTAAACCCGACCGAACGTGCAGCGCTCTATGAACAGGCGCAGGCTATTTTCAATCAGGACCAGCCATGGATCAGCATGGCCCACACCCGAATGTTTACGGCCATGCGCAATAACGTCGAGGGTTATCACATTAGCCCCCTGACCACTAACAACTTCGCTACCACCCAAGTGAAGTAGATAAGAGAACGCCCGGCAACGTTGACCCCAACGCTGCCGGGAACGCCTAACCGGCTGATGAGGTACACCACAAGATGTTTAGTTTTATTGCCCGCCGATTGGGATTATTGATCCCCACGTTCTTCGGCATCACCTTGCTGACTTTCGCGTTGATTCGCATGATTCCCGGCGACCCCGTGGAAGTCATGATGGGCGAACGTCGGGTCGATCCCGAAATGCATGCTCAGGCAATGGAACGCCTTGGTCTGAACAAACCGCTGTATGCCCAGTATCTGGACTACATCGGCAAACTGGCCCACGGCGACCTGGGTGAATCCCTGCGGACCCGTGAAAGCGTATGGACTGAATTCACCTCGCTGTTCCCCGCCACCCTGGAACTGTCCATGGCGGCCCTGCTGTTCGCTGGCGTTCTCGGCCTGCTGGCCGGGGTGATCGCGGCGCTGAAGCGAGGGTCCCTGTTCGACCATGGGGTGATGGGCATCTCCCTTGCCGGGTATTCGATGCCGATCTTCTGGTGGGGCCTGATCCTCATCATGTTCTTCTCGGTCTCGCTGGGCCTGACCCCGGTGTCCGGGCGGATCGACCTGCTGTATGACATCGAGCCAAGAACCGGCTTCATGCTCATCGACACCCTGCTGGCCAATGACACCGGCGCGTTCTTCGACGCCCTGCACCACCTGATTCTTCCGGCCATCGTGCTCGGCACCATCCCGCTGGCGGTGATCGCCCGGATGACCCGTTCCTCGATGCTCGAAGTCCTGCGCGAAGACTACATCCGCACCGCCCGGGCCAAAGGCCTGTCGCCGTCGCGCGTGGTGTTCGTTCACGGCCTGCGCAACGCCTTGATCCCGGTACTGACCGTGGTCGGCCTGCAAGTCGGCACATTGCTGGCCGGTGCGGTTCTGACCGAAACCATCTTCTCGTGGCCCGGCATCGGCAAATGGCTGATCGAAGCCATTGGCGCCCGGGATTACCCCGTGGTGCAAAACGGAATTCTGTTAATCGCCTGCCTGGTGATTCTGGTCAACTTTGTAGTGGATATTCTTTATGGCTTCGCAAACCCACGCATCCGTCACCAGCGCTGAGACCCTACGAATGAGTACTCCAACTACCGCCGTAGCAGTCGATCAAAGCCTGCTATATCCGTCGCCGTACAAAGAGTTCTGGCAAGCGTTCTCCAAGAACAAGGGCGCCGTCGCCGGCCTGTTGTTCATGCTGCTGGTTATTTTTTGCGCGATTTTCGCCCCATGGGTTGCTCCGCATAACCCGAGCGAGCAGTTCCGCGACTTCCTGCTGACCCCGCCGGCCTGGCTGGCAAATGGGCAGATGCAATTCCTGCTCGGCACCGATGAGCTGGGACGCGACCTGCTGTCGCGCCTGATCCACGGTTCGCGCCTGTCCTTGATGATCGGCCTGTCGTCGGTGGTCATGTCGCTGATTCCGGGGATCCTGCTGGGTCTGTTCGCCGGGTTCTTCCCACGCCTGCTGGGCCCGACCATCATGCGCCTGATGGACATCATGCTGGCCCTGCCGTCCTTGCTGCTGGCTGTGGCGATCGTCGCCATCCTCGGCCCTGGCCTGATCAACACCGTGATCGCCATCGCCGTGGTGTCCCTGCCGGCCTACGTTCGTCTGACCCGCGCTGCGGTCATGGGCGAACTGAACCGCGACTACGTGACCGCCGCGCGCCTGGCCGGTGCCGGTCTGCCGCGCCTGATGTTCATCACCGTGCTGCCCAACTGCATGGCGCCGCTGATCGTTCAGGCGACCCTGAGCTTCTCCTCGGCGATTCTCGATGCCGCAGCACTGGGCTTCCTCGGCCTTGGCGTACAACCGCCAACCCCTGAGTGGGGCACCATGCTGGCTTCGGCTCGCGACTACATCGAACGCGCCTGGTGGGTCGTCAGCCTGCCTGGCTTGACCATTTTGCTCAGCGTGCTGGCAATCAACCTGATGGGCGACGGCCTGCGCGACGCGCTGGACCCGAAACTCAAGAACGCCGCCTGAGGAGATTCAAATGTCACTGTTGGAAATCAAGAATCTCAACGTTCGCTTCGGCGACAAGAACGCCGTTCCGGTGGTCGACGGTCTCGACATTTCCGTGGACAAGGGCGAAGTCCTGGCCATCGTTGGCGAGTCGGGGTCCGGTAAATCCGTGACCATGATGGCGCTGATGGGCCTGATCGAACACCCGGGGATCGTCACCGCTGACGCCCTGAATTTCGACGGCAAGAACATGCTCAAGCTCAGCAATCGTCAGCGTCGGCAAATCGTCGGCAAAGACCTGGCCATGGTCTTCCAGGACCCGATGACCGCGCTGAACCCAAGCTACACCGTCGGCTTTCAGATCGAAGAAGTACTGCGCCTGCACCTGAAAATGTCCAGCAAGGACGCCCGCAAGCGCGCCATCGAGCTGCTGGAAAAAGTCGAAATCCCGGGCGCCGCAAGCCGTATGGATGCCTACCCGCACCAACTGTCCGGCGGTATGAGCCAACGTGTGGCGATTGCCATGGCGATTGCCGGCGAACCGAAACTGCTGATCGCCGACGAACCGACCACCGCACTGGACGTGACGATTCAGGCGCAGATCATGGACCTGCTGCTGGCGCTGCAAAAAGAGCAGAACATGGGCCTGGTGCTGATCACTCACGACCTCGCCGTGGTGGCCGAAACCGCCCAGCGCGTGTGCGTGATGTATGCCGGCCAAGCGGTAGAAGTCGGTCAGGTGCCGCAGTTGTTCGACATCCCGGCACACCCGTACAGCGAAGCGCTGCTCAAGGCTATTCCCGAGCACAGCCTGGGTTCCTCGCGCCTGTCCACCCTGCCGGGCATTGTTCCCGGTCGCTATGACCGTCCGCAAGGCTGCCTGCTGTCGCCGCGCTGCCCGTACGTGCAGGACAGCTGCCGTCAACAACGTCCAGGCCTGGACCCGAAAAGCAACAGCCTCGCCCGCTGCTTCTATCCTTTGAATCAGGAGGTGGCGTAATGGCCGTCGTTCTCACCGCCCGTGACCTGACCCGTCACTACGAAGTCTCCCGCGGCCTGTTCAAAGGCACCGCGCTGGTACGCGCACTCAATGGTGTGTCGTTCGAACTCGAAGCCGGCAAAACCCTCGCCGTGGTTGGCGAATCCGGCTGCGGCAAGTCGACCCTGGCCCGCGCCCTGACGCTGATCGAAGAACCGTCTTCGGGCTCGTTGAAAATCGCCGGGCAGGAAGTCACCGGCGCCAACAAGGCCGAACGCAAACAGCTGCGCAAAGACGTGCAGATGGTCTTTCAGAGCCCTTACGCGTCGTTGAACCCACGGCAGAAAATCGGCGATCAGCTTGCAGAGCCACTATTGATCAACACCAAGCTTTCCGCGGCCGAACGCCGTGAAAAAGTCCAGGCGATGATGAAGCAGGTCGGCTTGCGTCCTGAGCACTATCAGCGTTATCCGCACATGTTCTCGGGCGGCCAGCGCCAACGGATCGCCCTGGCGCGCGCCATGATGCTGCAACCCAAAGTGCTGGTCGCGGACGAACCGACCTCGGCGCTGGACGTGTCGATTCAGGCCCAGGTGCTGAACCTGTTCATGGACCTGCAGCAAGAGTTCAACACCGCCTATGTATTCATCTCCCACAACCTGGCGGTGGTGCGCCACGTCGCCGACCAGGTGCTGGTGATGTACCTCGGCCGTCCGGTGGAAATGGGCCCGAAAGAAGACATCTACACCCGTCCCCTGCACCCGTACACACAGGCTCTGCTGTCGGCCACGCCGACGATCCATCCGGATCCGACCAAGCCGAAAATCAAGATCGTCGGCGAACTGCCGAACCCGCTGAACCCGCCGTCCGGCTGTGCGTTCCACAAGCGCTGCCCGTACGCCACCGAACTGTGCAGCAAAGAAGAGCCGGCCCTGCGCCAGCTCGACAGCCGCCAGGTGGCCTGCCATTACGCCGAGCAATTCGTCGTCTAGGCCGGGCATGAAAAAGCGCCCTCTCGGGGCGCTTTTTGAAACGCGTTGACCAACCCTCCTCCTGTCGGACTGCGCATCAGTCCGACAGGAGGAGGGTTCTTTTGTCTGAATCCTTAAGCCTTAACCCTGGGTATCGTCTTCGGAATCGTCGGAGGATGGGTCCTCATCGCCTTTAGTGTCACTTTGACTCTGATCACCGGTGGCAACCATCAAGCCACTGCCCTGCACACTTTTTGCTGCCCAAAAACCCTGGTCCTGCACCGCGCCGCTGCTCGCCCACGCTGCCGAAGTGCCCACCGACAGCAGCACCAGCACTTTGATCAGTAAAACCATGCGTTGAAAAATGCTCATAGCTGATTCCATCCTTTCGTAGGTGAATCACGAGTAGCTACGGATCGTATGTCCAACGAGCGTAGCGCTGTCTGAAATCTAGTCTGGATAGATCGGATTGACCAGATAGGACACTAACGATGGTCGCCAATTGCCGTTTGCCAAAAGACAGGTTTGGAATAATGGCTAGGTCGAATCGCTATTTAATTGCCACTGGGCACTGGTGGTGACTTGCCCAATAAAAAGCCCCGCAGCTTACGCAACGGGGCTTGGGATACAACCAATCAGCCTGTAGGAACTAAGCTTGCTCGCGATGGCAAATTCGAAATCGCCATCGTCGGCAAGCCGTACTTCTACAAATTAATGATGCTCACGCGTCGCACGGAATTTCACGTCCGGCCAGCGCTCTTCCATCAGCGCCAGGTTGACTCGGGTCGGGGCCAGGTAGGTCAGGTGGCCGCCGCCGTCGAGGGCGAGGTTTTCCACAGCCTTGACGCTGAACTCTTCGAGCTTCTTCTTATCGCTGCAATCGATCCAGCGCGCGGACCACACGGTGATCGGCTCGTAGGCGCATTCGACCTTGTATTCCTCTTTCAGGCGGCTGGCGACCACATCGAACTGCAGCACACCGACGGCGCCAAGGATGATGTCGTTGCTGCGTTCCGGGAAGAACACCTGGGTCGCGCCCTCTTCGGCCAGTTGCTGCAAGCCCTGGCGAAGTTGCTTGGATTTCAGCGGATCCTTCAGGCGTACGCGACGGAACAGTTCTGGAGCGAAGTGCGGGATACCGGTGAAGCCCAGGGCTTCGCCTTCGGTGAAGGTGTCGCCGATCTGGATGGTGCCGTGGTTGTGCAGACCGATGATGTCGCCGGCAAACGCTTCTTCCAGCTGCTCACGCTCGGAGGAGAAGAAGGTCAGCGCGTCGCCGATCCGGACGTCCTTGCCGGTGCGCACATGGCGCATCTTCATGCCTTTTTCGTACTTGCCGGAGCAGATACGCATGAAGGCGATACGGTCGCGGTGTTTAGGGTCCATGTTCGCCTGGATCTTGAACACGAAGCCGCTGAACTTCTCTTCTACCGGTTCCACCGTGCGCTCGTTGGCGACACGGGCCAGCGGCTTCGGTGCCCAGTCGACCACGGCGTCGAGCACATGATCGACTCCGAAGTTACCCAACGCGGTACCGAAGAACACCGGCGTCAGTTGGCCATCCAGGAATTCCTGTTGATTGAACTCGTGGCAGGCGCCTTGCACCAGCTCCAGCTGTTCGATGAAGCGCTCGTACTCGTCACCCAAATGCGCGCGGGCTTCATCGGAGTCGAGCTTCTCGATGATTTTCACATCGGTCCGCTCGTGGCCGTGGCCTGCGGTGTAGACGATGATGTAGTCGTCGGCGAGGTGATAGACGCCTTTGAAATCGCGGTAGCAACCGATCGGCCAGGTGATCGGCGCAGCCTTGATCTTCAGGACGGCTTCGATTTCGTCGAGCAGTTCGATCGGGTCACGAATGTCGCGGTCGAGTTTGTTGATGAAGCTGACGATCGGCGTGTCACGCAGACGGCAAACGTCCATCAGGGCGATGGTCCGTGGCTCTACACCCTTACCGCCGTCGAGGACCATCAATGCCGAGTCGACCGCCGTCAGGGTGCGGTAGGTGTCTTCGGAGAAGTCTTCGTGGCCCGGGGTGTCGAGCAGGTTGATCATGTGATCGCGATACGGGAACTGCATGACCGACGTGGTAATGGAAATACCACGCTGCTTTTCCATTTCCATCCAGTCGGAGGTGGCATGACGGTCGGATTTGCGAGACTTCACCGTGCCGGCAACCGCAATCGCCTTGCCCATCAGCAAGAGCTTCTCGGTGATGGTGGTCTTACCCGCATCGGGGTGGGAAATAATGGCGAAAGTGCGGCGTTTCGCGACTTCGGCGGCCTGTTTGGTCATGGGAAATCGCCTGGCAGGTGATTCAAAAAAGGGCGGCGAGTATAGCTCAAAACGACATCTACGGACCACCATTCGCCCTGTAGCAGCTGCCGAGCTTGCGAGGCTGCGTTCGGCGGCCCAGCCGTCGTAAATCAAAAAACGTGGTCTTTCAGGCATACCGCGCATGACGGTTTTACGGCCGCTTTGCAGCCGAACGCAGCCTCGCAAGCTCGACAGCAGCTACGGGAAGTGAGGCGACCGGGGTGGCCAAATACTGTCTAACGTGGGAACCTTTTAAACCGTGGAGCCGTCCACTCCCCTGTTACGACCTGTCGTCAGGGGCTGAAATATCAGCAAGTCAGCCTGACGAGGCTGCGCTTATGGCTCGATCTCATGCCGCTTTGCCGGCATTGACGAGCTGCTTTTCGCGAACAGTGTCTTCGGCAGCCAAGTATGGCGTTGCCACACGAAGCGCTGTTCGCCGACTGAAATAAAGGAGTCCGCCTGTGGCTATTCGCTATGGCAAAGGGCTGATAGGAGGAGCGGTTGTCGTCGCCCTTCTGGCCCTGCTGATCCACTGGATCGGCATCAACACGATCGACCTGTACCGCGACGATTTGTTGTTTTACCTGCAAGCTCATCTGATTCTCGTCCTCGCTTCCATGCTGGCCGCCCTCGTTGTGGGCATCCCCGCCGGTATCTTCCTCAGCCGCCCGACCATGGTCGGACGCGCCGAACGCTTCATGCAGCTCTTCAACATCGGCAACACTGTCCCGCCTCTCGCCGTACTGGCCATCGCCCTGGGAATACTCGGGATCGGCAGCGGCCCCGCGATCTTCGCGCTGTTCCTCGCGTCCCTGTTGCCCATCGTGCGCAACACCTACGAAGGCCTGAAAAACGTTCAGGGCTCACTCAAGGAAGCGGCCATCGGCATCGGCATGACCCCACGCCAAGTGCTCTGGCGGGTCGAACTGCCGAACGCGATGCCGATCATTATCGGCGGCGTGCGCGTCGCACTGGCGATCAACGTCGGCACTGCGCCGCTGGCGTTCCTGATCGGCGCCAACAGCCTGGGCAGCCTGATTTTCCCCGGCATTGCCTTGAACAACCAGCCGCAATTGATTCTCGGCGCAGCCTGCACCGCCCTGCTGGCGTTACTGCTCGACGGTCTGGTGACACTGGCCAGCCGACTTTGGCTGGAACGCGGTTTACCCCAGTCCTGAATCCGGCTGAGCGAAGGAATAATCATGAAGACATTTAGCTTATTACTAGGCTGCGTCCTGCTGTGCGCAGGATTTGCCAATGCCGCCGACAAACCGTTGATCCGCATCGGCGCCCGGGTGTTCACCGAACAAACCCTGCTCGCGGAAATCACCTCGCAATACCTGCGGACCAAGGGTTATGAGGTCCAGGTGACCGGCGGCCTGGGCAGCAGCCTGGCCCGCAGCGCTCATGAAAACGGTCAGCTCGACCTGATGTGGGAATACACCGGTGTGTCGCTGGTGGCTTACAACCATGTCACCGAGAAACTCGATAGCGAACAGTCCTACGTCCGGGTTAAGGAACTCGACGCGAAAAAGGGTCTGGTCTGGCTCACACCGTCGAAATTCAGCAACACCTACGCCCTCGCGTTGCCGAAGAACGTGGCTGACGAATACCCGCAGATCAACCGCATCAGCGACTTGAACAACGTGCTCGACGCTGAGGCAAAGGCCAACCACCTGGTGGCTCTGGACACCGAGTTCGCCAACCGTTCCGACGGCCTCAAAGGCATGGTCAAGCTCTACGACATGAACCTGACCCGCAACAATATCCGGCAGATGGACGCCGGACTGGTCTATACCGCGCTGCGCAATGGCCAGGTGTTTGCCGGTCTGGTCTACACCACTGACGGTCGCTTGAACGCTTTCAAATTGAAACTGCTGGAAGACGACAAGCATTACTTCCCGGACTACACCGCTGCGCCGGTTGTGCGTCAGGTGTACCTCGATGCCCATCCGCAACTGGCCGAACAACTCAAACCACTGGCCGAACTGTTCGACGACCAAACCATGCGTCAGCTCAACGCGCGGGTCGATGTCGATCATGAAAGCCCTTCCGCCGTGGCCGCAGACTTCTTGCGCCAGCACCCATTGAACTAAGGAGGAAAAGCCATGGAATTTCTCAACGCCTTTTCCCACCTGGACTGGCCACTCGTCCTGCACCTGACCTGGCAACACATCACCCTGGTCGGCATCGCCGTGACCCTGGCGATTGTGGTCGGCGTGCCGCTGGGCATTCTGATGACGCGCTTCCCGACGCTGGCCGGTCCCTTGCAAGCCAGCGCCACGGTGCTGTTGACCATCCCGTCGATTGCGCTGTTCGGTCTACTGCTGCCGTTCTACTCGAAATTCGGCCAGGGCCTGGGACCGATGCCAGCCATCACCGCGGTATTTCTGTATTCCCTGCTGCCAATCATGCGTAACACCTACCTGGCACTGACCGGTGTCGAACCCGGCATTCGCGAAGCAGCCCGGGGCATCGGCATGACCTTCGGCCAACGCCTGCGCATGGTCGAGTTACCAATTGCGGTGCCGGTGATCCTCGCCGGCGTACGCACTGCCGTGGTCATGAACATCGGCGTGATGACCATCGCCGCCACCATCGGCGCCGGTGGTCTGGGCGTACTGATCCTCGCTGCCATCAGCCGCAGCGATATGTCGATGCTGATCGTCGGTGCGGTGTTGGTCAGTCTTCTGGCGATCTTCGCCGACCTGCTTCTGCAATGGCTGCAACGTTCGCTGACTCCAAAAGGATTACTCAAATGATCGAACTTCAAAACCTCAGCAAAACCTTTCACAGCAACGGCAAAGATGTGAAAGCCGTGGACTCGGTAAGCCTGATCGTCAATGAAGGCGAGATTTGCGTGTTCCTCGGCCCGTCGGGTTGCGGCAAAAGCACCACGCTGAAAATGATCAACCGGTTGATAAAACCGACCTCGGGCAAAATCCTGATCAACGGCGAAGACACCACCGATCTCGACGCCGTTACCTTGCGCCGCAACATCGGTTATGTGATCCAGCAGATCGGCCTGTTCCCGAACATGACCATCGAGGAAAACATCACCATCGTGCCGCGCCTGCTCGGTTGGGACAAACAGCAATGCCACGATCGCGCCCGCGAATTGATGAACATGATCAAGCTCGAACCCAAGCAGTACTTGAGCCGCTACCCGCGTGAGCTGTCCGGTGGCCAGCAACAGCGGATCGGCGTGATCCGCGCCCTCGCCGCCGACGCCCCGTTGCTGTTGATGGACGAACCGTTCGGCGCGGTCGACCCGATCAACCGCGAGATGATCCAGAACGAATTTTTCGAGATGCAGCGGGCGCTGGGCAAGACCGTAATCATGGTCAGCCACGACATCGACGAAGCGATCAAGCTCGGCGACAAGATCGCGATCTTCCGTGGCGGCAAGTTGATTCAGGTCGATCACCCGGACACCCTGCTCGCGCACCCGGCGGATGACTTTGTCAGCAACTTCGTCGGCCAGGACAGCACGCTCAAGCGCCTGCTGCTGGTCAAGGCCGAGGACGCGGCGGACAACGCGCCGTCAGTCAGCCCGGAAACCCCGGTGGCCGAAGCGCTGGAGTTGATGGACGAACTCGACCGCCGCTACGTGGTGGTCACCTGCGCCGACAACAAGGCACTGGGCTACGTGCGCCGCCGCGATCTGCACCGTCAGGCCGGCACCTGCGTGCAATACCTGCGCGAATTCAACGCCACGGCAGCCTACGACGAGCACCTGCGAATCCTCTTGTCGCGCATGTACGAGTTCAACCGCTCGTGGCTACCGGTGATGGACGCTGAGCGGGTGTTCCTCGGTGAAGTGACGCAGGAGTCGATTGCCGAGTACCTGAGTTCCGGGCGCTCGCGGGGTGGCAAGACCAGCATTGTTTCGCCTGCAGAGACTGCGCTGGCCTGACGGATACTGTGGCGAGGGAGCTTGCTCCCGCTCGGTTGAGCAGCAACCGAAAATTGGGGGCAGCTTCGCAGCCCAGCGGGAGCAAGCTCCCTCGCCACAAAGACAATGAAAACCCTTCCAGAATGCCTCAATCGGGGAACATCAACCTGTCATCAGGGTCGGTTACACAAGTGACTGACGAGGACCGCACGACGGATGCGTGCAAAAACGCGACATTTTTTGTTGATCTCAAGGCCTTCACGCCCTAAAGTTCGCGCCGAACGTCCATGCTGGAAACGATCCATCCGGCTCAAGTACTGACGACGAGACAGCAAGGCCAAGGGAATCTGCATTTCCCATGGCCTTTTTGCTTTCGGCGACATGCCTTGGGAAGTAGGCGAACCAAAGTGGGGATACGGAGGACGTTCATTTGCACCCATTTATTTACGTTGTTTGCCAGTAGGAGCTCCCAAGTATGTCGATTCAGGTCGAAGACTATTTTGCGCGCGAAACCTTTCAGAAAATGAAGGCCTTCGCTGACAAGCAAGAAACCCCGTTCGTGGTCATTGATACTGCGATGATTGCCCAGGCCTATGACGACCTGCGTGCCGGTTTCGAATTTGCCAAGGTTTACTACGCGGTCAAGGCCAACCCGGCCGTCGAAATCATCGACCTGCTGAAAGAGAAAGGTTCGAGCTTCGACATCGCCTCGATCTACGAGCTGGACAAAGTGCTGGGCCGCGGCGTAACCCCGGACCGCATCAGCTATGGCAACACCATCAAGAAATCCAAGGACATTCGCTACTTCTACGAGAAGGGCGTGCGTCTGTATGCCACCGACTCCGAAGCCGACCTGCGCAACATCGCCAAGGCTGCACCGGGTTCGAAAGTCTATGTGCGCATCCTGACCGAAGGCTCGACCACCGCCGACTGGCCTTTGTCGCGCAAATTCGGCTGCCAGACCGACATGGCCATGGACCTGCTGATCCTCGCTCGCGACCTGGGCCTGGTGCCTTACGGCATCTCCTTCCACGTCGGCTCGCAGCAGCGTGACATCAGCGTCTGGGACGCGGCGATCGCCAAGGTCAAAGTGATCTTCGAACGTCTGAAAGAAGAAGACGGCATTAACCTCAAACTGATCAACATGGGCGGCGGCTTCCCGGCCAACTACATCACCCGCACCAACAGCCTGGAAACCTACGCCGAAGAAATCATCCGTTTCCTCAAGGAAGACTTCGGTGACGATCTGCCGGAAATCATCCTTGAGCCAGGCCGCTCGTTGATCGCCAACGCCGGCATCCTGGTCAGCGAAGTGGTGTTGGTCGCACGAAAATCGCGCACCGCCGTCGAGCGTTGGGTATACACCGACGTGGGCAAGTTCTCCGGCCTGATCGAAACCATGGACGAAGCCATCAAGTTCCCGATCTGGACCGAGAAGAAAGGCGAGATGGAAGAAGTGGTCATCGCTGGCCCGACCTGCGACAGCGCCGACATCATGTACGAAAACTACAAGTACGGCCTGCCACTGAACCTGGCCATCGGTGACCGCCTGTACTGGCTGTCCACCGGCGCGTACACCACCAGCTACAGCGCCGTTGAGTTCAATGGCTTCCCGCCGCTGAAATCGTTCTACGTCTAAACGCAGCGGTTAAGGCTGTAGGAGCACGGCTTGCCGGCGATAGCGATCTCAGGAACGCCTTCGCCGGCAAGCCGTGCTCCTACAGGACCTGCGCCAGGCCAGCGGCCCGTCGCTGATAATCCGTGGCCAACGCCCGGATTTGTGGATCGCTCGCACTCAACAGCGCCGCGCCTGCCACTTTCAAGAACTTCAAATTCCCACCCGCCAATGCCTCGTGCAGCCAGCTCAGCGCAGCCTCGATCTGCCCTTGGTGGGCCAGCACTGCCGCATAACTGAACTGCCCCCGAAAGTCCCCACCCTCTGCCGAACGTCGATACCAATCCACTGCGGCCAGAGGATCCGCCGGGCAGAATCGCCCCTCTTCCAGATAGCACCCCAGCAGGTTCATCGACTTGGCGTGGCCCAGTTCGGCGGCTCGGCGATAAAGATTCAGGGCTTGCGACTGATCCTCGACCACACCACGCCCGGTGGCCAGCAGGTTGGCGTAGTTGTACATCGCCCAGTCCAGTCCGGCTTCGGCGGCGAAGCGATAATGTCCCGCAGCGACTGTAGCGTCGGCATTACAGCCCCAACCATGTTCATGACAACGCCCGAGCATGTTGCGCGCCATCAGATGCCCGCCGTTGGCGGCGATCTTGAACCAGCGCAAGGCCAGTGCCTGGTCCTTGGCGATGCCCTGCCCTTCGAGCAGGATTTGACCGAGCAAGGCCTGGGCGTCGAGGATCCCGGTCTTCGCTGCAATAAGTATTGCCTGAGCGGCACGGGCCGGGCTCTCGGTGAGCATCACACTGAGTTGATCGCCATCGAGGACTTCCTCGCGGCGCAGTCGATAGCTCACGGTTACACCTCGACCCAGCGGCGCAGCAGGTTGTGATAGGTGCCGGTCAGGCGAATCAGCGATGGGTGATCCGGCATGTCCCGGGTCAGTTGCTGGATCGCCTCGTCCATCTCGAACAGCAAGGCGCGCTGGCTGTCTTCGCGAACCAGGCTTTGGGTCCAGAAGAATGAGGCATAGCGTGTGCCGCGAGTCACCGCGTTGACCTTGTGCAGGCTGGTGCCCGGATAGAGCACCAGGTCGCCGGCCGGCAACTTCACTCGCTGGGTGCCAAAGGTGTCCTGGATTTCCAACTCGCCACCGTCGTACTCGTCCGGATCGCTGAAGAACAACGTCGACGACAGGTCGGTGCGAACGCGCTCGATGCTGCCCTTGGGCTGACGCACGGCGTTGTCGATATGAAAGTCGAAGCTGCCCCCCGCCGTATAGCAGTTCAGCAGTGGTGGAAAAACTTTGTGCGGTAACGCTGCTGACATGAATCGCGGATGTTTCCACAACCGTTCAAGCATCGCCGCGCCAATTTCCTGCGCCAGCGGGTGACCTTCCGGCAGTTGCAGGTTGTGCTTGGCCTTGGCCGACTGAAAGCCAGCGGTGATCTTGCCGTCCGCCCAGTCAGCCTGCTCCAGCGCCTCGCGAATGCGCTGCACCTCTTCGCGGGAGAACAAGCCGGGAATATGCAGCAGCATGGGGTGTTACCTGAGGGTAAAGGAATGCCAATGGTATTGATTCTTATTGGCAATGTAAAATCGCTCTGACGGATGAGTCCGCAAAACCCGTAAGGGAAAACTGTAAAGAATGTAAATTCAGCGCAAATAGCAATATATCTCAATTGATACAAATACGTATTTACCCTATATTCCGCCGCCTCAAACCCTGGGGAGGGGAATTCACAATGTCACGCCAACTACCACAATCACCGGTCAGCTCACCGCGTCTACTCGCCTCTGCAATTGGCGTGGCGATCACTGCCAGCTCTGCAGCGCACATGGCTTACGCGGCAGAAAAGACCGACGATAAAGCGCCGCGCAATGCGATTGCCCTGGATGCCACCAGTGTCACCGGTGAAGCCCAGGACTCCACCTCCTACCAGGTCGAAAAAGCCTCTTCGCCCAAGTACACCGCGCCGCTGATTGATACCCCGCGTTCGGTAACCGTGATTCCACAGCAGGTCCTCAAGGACACTGGCGCCCTCAATATGCAGGATGCGCTGCGCACCGTCCCGGGCATCACGTTCGGTGCTGGTGAAGGCGGCAACCCGCAGGGTGACCGTCCATTTATTCGTGGTTTCGACGCTCAGGGCGACACCTACCTCGACGGCGTACGTGACACCGGCTCCCAGAGCCGTGAAATCTTCGCCGTTGAGTCGATTGAAGTCAGCAAAGGCCCGAACTCCGCAATTGGCGGTCGTGGCGCAGCCGGTGGCAGCATCAACCTGGTGAGCAAAAAGGCGCACCTGGGCGACTCGTTCAATGGCGGTTTCACCTGGGGTTCGGACCAGACCCAGCGCTACACCCTGGACAGCAACTACCAGTTCAGCGATACCGCCGCTGGTCGCCTGAACCTGTTGAGCCACGAAAGCAACGTCGCTGGTCGTGACAAGGTCGACTACGACCGTTGGGGCATCGCGCCGTCGCTGGCCTTCGGCCTGGGCACCGACACCCGCGTCAACCTCGACTACTACCATCTGCAAAGCAACGACCTGCCGGACTCAGGTATTCCGTACACCGTACCGGCTTCGGGCAAGACCGCCGATCGCACCAAGAGCAGCCCGGACAAACCTTACGCGGGCGGTGACAGCAGCAACTTCTATGGCTTGACCGACCGCGACTTCCGCAAGACCCGTACTGACACTGCGACCTTCGCCATCGAGCACGACCTGAGCGATGCGCTGACCATCAAGAACACCCTGCGCCACGGCACCAGCATGCAGGATTACATCCTGACCCAGCCGGACGACAGCAAGGGCAACGTGAACAACGGCAGCGTTTGGCGTCGTGCCAACACCCGTGTCAGCAACGTAGCGACCACCACCAACCAGACCGATCTGTTTGGCAACTTCTACATCGCCGGCTTCAAGAACAGCTTCTCCACCGGTGTCGAGTTCACCCGTGAAGAAGGCGAAAAATCCTCGTACAACGTGAACACCGATACCACTCCAGGCTCGGGTCCAGCGGACAAACCAAGCAGCAACTGCACGCCATCGATGATCGGCGCGTCCAGCGGCTACAACTGCACCTCGCTGGCCAACCCGAACCCGAACGATCCGTGGAACGGTGCGATTTCGCGCAACTACGCGGGCACCGACACCACCGCCAACACACGTGCCCTGTACGTCTTCGACACGCTGGAACTGTCGCCGCAATGGCTGGTGAACATGGGCCTGCGCTACGACCACTTCGACACTAAGTACAAGACCTTCACCGCGGCGGGTGCCACCACGGCCAAAGGCGCTGACACCAGCGAGTTCGTCACCGGTCAGTTGGGTGTCGTTTACAAACCGGCTGAAAACGGCAGCATCTACGCCTCTTACGCGACCTCCGCCACACCACCGGGTAATACCCTGGGCGAAGGCATGGATGGCAACCCGCTGTCGGGCACCAAGGATCGCAACGGCAATCTGCTGAGCAGCGACATGGAGCCGGAAACCACCAAGAACTACGAAGTCGGCACCAAGTGGGACCTGCTCAATGATCGTCTGTCGTTGACCGCCGCCCTGTTCCGTACCGAGAAAGAGAACGCTCGTGTTCAGGTTGATACCACTTCCTACGCAAACGCCGGCAAAACCCGCGTTCAAGGGATCGAGCTGTCGGCCAACGGCAAGATTACCGACAAATGGCAAGTCTTCGCTGGTTACGCCTACATGGACAGCGAGCAAGTCGATGGCGGCCCGCTGAACCACGCCACCGATGGCAATCAATTGCCTAACACCCCGAAAAACAGCGCCAGCCTGTGGTCGACCTACAACGTCACGCCGAAGCTGACCTTGGGCGGCGGCGCGTTCTACGTCGATGACGTATTCGGCAGCGTGGCCAACACCACCATGGTCAACTCCTACGTTCGTTATGACGCGATGGCCAGCTACAAATTGACCAAAAACGTCGACCTGCAACTGAACCTGCAGAACCTGACCGACGTGACCTACTACGACAAAGCCTTCGCCACCCACTTCGCCAATCAGGCGCCGGGCCGTACGGCATTGCTGAGCACCAACTTCCACTTCTGATAAAGAACGATGTCGCCAAGCCCCGCCCATCACGATGAGCGGGGCTTTTGCATGTAAAAAAGAATGTTTCTCGACAACTCACGGCATAATGCGCGCCGTGACGTTTCTTATTGAACAAACAGTTTTAGACGAACAAGGCGGTCGACGTGTTGAAGAAAACCCTGTTCCAGCTGCACTGGTTCTTCGGCATCAGCGCGGGTCTGGTACTGGCCTTGATGGGCATTACCGGTGCAGCGGTGTCGTTTCAGGATGAGATCCTGCGGGCACTCAACCCACAGGTCCTGCAGGTCGAGAAGCAGGTGGCCGGCGTTCTGCCGCCGGCAGATCTGGTGGCCAAGGTCGAGGCTGCCGAAGGCAAGAAAGTCGCGATGCTCTGGGTCGAAACCGAGAGCGGCTTTGCGGCGCGCGTGTTCTTCACCCCGCCGCCGGGCGAGCGCCGTGGCCAGATGCGCTACGTCGACCCGTACACCGGCGACTACATGGGTGATGCCGTCGGCCAGGATTTTTTTGGCCTGATGCTGCAACTGCACCGTTTCCTGGCGATGGGCGACACCGGCCGGCAAATCACCGGTGCCTGCACACTGATTCTGATTTTCTTCTGCCTGTCCGGGCTCTACTTGCGCTGGCCGCGTCAGGTGGCGAGCTGGCGTGCCTGGCTGACCCTCGACTGGGCGAAAAAAGGTCGCAGCTTCAACTGGGACCTGCACTCGGTCGCAGGCACCTGGTGCTTGCTGGTGTATTTGTTGGCCGCGCTGACCGGGCTGTCCTGGTCCTATGAGTGGTACAACAAGGGCCTGAGCAAACTGCTGTCCGATGCACCGCAAAACGAACGCATCAGACCAGGTCGTGGTACCCCGCCACCGGCCGGCCCCCTGCCGACCGCCGATTACAACGCGATCTGGAGCAGCATCTACAGCGCCGCGGGGCCGGGCCTGAGCGCGTATAACGTGCGCATGCCACCGGTGGCCGGACAACCGGCGACTGTGTTCTATCTGTTGAAAAACTCACCCCATGACCGGGCGCTGAACCAGATCACTCTCGACCCGGCCACCGGTGTTATCAGCCGTCATGATCGCTACGGCGACAAGAGCTTCAAGGCGCAACTGTTGACCAGCATTTACGCGCTGCACGTCGGCAGTTACTTTGGTCTCGTCGGGCGAATCGTGCTGACACTGGCCTCGCTGACCATGCCGCTGTTCTTCATCACCGGCTGGTTGCTGTACCTGGACCGTCGACGCAAGCAACGCCAGATCAAAAACGCCCGCAAAGAGCTGATGCACACCACCAGCGATGTACCGGCATGGCTGATCGGCTTCGCCAGCCAGAGCGGTTTTGCCGAACAGTTGGCCTGGCAGACCGCCAGCCAATTGCAGGCTGCCGGGTTGCCGGTAAAGGTCCAACCGCTGGCGGCTGTCAGCGAGCAGGACCTGCGCGAGTCGAGCAATGCGCTGTTCGTGGTCAGTACCTTTGGCGACGGCGAAGCACCGGACAGCGCTCGTGGTTTCGAGCGCAAGGTGCTGGGTCGGGCGCTGAGCCTTTCGAGCCTGAACTACGCCGTGCTTGGCCTCGGTGATCGGCAGTATCAACACTTCTGCGGCTTTGCCAAACGCTTGCACAGCTGGCTTTCGGAACACGGTGGCACCACGTTGTTTGCCCCGGTGGAAGTCGACAGCGGCGACCCGTACGCCCTGCGCCATTGGCAGCAGCAACTCGGTCAACTGACCGGGCAGCCACCGGTCGATACCTGGAAAGCCCCGAGCTACAACAACTGGACCTTGAGCAAGCGCGAACTGCTCAACCCCGACAGCAGCGGCGCCGACGTTTACCTGCTGGGCCTGACGGCGCCCGACACCAGCAGTTGGCTGGCCGGCGACCTGGTTGAAGTGCTACCGCGCAACTGCCGGGGCGCGATTGAACAGTTCCTTGAAGGGCTGGGCATCGCCGGCAACAGTCGGGTGCAAATCAATGGCGTGCAGGAAACCCTGGAACACGCCTTGGCCAGCCGTCAATTACCCGAAAATCGCGTGCACCTGGTCGGCTTACACGCTCAGGCGCTGGTCGACGCGCTGGTGCCATTGGCCATGCGCGAATACTCGATCGCCTCGATTGCCGCCGACGGCGTGCTCGAACTGCTGGTGCGTCAGGAATGTCATGCAGATGGACGTCTGGGCATCGGCTCCGGCTGGCTGACCGAATACGCGCCATTGGGTTCTGCCATCAGCCTGCGGGTACGGCGCAACAGCGGTTTTCATCTACCGGCAACGCCCGTACCGATGATTTTGCTGGGCAACGGCACCGGACTGGCTGGCCTGCGCAGCTTGCTCAAGGCACGAATTGCCGATGGCCAGACACGCAACTGGCTGCTGTTTGGCGAACGCAACCGCGAGCATGACTTCCTCTGTCGCGATGAGCTCGAGGGATGGTTGATCGAAGGCGATCTGGAGCGGCTGGACCTGGCGTTTTCGCGGGATCAGGCCGAGAAGATCTACGTTCAGGATCGCCTGCGCCAACGTGCCGTCGAGCTGAAAAAGTGGCTGGCGGACGGTGCATCGATCTACATCTGCGGCAGCCTGCAAGGGATGGCGACAGGCGTGGATCAAGTACTCAACGAAGTGCTCGGTGTTGATGAAGTCGAGCGGCTGATCGAGCAGGGCCGCTATCGCCGCGACGTCTACTGAAGCCCCCTCACCCTAACCCTCTCCCCAGGGGGCGAGGGGACTGACCGAGATGTCTTGCGCTGTCCATCGACCTGAAATGCCGAGTCGAACTCAGGTTTGAAAACGAAGAAGATTAGCTCCCTGTAGTGGTCAACTAATTCCGGACACCTCGATAGGTGGTTTAGACGCCATTGCCGTTCGTAAACGGTCGGTGGCAGATATCCCAGTTTCGAGTGCAGCCGCTCGTTGTTGTAAAACCCAACGATGTATTCAGTGATGTCACGTATCGCTTCGGCGTGATTGGCGTAATCGCGCCGCCATACCCGCTCCATTTTCAAACTCAGGAAGAAGCGCTCCATCACTGAGTTGTCCCAGCAGTTACCTTTACGGCTCATGCTTTGCTGCATGTTATTTCTTGTCAGCAGCGCCCTGTAGCTCGCGCTGGCGTACTGGCTACCGCGATCCGAATGAGCGATCAGACCAGGTGGCGGTTGACGCTGAGCAACTGCCAGTTGCATTGCACTACACACCAGCTCAGCCGGCATGTTCGGGGCCATGGACCAACCCACGATCTTGCGTGAGAACAAGTCCAGTACCACGGCCAGATACAGCCAGCCGCTACGGGTCCGGATATAGGTAATGTCCGCTACCCAGGCCTTGTTCACCGCTTCGGGTTCGAATTGGCGATTCAACACATTTTCAGCAATCGGCAGATCATGGTTGCTATCGGTCGTGTGCACAAACTTGCGCTTCCAGGCCGAACGCAGACCGTGGGCACGCATCAAACGACGAATTTTATAAACGCCTATTTCCATGCCCTTGGCGCGTAACGCTTTACGCAACGGGCGACTGCCATAACAGCCGCCACTCGCGGCAAACGATGCCTTGAGTTGCAGAGCCATGGGACAAACTGATGCTGGCGCTTCAGCACGCTTGTTGGCTTCGTAGAAGCCGGATCGACTGATACCCAGCAGCCGACAGACATGCGCCACCGAATAAGCCTTCTGTTGCAGCTGCCGAACCAAGCGATACGTTACTTCAGCTCGCGGGCAAAGAAGGCGGTAGCTTTTTTTAATACATCGTTATCCATCTTGAGCTGGCGGTTTTCCTGCTCTAACTGTCGGATACGTTGTTGCTCAGCAGTCAAGGGTTTGCCGATTCCGGTCTCTCCCAACTGTTCAGCCTCGTACTGCTGTACCCAGCGCCGGACGGCAGTCTCACCAATATTCAGGTCGCGGCAGACCTGCGGAACGGCCAGTCCCTGGTCCTTGATCATCTTTACGACTTGCAGCTTGAAGCTGTCGTCGAATGTTCTGCGTTTGCCAGTCATGAAAAACTCCTCGATAGATGCATTCTCCACCTATCGAGGTGTCCGGGGAAATTAGACCACTACACCCTTTCCCCCTCTCCCCCCTGGGGAGAGGGTTGGGGTGAGGGGTGGTTCTAGAGCCGCAGTACAAAACCCGACTACAGTTAAACCTCCATTCCCTTCACACGGACGTGAAGCATGCCCAACCGCCCCACCCTCGACCAACGCCAATTCGCCCGCACACTTCGCGTCAACCAGACCGATTGCGAACGCCTGCTCTGGCAAAAACTCCGCAGCCGGCAAATTGCCAATCTGAAATTTCGACGCCAATTCCCCTGCCCGCCGTACATTCTGGATTTCTATTGTGCCGAGCTGAAACTGGCTATTGAACTTGATGGCGGTCAGCATTATGAAACGGCCGCCATAATCCATGATCGGCGTCGAACGCTCTACCTTCAGCAGCAAGGGATTGAGGTTGCGCGGTTCAGTAATCTGGAGGTCATTGAGCAGATGAGTGATGTTCTGGAGCAGGTTCTCAGGGTGGCGGCGGATCGAATGCCGTGATCCTGATCTGAAATCGTCCCCTCACCCTAGCCCTCCCGAAACGTCGGACCGCCCCAAGGGGCGAGGGGACTGACCGAGGTGTCTTGCGCTGTCCATCGACCTGAAATACCGAGTCGAACTCAGGTTTGAAAACGAAGAAGATTAGCTCCCTCTCCCCCTCGGGGAGAGGGCTGGGGTGAGGGGGTGGTTTTTGAAGATCCACACACTCAAACCGGCTGCAACCGCTGCTCAAACACCGCCACGCCATCCAGGTCGCGCAGGATGACGCTCATTTCGGCGGTCTGGCCATCGATATTCACCTCGCCGAAAAACTGAAACCCGGCAAACGGTGAGGTGTTCTGCGCCGGTGGGGCTTTCTCGAACACCACTTCGGGGCCAAAGGTTTTATCCAGCGGATTGGGGCCGAAGCTGCCGGCATTCAAGGGACCTGCGACAAACTCCCAGAACGGTTCGAAGTCCTGAAACGCTGCGCGATCCGGGTGGTAATGGTGAGCGGCGCAGTAATGCACATCGGCCGTCAGCCAAACGTAATTGCGCACCTGCTGCGCCCGCAAGAAACCCAACAACTCAGCGATCTCCAGCTCGCGGCCCTGGGCCGGGCCTGGATCACCGTTGGCCACGGCTTCCCAGCGCGGCACGCCGGGGCTGACTTCGCCATCAGGCACGCCAAGACCAATCGGCATGTCCGCGGCGATGACTTTCCACTGCGCGCCGGAGTTTTTCAGTTCACGCTTGAGCCACTCCAGTTGCTCGCGTCCGAGGAAGGCTTTTTCGCCGCCGAGGTTGTCGTCGTTGGCCCCGCGATAGCTGCGCATGTCCAGCACGAACACATCCAGCAGCGGCCCGTAACCGAGCTTGCGATAGATCCGTCCGCCGTTGTCGGCGGCCTGTAAGCGCATCGGCGCGTATTCGAGCCAGGCTTGCCGCGCACGGCCGACCAGGCTGTGGATATCCTTGCTTTGGTAGCGCTCGTCGAGCTGTTTGCCCGGCGACCAATTGTTCACCACTTCGTGGTCGTCCCACTGCCAGATCTGCGGCACCTCGGCATTGAAACGGCGGATGTTTTCGTCCATCAGGTTGTAGCGGTAGTTGCCGCGATATTCGTCGAGGGTTTCCGCGACTTTGCTCTTGGCTTCGCTGGTGATGTTGCGCCACACCCGACCGTTTTCGGTGGTCAGTTGCGCCGGTACCGGGCCGTCGGCATAGATGGTGTCGCCGCTGTGGATAAAGAAGTCCGGCAGGCGCAAACGCATGGCTTCGTAGATGCGCATGCCGCCGATATCCGGGTTGATCCCGAAGCCCTGGCCGACGGTGTCGCCGCTCCAGACAAAACGGATGTCGCGACGGGTCTGCGGCACGCTGCGCAGGTGACCGAACCACGGTTCGCTGGCCACGCCGCTTTGGGCGTCTTCGAAGTACACGCGATAGAAGATCGCCTGATCGGCGGGCAGCCCGGTCAGCTCGACCCGGGCCGTGAAGTCGGTGCGGGCATCAGCCAACGGTGAGACGAAACGCCGAGGATTGCTGAACAGGCTGCGAGTGTCCCATTCCACGACCATCCGCGCCGGGCGGTCGCTGCGGCTCCAGATCATCGCCCGGTCGCCCAGCAGATCACCGGATTGCACGCCATCGGTGAGCTGTGGGCGATCCTTGACCGAGGCGATCACCGCCGGAGCCAGGCCAGGTAACAACAAACCGGCACCGACAGCCTGCATCACTCGACGGCGTCCCAAGTCGAATTCGCTCATGGAGTTCTCCCTAAAAGGAAAACTTAAACATGGCTGTGTGAACGCGCGGTGACATTCACCCTCTGACCTGTAGGAGCAAGGCTTGCCCGCGATGAACGATAACGCGGTACATCAACCAGACCGCGTTGGCTTCATCGCGGGCAAGCCTTGCTCCTACGGAACCTCAGGCGTTGGCCGGTTCCAATGCCAACTCGGCGACTTCCGGGCGTTTGACCGCGGCGTAAACCACCGCCGTCAACAGGCTCCCGGCAACAATCGCCAGCAGGTACAGCAGCGCATGGTTGATCGCATTCGGGATCAGCATCACGAACAGTCCGCCGTGAGGCGCCATCAGCTTGCAGCCAAAATACATCGACAGTGCACCGGCCAGTGCACCACCGGCGATGCTCGCCGGGATCACCCGCAACGGATCCTTGGCGGCGAACGGAATTGCCCCTTCGGAGATAAAGCACAGCCCCAGCACCAAGGCGGCTTTACCGGCTTCGCGCTCGGTCTGGGCAAACTTGCGCCGGGCGATGAACGTGGCGATGCCCAGGCCAATCGGCGGCACCATGCCAGCGGCCATGGTCGCGGCCATCGGCGCATAACTTTGCGACGCCAGCAGCCCCACCGAGAACGCATAAGCGGCCTTGTTGATCGGCCCGCCGAGGTCGACGCACATCATGCCGCCGAGCAATACCCCCAGCAGAATCGCATTGGTGGTGCCCATGCTGTCGAGGAAATGCGTCAGGCTTTCCAGCAGTCCGGCGACCGGTTTACCGACCACATAGATCATCACCAGGCCGGTGAACAGACTCGCCAGCAACGGGATGATCAGAATCGGTTTCAGCGCTTCCAGACTTTGCGGCAGACGCGCATAACGGTTGATCGCCTGCGCCGCGTAGCCGGCAATGAATCCGGCAATGATCCCGCCGATAAAACCGGCGCCCAGGGTACTCGCCAACAGGCCACCAATCATCCCTGGCGCCAGGCCAGGACGGTCAGCAATCGAATAGGCGATGTAACCCGCCAGCAACGGCACCATCAACTTGAACGCGGTATCGCCACCGATCTGCATCAGTGCCGCCGCCAGCGTGCCCGGCTCCTTGAACGCGGTGATGCCGAAGACAAACGACAGCGCGATCATCAAGCCCCCGGCCACCACCATCGGCAACATGAACGAGACGCCCGTCAGCAGGTGTTTGTAGACCCCGGTTTTCTCTTTCTTGGCCGGGCCTTGGACGCCGCTCGATGCGGTTTCTTGCTTGCCTTCGGCCAGTGCTTTGTTGAGTGTGGCCTCGGCCTGCTTCAGGGCGATGCCAGTGCCGCAGCGGTATATTTTCTTGCCGGCGAAACGCTCGGTGGCGACTTCGATGTCTGCCGCCAACAGCACCACATCGGCATCAGCAATGGCTTGCGCGCTCAACGGATTACGGGCGCCGACCGAACCCTGGGTTTCCACCTGCAAGTCATAACCCAGACGCTTGGCCGCTTGCTGCAAGGCTTCGGCCGCCATGAAGGTATGGGCGACACCGGTCGGGCACGCAGTGACCGCCACCAGACGCGGCGCGGTTTTGCTGACAGTTGCGGGTTCAACGACAGCTTGCGGGGCGACATAGATTTGGGCTTCTTCAGCACCACGGCGCAGCACTGCATCGACGTCTTGCAGGGCTTGGGACGGCGTGCTCTGGAACACCCGCTTGCCGACAAACCGCGACATATCCACAGTCCCGGTGCTGACCAGCAACACCCACTCGGCGTCTTCCAGGGTCGCGGCGGACAGTTGGCGCTCCGGGTGTGCGGCGTCATGCACTTCAACACTGGTGCTCCAGCCCTGACGCTGCGCGGCGGCATCGAGCAAACGCGCGCACAGCACACTGGTAACCATGCCATTCGGGCAGGCAGTAACAATGGCTAACTTCATGACCAACCCTCTTATTGTTCTGTCAGGAGGCGCACGCGCACCTCCTGTTCGAGCTGCGCCAGTTGCGCGGCGTCACCGATACCAAAACCGATCTGCGTAACGGCCATGGCGGCAATCGCCGTGGCGGTGCGCAAGGTTTGTTCTGGCGTATCGGCACTGAGCAAACCGTGGAGCATGCCCGCGAGCAATGAATCGCCGGCACCCACCGTACTGACAACACTGACCCTGGGTGGTGTGGCGTGCATCGCCGAGCCAACACTGAACCAGTTAACGCCTTCGGCACCGTGGGAAATCACCACATGTTCGATTCCATGAGCGTGCAAACGACTCGCCGCTTCAGCTTGTGCAGCCACCGAAACCGCCTCGCAGTCCAGCGCCTCGGACAGCTCTTCAGTGTTCGGCTTGATCAGCCACGGTCCCGCCGACAGCCCTGCGCGCAAGGCTTCGCCGCTGGTGTCGAGGGCGACTTTCAAACCCCGCGACTTGAGGCGCAACAGCAACCCGTGCAACCACTGTGCGCTGACGCCACGCGGCAAACTGCCGGCGACCACTACGGCGTCATGACCCAAGGTGATCTGATCCAGACGATCGAGCAACGCCTGCTGCGCAGCCGCACTGACCACCGGCCCTGGACCGTTGATGTCAGTGATGCGTCCGTCCGCTTCCGCCAGTTTGATGTTGCTGCGAGTCTCACCGGGTACGCGGATGAAGGCGTCGACAAAACCGCGTTTGGCGAACAGGGTTTCGAACGCCTGAAGATTGTCCTCACCGAGAAAACCGCTGACCGTCAGCTGATGCCCGAGGTCTGCCAGCACCTGTGCCACGTTGATACCCTTGCCGGCGGCGTGGGTGTGCATGGCTTCGCTGCGATTGACCTGACCAGGTTCCAGATGCGGCAACTGAACGGTGAGGTCCAGCGCCGGGTTGAGGGTCAGGGTTAGGATTTTGGCCATTACAGAGCCTCCACTAATGCGCGCACTTCATTCGCGCTGCCCACGGCCAGAGCCAGTTGGGCCAGATGTTTTACCTGCGCAAGACTCAGCTCACGAACCCGTGCCTTGACCTCGCCGATGCTGCGCGCCGAAACGCTCAACTCATCCACCCCCAGGCCGACCAACACCGGTACCGCCAGCGGGTCTGCCGCCAGTTCGCCGCACACGCCAACCCATTTGCCATGAGCATGGGCGGCGCGCACCGTGATGTCGATCAGTTGCAACACCGCCGGGTGCAAGCCATCGGCCTGGGCCGACAGGGTCGGGTGACCGCGATCGATGGCCAGGGTGTATTGGGTCAGGTCATTGGTGCCGACGCTGAAAAAATCGACTTCCTTGGCCAGAACCGGCGCCAGCAAAGCCGCCGACGGCACTTCGATCATGATCCCCAGTTGCAGGTCGGCCACTGGGATTTCCAGACGCAGGCGCTCGGTCATATCTCGCGCCTGACGCCATTCATCGACGCTGCCGACCATCGGGAACATGATCCGCAACGGTCGGTTGTCAGCGGCGCGCAGCAAGGCACGCAACTGCGCTTCCATGATCTGCGGACGTTGCAAGGTCAGGCGAATGCCACGCACGCCGAGGAACGGGTTTTCCTCCTTGGCAATCGGCCAATACGGCAACGGTTTGTCACCGCCAACGTCCAGGGTCCGCACCACCAGCGGCCGCCCGGCCAGACCATCGAGCACCCGACGGTATTCGACTTCTTGAGTGGCTTCGTCCGGCGCTTGCTGGTGGGCCATAAAAATCAGTTCGGTGCGCAGTAGACCAATCCCTTCAGCGCCCTGCTCCACCGCGCTGACCACACCTGCACTTTCGCCGATGTTGGCAAACACTTCGACCGCGTGGCCGTCAGTGGTCAGCGCCGGTTGGTGACGCTGGGCCGCAGCCGCTTGCAGGCGTTGCTCGCGGTTGTCACGTTCTTCGGCGGCACGCTGCAACGTCGCCGCATCGGCGTCGACATGCAGCCGACCGCGCTGACCATCGAGCAGCAATGGCGTGCCCGAAGCCAGCCGCAACACCGCCGCGCCAGCACCAACCAGCGCCGGAATGCCCAAGGCCCGAGCGACAATCGCGCTGTGGGCGGTGGCACCACCGCGCGCGGTGAGAATACCGGCAACCCGCGCCGGGTCCAGGCGTGCGACATCCGAAGGCCCGACTTCATCCATCACCAGGATGTACGGCTGATCCGGTTCGCTCGGGGTTTCGATGCCGCACAGTTGCGCGAGCACCCGTCGACCGATATCGCGCAAGTCCGCTGCTCGCTCGGCGAGCAAGGCATCCTGCAAGGATTCCTGTTGTCTGGCTGCCGCGTCGATCACCGCCATCCACGCCGCTTCAGCGCTTTCGCCTTGCTTGAGGCGAGTGTCGACTTCATCGGTCAGTTCCGGGTCGTCGAGCATTTCCTGGTGGGTGATGAAAATCTCTCGGATGGCCTTGGCCTTGCTGCGCTGGATCAACCCTTCGATGTCGCGACGGACATCGGCCAGGGATGTTTTCAGACGCTCTCGCTCGATCGCCGTGGACTCGCCACGCAACGGGTAATCGATCGCTTGCAGCACCTGAATATGTGCAGGACCAATGGCAATCCCTGGTGCAGCAGCGACAGCTTGAATCACGCTGCCGGAGGCGGGAGCAACCACGACGTCAATGATTTCGTCGATGACCTCGCTCTGTGCACTCACTGTCGGCAACGGTTCGATGTCTTCGCCCAGGCCTTCCTCGATAGCCGCCAGCAGCGCTGGTAACGCATCGGCGGCGATGCTCGGCTCGGCAATCAACTCCAGCACCTGGCCTCGACGGGCACCGAGGCTGAGCAGTTTGCTCAAGCTCTTCACCGACACCGCGCTGTCCTGACCGTCGACAATGCGGATGCGGATCTCGCCTTCAAAACTTTTCGCCAACTGCGCAAGGATCTTCGCCGGCCGCGCGTGCAAGCCATGGGCGTTGGCCAAGGCAATACGAGCGCTCGGCCAATCGGCCGGCAATTCACCGCCGAGCACTTCCAGCACCGCACGCCGGCTGGTGGCGCGACCGAGTTCGTGACCTCGGCCTTCAATCAGCAAGGCGCAAAGACGTTCGAGCAAGGCCTGATGCGCCTCGCCAAGGCTGGCCAGACAGAACAGCCCGCTCAGTGGCTGGCCGAGGTAACGAATCGGTTTGTCCGGGGTGACGAAGGCCAGGCCGGGGCGCTTGACCGTTTGTTCGCTGTGCAGCCACCACAGGCCATCACCCAACGGCAGCGCTTCGACCTGCTGCAATACCGCCGAAAAACCATTGCTCACGCAGTCGGCCTGACGCAACAACCGTGCGCCACGCCAGACCAGCTCTTCGAAGTCGTCGGCGGAGACGCCCAGGCCAATCATTTGTGCATCCAGCGCCAGCTCTTGCGGCGCGCCTTGCAGCAGTTTCAGCAAGGCTTCGGCGCTGCTGGCGCGGCGCAAGGCCTGGCCCAGATCGGTTTCACCGAGGGCGCGGGTCAGCAATTGCAGCAGGCGTAAATGCTCGTCAGATTTGGCCGCGATACCGATCGCCAGGTACACGATGTGCCCGTCGCCCCAATCCACCCCTTCGGGGAACTGCAGCAAACGCACGCCGGTGGTGTGCACCAGATCGCGGGTATCGGGGGTTCCGTGGGGGATCGCAATACCTTGGCCGAGAAAGGTCGAACCCTGGGCTTCACGCGCCTGCAAGCCGCTGAGGTAACCCTCGGCCACCAGGCCATCGTTAACCAGCGTGTCGGCCAGCAAATGCAATGCGGCGGCTTTATCCACAGCCGACTGGCCCATGGATATCTGCTCTATGGTGAGCTCGAGCATGCTTTCTCCTTTTTGGCGCGGGGTCGCGCCAGGTATTGTTTTGATTGAATCAGTTTAGGCTTTATTCAGAGCACTCTTTTTCAGAGCATCCTTTGTCGGTTTCACGGCAGAACCGGCAAAAAGAGCCAATAGCGCAGAAAATACGCTTGCTGAAACGTTTAATCTAGATGAGTTGGCACGTTACTCGATAATCTCCCAACCTTGAAGTCCAACTTGTCGGATGCGTTGCGACATTGGTCGCCTGCCGTAATCGGGTAGGATTGGACAAAATGTCGGGGCAAGCTCGAAAAAACAAGGAAATCCCGAGTTGAAACTCAGTGATATCGCCCAGTTGGCCGGTGTGTCTGTCACCACCGCCAGCTATGTCATCAATGGCAAGGCCGAACAGCAGCGCATCAGCAACGCCACCGTCGAGCGCGTGCGCGCGGTGGTCGAGCAACATGGCTTTACGCCTAATCCTCAAGCGGCCGGGTTGCGCAGTCGGCACACCCGCACCCTGGGTTTCATTCTGCCGGACCTGGAAAACCCCAGTTACGCGCGGATCGCCAAGCTCCTCGAACAGGGTGCCCGGGCGCGTGGCTATCAGTTGCTGATTGCCAGCTCCGACGATGCACCGGACAGCGAGCGCCAGTTGCTCAAGCTGTTTCGCGCACGGCGTTGCGATGCATTGATTGTCGCCAGCTGCCTGCCGGCCGGCGATGACAGCTATCGCCAGTTGCAGGCCAAGGGCTTGCCGATCATTGCGATTGACCGGGTCATGGAGCCTGAGCATTTCTGCTCGGTGATCAGCGATGATCGCGAAGCCAGCCTGAACCTCACCCGCAGCCTGTTGCAACCGCAGCCCAAGCAGATTGCGCTGATCGGTGCGCGACCCGAGCTGAGCATCAGCCAGGAACGTGCCGCCGGCTTCAAACAGGCTCTGATCGACTTCAAGGGCGAAGTCCTGATCGAACACGGCGAGGCGTTCAGCCGCGACTGCGGTCGACAACTGATGGAAGAATTACTGCAACGCCTCGGCCATTTGCCGGATGCGTTGGTGACGACGTCCTACGTGCTGCTTCAAGGCGTGTTCGATGCCTTGCATGACTTCCCGTTGAAAACCCGCCCGTTGCGCCTCGGCACGTTTGGTGACACGCAGTTGCTGGACTTCCTGCCGCTGCCGGTCAACGCCATGGCCCAACAGCATCAATTGATCGCCGATAAAGCCCTGCAGCTGGCGCTTGCGGCGATTGAAGAGGCCCATTACCAACCCGGCGTGCAAGCCATCGCGCGGACCTTCAAACAGCGTATTCGCCAGGACTGAAACGTGGAGCTGATCGACAGCCACACTCATCTGGACTTCCCGGACTTCGACCCGGACCGTCAGGCGCTGCTGGCTCAATGCCGCGCCTTGGGTGTGAAGCGGATGGTGGTGCTGGGGGTTTATCAACGCAATTGGCAGCGGGTCTGGGACCTGGTGCAAAGCGATCCGGACCTGCATGCCGCGTTTGGCCTGCATCCGGCCTACCTCGATGAGCATCGTCCCGCTGACCTGACCGAGTTGGCGGACTGGCTGACGCGTCTGGCCGGCCATCGGCAACTGTGCGCCGTGGGCGAAATTGGCCTCGATTACTTTCTTCAGGACCTGGACCGCGAACGCCAGCAAACGCTGTTTGAAGCACAGCTGCAACTGGCGGCAGACTTCCAGTTGCCGGCGCTGCTGCATGTGCGGCGCAGCCATGCGGCGGTGATTGCGACCTTGAAACGCTTCAGGCTCAAACGCGCCGGCATCATCCACGCCTTTGCCGGCAGCCAGGAAGAGGCCCGCGAATACCTCAAGCTCGGTTTCAAACTGGGATTGGGCGGTGCGGCAACCTGGCCACAAGCCTTGCGCATGCACAAAGTAATCGCCGGTTTGCCGCTGGAATCGGTGGTGCTGGAAACCGATTCACCGGACATGGCGCCCGCCATGTACCCCGGACAACGCAACAGCCCTGCTCACCTGCCGGCGATTTGCGCGGCACTGGCGCAGATCATGGCCATCAGCCCCGAGCAACTGGCCGCTGCCAGCACCGCCAACGCCTGCGAGCTGTTCAACTGGTAATAACTGACAGCACAACACACCACATTTATTCGTGGTTACGCTTCAAACCCTGAACGCGCTGATCAAGTGCTTCAACTGCACCACTTGGGCCGAAAGTGCACGGCTGGCATGCTCGGTCTGGTGCGCACCTTCGGCGGTGCGCTCGCCGGCCCGGTTGATCTCGACAATGTTCTGGTCGATATCGTGGGCCACCGCGGTTTGCTGCTCGACTGCCGCGGCAATTTGCTGGTTCTGATCGACGATCATACCCACCGCGCCGAGGATGTTTTCCAGGGCTTGCTGGACCTTTTCCGACTGACCGACCGTGCCGCTGGCCATCTGGTGACTGACACTCATGGCCTTCACGGCGGCGCCAACGCCAGCGTGCAGCCTGGTAATCATCTGCTCGATTTCTTCGGTCGATTGCTGGGTCCGTTTGGCCAGGGTGCGGACCTCATCGGCCACCACCGCAAAGCCACGTCCCTGCTCACCCGCACGGGCGGCCTCGATGGCCGCGTTGAGCGCCAGCAGGTTGGTCTGCTCGGCGATGCTCTTGATCACTTCCAGCACGCGACTGATGGACTGACTGTCGCTGGCCAGTTGATTGATCACCAGCACTGACGAGTCGATCTCGCTGGCCAGTTGCGCAATGCTGCCTTGTTGCGACTCGACCAAGCCGCGACCGCTAATGGTTTCATCGTTGACGCTGTGGGCGCTGCTGACGGCAGCCGCCGCACTGCGCGCCACTTCCTGAGCGGTGGCCGACATCTGGTTCATCGCCGTAGCAACTTGCTCGATCTGCGTACGCTGACCGGCCACCGCCTGATTGCTCCTGGCCGATACCGTTTCCACCTGACTCGCCTGACGCTCCACTTCGTTGACGGTCTTGCCGACCAACTCGATCAGGTCATGGATCTTCGCCACGGTGCCATTGAAGACGTTGCCCAACTCACCCAACTCATCACGGCTGTGGGCGGTAAACGTGATGGTCATGTCACCGGCCGCCACCTTGTCCATGACTCCGCCGAGACGCTTGAGGGTGGTGCGGGTGGAGGCATAGAAGCCGCCATAGAGGTAAAAAATCAGCACGAACACCACCGACAGTGCCACCGCCTGCAGCACCATGTGCGTGCGGTTCTGTTCCAGGCGTTGCTGCAATTGAACGCCGAGAAACTTAAGCGTCGCATCGTTCAGTTGATAGGTCTTGTCCATCAGCCCGGTAACCTGATCGTAAAAACCCTGCCAGGGTTTATCGAGGGTATCGGCCACCACCACTTGCTCTTCAAACAGCTCGCTGGCCTGTTTGAGCGTGGCTTTACTGGCATTGGCCGAGGGCTCCAGCACCTCACGCGCCGCTTTGCCGGCCGCCAGTGCGTCCTGCAACTTCAAGGCGTATTCGGCCTGAAGCTTGTCGATCTGCGCCAGCAGTTCATCGAACCGGGTGCTCGAAGCAGAGTTGAGAAACCCCTGCCCCAGCGAGTAGGCCCCCATCGCCCGGCCCTCGCCGAGGGTTTGCGTCACACGCGGGGTAACGTTGGTGATCAGCTCACTCAATTGGCGCAGATCACTCTGGTTGTCACGACTCAGGCCGGCCTGGCTGGCGATGATCTGACTGAAAATCTGTGCGTTGCCGAGCAGTTTGCCAATCAGCGCACTTTTGCTTTGCACAGACGTCTCCGTTTGTTGAGCCTTGAACGCTGCAATCATTTCATCGCGCTTGCCATCAAAAACACTGACCTGCTCAGGATCATTGGTCGTCGCGGTCAGACTTTGCAGGCGTGCTAGCACGCTCTGCTCAAGGGCGCTGATTTTCGATTCGGTATCGCCCGCCTTGCCAGACTGGCCGAGGGTCGCGTTGATCTGTACCAGGTTGTTCAGGGTTTCCAGATCTCGCCGCAGCGTCAGGCCACTGCCCAGCAGGTCGAGGCTTTGCAACTCGACCTGGGTGCCCTGGAACTCGCGATACGAATCCCGAACCAGATAGAAGTTGGTCACCAGCATGGGGAAGAAAAACAGCACGCTGATCAGACTGAATTTCATGCCGAAGCTCAGGCGATTCATCAGCGCAACGGCGGGATAGAGCAAACTCTTCACGGACGTCCCCCTTTCATTTCTTATTTTTTTGGGCAGGCACGCAGATGCAGCAGATAGCCACTATGGCGCGCTGCTTCTGTATAGCTCAAATCGAAAGGGGGTTTTGTAACTTAAGGTTAACGACTCGAACGCGATCACTCAGGCCGGAAGAAAAACCTGTGGCGAGGGGGCTTGCCCCCGCTGGGGTGCAAAGCGCCCCTAAAATCGAAGTACGCGGTTCGTCAGGAGAAGTGAGTCAACCGGTTTTACGACTGCTCTGCAGCCGAACGGGGGCAAGCCCCCTCGCCACAAAAGCGTTCGCCACACAGCTGGATCAGGGCAGCACGGTCCAAATGGCAAACCCGGCATACCAGACCACCGCCGCTCGCAGCAGCAGTTCCCAGATCTGATCCAGGTTTTGAACCCCTTCAGGCCCCGCCACTGGTGCCGGAATCTCACCCGCTACCACGCCGACGTTCTCGATCAACTGCGCGGCGCTGATATTCCAGTTCAACAATTCATGGAGCATCACCCGGCTGACCGCGACGAAGTTACCGACCAAAGCAAAACTCGCTGCCAGCAAGCGCACCGGCAGCCAGTCAAAGGCATGTCGCAATTGTGCGGCGCGCTCGACCACCGCCGGGTTCTTGCCGTGCTCGGCCGCCAGGGCCAGCAAGCGATAACTCAGGGCCGCCACCGGACCGAGCAGGAAGTACCAGAAAATCACCGCAAAAAAACTCTGATAAGCCTGCCACAGCAAATGAGCTTGAACCTTCTGCAGCAATTGCTCGCCGCTGTCGGCGCAAATATCCAGGTCACGTTTGGCGACCAGTGCCGCCGCTTGCAGATCTTCCCGGCGCCAGGCATCACGAAACGGTCCCAGGCCGCCGAGCAAATCACCACGGCCCAGGCTGTAAATCACCACCAGCAAGTGCACCGGCAGGGCCAGCAAGCCATAGGCCACCGGCTCCAGTACCAGCAACAAAAAGCCGAGTAACGCCACAGGGAACAGCACCAGCAATGCCAGCACCAGCCAGGGCCGATTCGCAAGCTTTGGGCTGGCTTCATATTTGGCCAGCTCCCGCAGCCATCCACTGTCGCGCTGAACTTGATGACGCAAGGCCGAGAACTTCTCGATCCAGACCGCCAGCAGTAACACCAGAAAACTCATTGTGCTTCCCCTTTTTCCAGAGCCCCGCGATAGCGTGCCCAGTCGAACGCCGGTCCCGGATCAGTCTTGCGTCCGGGGGCGATATCGCTATGCCCCTGGATACGTGAATGGGTGATGGCTGTAAACGTAGACTGCAATTGGCGGGTCAGGGCAATCAGCGCGTGATATTGAGCCTCGGTGAACGGCAGATCGTCAGTGCCTTCAAGCTCGATGCCAAGGGAGAAATCGTTACACCCTTCACGCCCCTCGAACCGGGACACGCCTGCGTGCCACGCCCGATCAAGACAAGAGACAAACTGGGTGATCGCGCCGTCACGCTCGATCAGAAAATGCGCAGACACGCGCAAGTCGGCAATCCCTTCAAAGTAGGGGTGCTCGGTGATATCCAGGCGGTTCTGAAAAAATTCCTGCACCTTGCCCGTCGCGAACTGCGCCGGAGGCAGGCTGATATTGTGGATTACCAGCAAGGAGATTTCGCCCGTGGGGCGCGCATTGAAGTTGGGTGACGGGCAATGGCGCACGCCTTCAAACCAACCGCTCGCGGGGTCCAACTGCATACAGGCTCCTTCAATGACGGCTCTGACGGGCTCCAGTATGCCGTGATCACCCCTCAGGTTGCGATCACTTGCCGCAATTGAGGGGCGGCGAGAATGAATTCGAGGAGCATCGCGATCAGATTGATCACATCCTCGTCCGCTACCCCGACCACCCGAGAGTTGCCACTTTTGACGCTGACCCGGGTCAGCAACTGTTCAAGCTGATTGCGCAGGTCAAAATCATCCTGGGCGCCAGGGGCCGGCACGTATTGCTGCAAGTGCGAGAGCAGGCGCAGCAGATCGCGGGTCGAGATGGGCTGGCTCTGGGCGCTGGCTTCGAGGGTCGGCGCAACATTGTCGCGCACGGGGTACAGCAACGCCTGCAAGGTGGCGAAGACTTCTTGCACGCTTTTATCGTCGTGCGTGCTGTTGGATCTGACGCCCGACTCGCTGGACTCCGCATGAACACTGGCCGCCGCCCGGCCCGTGACACGACGTGCGGGGGCGGTCTTGAGTTCAGGCAGAACGCCAGTGGCGATCAGCAATTGGTTGGCTTGCGCATAGAGCTGATCGGCATCGCTGAGCACATAGCGTTCGAACAATTTGAGGATGATCAGCTTGACCTTGATCTCCACCCCCAGATTGCGTCCGGCCTGCAAAAAATACTCGCAGAGCATCGCCGGCCCCATGGGATTGCGCGAATCATCCAGGGGCTTGCCCAGCAGAGAGCTCAGGCGCGCGGTCAGCTGTCCAAGGGCAAAGCCGTCCCGGTTGAGCGCCTTGGCGACCATGGCTTCAAGCGCCGCTTGCCGCTCAGGCTGGTCATCGGGGAGTTCGATCGAAGGGTCTGGATTCATCGCCAACGGCAAGGCGGCGTGAGTCGGGTCGTACTGGATGAGGCCGGCAAAGGCCTCGAAGAAAAGCTCGTGAAAGCCGCGCTCGATGTTTTTGCGCTTGAGGCGCAAATCGCGCATGGCTTCAAAGAAGATGTTCTGCTCGACATTGGTCTGTGCCCGGTCAGCCATTTCGAACAAGGTGTCGTCGGCATTATCAAACATCTCCTGCAAACCAAGCCTGAGTTGTTGCGCAGCCTTGTCGCGAACCTGAAGCAGAATCACCGGCAGGCGGGCGAGCGGCGATGGATTCGCCTGACCGGTAGCGGCCTTGTGCAAAGGCACTACATTCCCGTCGTTGTGCATCCAAGCCTCCTGCAAAGGGGGGATTCCTCCATTCAATGTGAAGCGACAAACGCACACGGCCGGCTCACAACGCAATCGTGATGCACCGCGCTGCATTTCAAGTGTCGGGAAGCCAAAGAAACGTCAAGGCCATGACGTCAAACGCAAGGCGCGATTATCTGCAAAAGACCTCCCGAGTGCCAGCAGACTCTGCATCGGTCCATGAAACAGCGCCCGATCACAGATCGGCATGCAGGGGTAATGCGGGCGAGTCGACCAAGTGCAGGTTTTAGAACCTGCTGAAAGTGCTGGGCGTCTTGGGTTCGCTTGCAGCATGGCCCTATAATCGAGCCACTTTGTTTGTGGAGCCCGTTATGCCGAATCTACGCCTCGCCGATTTGACCGCCGAAATCGAAGCCAACGTGCGCCGTGCGTTGCTTGAAGACATCGGCAGCGGCGACATCACCGCACAATTGATCCCGGCCGAACGCCTGGCCAAAGCCACGATCATTACCCGTGATGCGGCCGTCATCAGCGGCACCGCTTGGGTCGACGCGGTGTTCCGGCAACTGGACCCGCGCGTTGCGGTGCACTGGCAAGTGCGCGACGGTGAGCGCGTGAACCCCAATCAGGCGTTGTTTCACCTCGAAGGCCCCGCCCGCTCGCTGCTGACCGGCGAGCGTAGTGCGCTGAATTTTCTGCAACTGCTTTCCGGTGTCGCCACTCGTGCGCAATACCTGGCCGACTTCGTTGCCGATACTCAGGTGAAACTGCTGGATACCCGCAAAACCCTGCCTGGGTTGCGATTGGCGCAAAAGTACGCCGTGACCTGCGGCAGCTGTCACAACCACCGCATCGGCCTGTACGACGCTTTTCTGATCAAGGAAAACCATATCGCTGCCTGCGGCGGCATCCCTCAAGCCATCGCCGCCGCGCACAAGATCGCGCCGGGCAAACCGGTGGAGATTGAAGTGGAAAGCCTGGAGGAGCTCAAGGAGGCCCTGGCGGCGGGGGCCGATATCATCATGCTCGATGAGCTGAGCCTGGAGGACATGCGTGAAGCCGTGCGGCTGAATGCCGGCAAGGCGAAACTCGAGGCCAGCGGTGGCGTCAACGAAAGCACCTTGCGACCGATCGCCGAGACGGGCGTGGATTACATCTCGATTGGGGCGATGACCAAGGATGTGAAGGCCGTAGACCTGTCGATGCGCTTGAGTCTCTGACAAAAAGAAACGCCAGCCTCATGAGGCTGGCGTTGCTTTCAAACCACCAGATTGTTCATCTCGCAGTATTCTTCCCACTCGACGCCCAGCACTTCGGCTGCTTCCTTGTGCAACGCAAGGCGCGTCGCTTCGTATTCTTCCGGCGTTGAGGTGTACTTGAGCGTCAGCTCCCAAGGCTGCAAGCCCTGTGCTTCTGCCTCGTCCTCGAACGCCCACTGAATCTGATCTTTCTGATCGTCGGCGCTCAGGTTCTTGATCTCTTCCATCAATTCTGGCGCATCAAGCATGTACTTCTTGAGGGCCTCTTCGTGTCTTTGCTCTTGAGTCATTTCGTTCACGGTCATGGCGTTCTCGCTGATCATGGGAATGGAAGATGGATCTGGATCATCAAGGATCTCTCTGACGCAGGAAACCGTTTGAAGCCCGGTTTATCTGGCCTTCAGAACCATTCGGGATCATCTGAAAACTGCTGGGCGATGCTCATGCAGGCACCGAATATAGGACGTTTGGCCCACGAATTACACGGCTCTTTACATCTATTCCACAAAAAGTTTCACGCAGGGTGCGTCGAGAGCCTCGGGAACATAATTTCAAATCCAAAGTCATAGCGATGTGCCATATCGGTACTTCACAAGGAACCTCAGTGATGCGCAGTTTTTCGAAGCTTTCCTCTGTTCTGTCCGCCAGCGCAATGACCGCCCTGCTGGGTGTCCTGGCTCTGCCGGGCACCGCAATGGCCAGCATTGAGCTGAGCAACAGCGGTCCGTCTTACGATGACAAACTCTCCGCCATCCACTATGAATACGGCAAGGACGTTCTGGTCAAAAGTGATTTCCGCATCGACGAACTGAAAAAGATGCAGGAAACCATCAACAACCAGACGCGCCAGATCGAAGAACTCAAGCGCAGCAGCGGTTCCAGCTCAAGCTCCAGCAGCAAGGAGATCGACGACCTCAAGAGCAAGGTCAAAGAGCAGGAACGTGATCTGGATAAGCTCGGTCGGCAGGTGGAAGACCTCAAGCGCAACAGCGGCTCCAGCTCCAGCTCGAACAGCAGCGAGATCTCGAACCTGAAACGGACCATCAGCGATCAGGATCGTGCGATGGATCAGCTCAAACGTACCGTCGAGGAGCTGAGTAGAAAGGTGAAATAACAGGGGGAAGTGGTGCCCGAGACAGGAATCGAACCTGCGACCTTCGCGTTACGAGTGCGCTGCTCTACCGGCTGAGCTACACGGGCGGTGGGCTAAAGCTAGCACTGAGTTTGGGGTCGGGCAACCTGGACAAGCGCCTCATTTTTCACGGATTTGCTCTGAGCCTCTGTAGCAGCTGGCTTCGCCAGCTGCTACAAGGGCGCATTTACTGCACACAGCAAAACGCCCCGAACCAGTCGGGGCGTTTGCTTGTTCAGCGCTTAAGCTGCGGGGTAATTAAACGCCCGAAGCCTTGGCTGCTGCTACGTCTTTGATGGACAGCTTGATACGGCCGCGGTTGTCCACGTCCAGTACCAGTACTTCCACTTCCTGGCCTTCTTTCAGGATGTCGGTCACTTTCTCAACGCGAGCGTCGCTCAGCATGGAGATGTGAACCAGACCGTCCTTGCCCGGCAGGATGTTGACGAATGCGCCGAAGTCGACGATGCGCTCAACTTTACCGACGTAGATCTTGCCGATTTCAGCTTCAGCGGTGATGCCCAGAACGCGCTGACGAGCGGCTTCAGCGGCTTCCTTGGTTTCGCCGAAGATCTTGATCGAGCCGTCGTCTTCGATGTCGATCGAAGCCTTGGTCTCTTCACAGATCGCACGAATGGTCGCGCCGCCTTTACCGATAACATCACGGATTTTGTCGGTGTCGATTTTCATCGCGATCATGGTCGGAGCATTTTCCGACAGCTCGGTACGCGACTGGGCAATGATCTGGTTCATCTGGCCGAGGATGTTCAGGCGCGCTTCCAGGGCTTGGCCCAGAGCGATTTCCATGATTTCTTCGGTGATGCCTTTGATCTTGATGTCCATCTGCAGCGCGGTAACACCTTTGGAGGTACCGGCTACTTTGAAGTCCATGTCGCCCAGGTGGTCTTCGTCACCCAGGATGTCGGTCAGGACGGCGAACTTCTCGCCTTCTTTAACCAGACCCATGGCGATACCGGCAACCGGCGCCTTCATTGGCACGCCAGCGTCCATCAGGGCCAGGGAAGCACCGCAAACCGACGCCATCGAGCTGGAACCGTTGGATTCGGTGATTTCCGATACCACACGGATGGTGTACGGGAACACGTCGGCAGCAGGCAGCATGGCCTGAACCGAACGACGGGCCAGACGGCCGTGACCGATTTCACGACGACCAGCGCCACCCATGCGACCACACTCGCCCACCGAGAACGGAGGGAAGTTGTAGTGCAGCATGAACGGGTCTTTTTTCTCGCCTTCCAGGGTGTCCAGCAGTTGTGCGTCACGGGCGGTGCCCAGTGTCGCAACGACCAGAGCCTGGGTTTCGCCACGGGTGAACAATGCCGAACCGTGGGTCTTCGGCAGAACGCCAACTTCGATGTTCAGCGGACGTACGGTGCGGGTGTCGCGGCCGTCGATACGCGGCTTGCCGTTAACGATGTTTTCGCGAACGGTACGGTATTCGATTTCACCGAAAGCTGCTTTGACTTCGCTGGACGAAGGCTGGCCTTCTTCACCGGACAGCTTGGCTACAACCTGGTCTTTCAGTTCGCCCAGGCGAGCGTAACGGTCGGCCTTGACGGTGATGGTGTAAGCCTGGGAAATCGCGTCGCCGAACTCGGCACGGATAGCGCCCAGCAGTGCGGTGGCTTCAGGCTGAGGAGCCCAGGTCCAGGTTGGCTTGGCAGCTTCGGCAGCCAGTTCTTTAACAGCGTTGATCACAACCTGGAACTCGTCGTGAGCAAACAGTACCGCGCCCAGCATCTGGTCTTCGGTCAGCTCTTTGGCTTCCGATTCAACCATCAATACCGCTTCCGAAGTACCGGCAACGACCATGTCCAGGCTCGATGCTTTCAGTTGTTCGTAAGTCGGGTTCAGCAGGTAGCCAGTGCTTTCGTGGAACGCAACGCGGGCAGCGCCGATCGGGCCATCGAAAGGAATGCCGGAGATCGCCAGCGCAGCCGAGGTACCGATCATCGCAGCGATGTCCGGATCGGTCTTCTTGCTGGTGGAAACGACGGTGCAGACAACCTGCACTTCGTTCATGAAACCTTCCGGGAACAGCGGACGGATCGGACGGTCGATCAGTCGGGAAGTCAGGGTTTCTTTCTCGGAAGGACGGCCTTCGCGCTTGAAGAAACCGCCAGGGATCTTACCGGCAGCGTAGGTTTTTTCCTGGTAGTGAACAGACAGGGGGAAGAAGCCCTTGCCTGGATCGGCTTGCTTGGCACCGACTACGGTCACCAATACGCTGACGTCGTCGTCAACGGTGACCAATACTGCGCCGGAGGCCTGACGGGCGATACGGCCAGTCTCGAGGGTAACGGTCGACTGACCGAACTGGAATTTTTTGATTACCGGGTTCACGGTGTCCTACCTTCTTTGTGGCTCTTGGGGGAACTGGTTTTCTTGCGAAATTCTTGGGCAATGCCGGGAATCGGCCCGACTTTGATTGTCCAGATAAAACTGTTGTCCAGATAAAACTTGAGGCTGGGAGCCTGCCATGCGCCGGCGGGAAACCCGCTGACGCACGACAGACAACCAACCTCTAGCGCAATCGCTTATTAGCGACGCAGACCCAGGCGAGCGATCAGAGCGCTGTAACGGCTCACGTCCTTGCCTTTCAGGTAGTCCAGCAGCTTGCGACGCTGGTTTACCATGCGGATCAGACCACGACGGGAGTGGTGATCTTTACCGTTGGCCTTGAAGTGACCTTGCAGTTTGTTGATGTTGTGGGTCAGCAGTGCAACTTGCACTTCTGGCGAACCAGTGTCACCAACAGCTTGCTGGTAGTCAGCTACGATTTGAGCTTTTTCTTGAACGTCGAGAGCCATGAGGCAATCCTTTTATCAGGAAACTGTTTCAAAGAAACAGCTTCAACAGGCCAGGGACAAATCCCTGTATCTAAAAATGAGTAGTGACCGTGCCTGTTAACAGCCACCCTCGTTCGGTCATTCTGACCGAATCAGTCGACGTGGCGCGATGCGCCCATCTTCGCTCACTTCACCGATACCGATGAAGCGACCATTGTGATCCTGTACGCGTACCATACCGAACTTCGGTGCATCCGGGGCGCGTACCGGCTGGCCGTTTAGCCAGTAGAACGAGCTGTGCTCCGAGAACTGCAACAGTGGCCAATCCAGCAAGCCGCTGTCCGATGGCATCAGGAAGCGATCAACCGCTTCGTTGCCGCCTTCGGCATGTACTGCTTCCAACTCTTCCAGCGTGACCGTCTGGGCCAGGCTGAACGGACCGGCCTGGGTACGTCGCAACTGCGCAACGTAAGCGCCACAACCGAGTGCTTCACCAATATCCTCCACGAGGGTGCGGATATAGGTGCCTTTACTGCAATCTACGGCGAAGCGCGCAGTATCACCTTCAAAGGCCAGCAATTCCAAGCGCGCAATAGTAACAGAACGCGGTTCGCGCTCCACCACTTCACCTGCACGCGCCAACTTGTACAACGGCTGACCGTCACGCTTGAGGGCTGAGTACATCGGCGGTATCTGACTGATTTGCCCACGAAATTTCGGCAAAACCGCTTCGATATCGGCGCGACAAACGGTCACCGGGCGCTCCTGCAAAACCTCACCTTCAGCGTCTGCCGTGGTGGTGGTCTTGCCCAATTGCGCCAGGGTTTCATAGCCCTTGTCGGAGTCGAGCAGGTATTGCGAGAACTTGGTCGCCTCACCGAAGCACAGCGGCAACACGCCGGTGGCCAACGGATCAAGACTGCCGGTGTGCCCGGCCTTCTCGGCATTGAGCAGCCAGCGAACCTTCT
Organism: Pseudomonas helvetica; assembly: GCF_039908645.1. NCBI lineage: Bacteria > Pseudomonadati > Pseudomonadota > Gammaproteobacteria > Pseudomonadales > Pseudomonadaceae > Pseudomonas > Pseudomonas helvetica. The sequence continues at coordinate 5,377,812 of NZ_CP150917.1, forward strand.
GCAAGGCCGCGTTGGAGGTGAACCCCAGCGGCTTGTCGAGCAGGATGATACCGCTGACGTTACGACGGATACGTTTGACCTGAGCCACCGATTACTCCTTGGTGTCTACGGGTTCTGCCGCAACCGGGTGCTGATTGTCTTCAGCCACGGCGCGTTCGATCAATGCCGACAGATGAGCGCCACGCACGACGCTTTCGTCGTAGTGGAAGTGCAGCTGAGGAACGCTGCGCAGCTTCATCTCGCGAGCCAACTGCATGCGCAGGAAACCGGCGGCCGAGTTCAACACCTTGATGCTTTGAGCGATATCGTCTGCGCTGTCCTGCCCCATCACGGTGATGAAAATCTTGGCGTGACCGACGTCACGGCTGACTTCAACAGCGGTAATGGTGACCAGGCCGACGCGCGGGTCTTTGACTTCACGACGGATCAGCTGTGCCAGCTCACGCTGCATCTGATCGCCGATACGTTGGGTACGGCTGTATTCTTTTGCCATGTCTTGTTACCTGTTACTGCCTCACGGTGAAACCCGTGTGGTCTGAAAGCGGCAAACGCCCGGCCTGACAGAAGCCAGACCGGGCGTTGCGTTTAGAGTCCGGGTGATGCGCCGTGCATTTGCATGCGGCTGCCCATCACGGCTCTTGAAGTGCGCGAGTTAGAGGCTGCGAGCAACCTGAACCTTCTCGAAGACTTCGATCTTGTCACCGACTTTGACGTCGTTGTAGCTCTTCACGCCGATACCGCATTCCATGCCGGCACGTACTTCGGAAGCGTCATCCTTGAAGCGGCGCAGGGACTCCAGCTCGCCTTCGAAGATAACGATGTCTTCACGCAGTACACGGATTGGACGGTTACGGTGCACAACACCTTCGATAACCATGCAACCGGCGATCGCGCCGAACTTCGGCGAACGGAACACGTCGCGGACTTCAGCGATACCCAGGATGTTCTCCCGAACGTCGCTGCCAAGCATACCGGTCAGGGCTTTCTTGACGTCTTCGATGATGTCGTAGATCACGTTGTAGTAACGCATATCCAGACCTTCCTGCTCGACGATCTTGCGAGCGCCAGCATCGGCACGCACGTTGAAGCCGAACAGTACAGCGTTGGAGGCCAGTGCCAGGTTGGCGTCGCTCTCGGTGATACCACCGACACCGCCACCGACTACACGCACTTGCACTTCGTCGTTACCCAGGCCGTTCAAGGCGCCGTTCAACGCTTCCAGCGAACCACGGACGTCGGATTTGAGGACGATGTTAAGCGTCTTCTTCTCTTCCTGGCCCATGTTCTCGAAGATGTTTTCCAGCTTGCCTGCGTGAGCACGAGCCAGTTTGACTTCACGGAACTTGCCTTGACGGAACAGAGCCACTTCACGGGCTTTCTTCTCGTCGGCAACCACGCTCATCTCGTCGCCAGCGTCCGGGGTACCGTCCAGGCCGAGAATCTCGACAGGGATGGAAGGACCGGCTTCCTTGATTGGCTTGCCGTTCTCGTCGAGCATGGCGCGAACGCGGCCATAGTTCGAACCGACCAACACCATGTCGCCTTGGCGCAGGGTGCCGTCCTGAACCAGAACGGTTGCAACCGGGCCACGACCTTTGTCGAGACGCGATTCAACCACGACACCACGGCCAGGAGCCGAAGGAGTCGCTTTCAGTTCGAGAACTTCAGCTTGCAGCAGAACAGCTTCGAGCAGCTCGTCTACACCGGTACCGACTTTCGCCGAAACCGATACGAACGGAGTGTCGCCGCCCCACTCTTCCGAGGTCACGCCGTGAACCGACAGTTCGCTACGGATGCGATCGAGATCGGCGCCCGGCTTGTCGATTTTGTTCACTGCAACAACCAGTGGAACACCAGCAGCCTTGGCGTGCTGTACGGCTTCAATGGTCTGCGGCATCACGCCGTCGTCCGCTGCAACCACCAGGATCACGATGTCGGTCGCCTTGGCACCACGAGCACGCATAGCGGTAAACGCGGCGTGACCCGGGGTATCGAGGAAGGTGACCATGCCGCGTTCGGTTTCAACGTGGTACGCACCGATGTGCTGGGTGATACCGCCGGCTTCGCCAGCCGCTACCTTGGCACGACGGATATAGTCGAGCAGCGAGGTCTTACCATGGTCAACGTGGCCCATTACGGTCACGACTGGCGCACGGGAGAAAGCCTCACCTTCAAACTTCAGGGACTCGGCCAGGGAATCTTCCAGGGCGGTGTCGCTGACCAGGGTCACTTTGTGGCCCAGCTCTTCAGCAACCAATTGAGCAGTTTCCTGGTCAAGTACCTGGTTGATGGTCGCTGGAGTACCCAGTTTGAACATGAACTTGATGATTTCAGCAGCCTTGACCGACATCTGCTGAGCGAGATCGCCAACAGTGATGGTTTCGCCGATCTTCACTTCGCGCACGACAGGGCCGGTTGGGCTCTGGAAACCGTGGGCGTTGCGTTTCTTCAGCTTGGCCTTGCCGCGACCACCACGACGGAAGCCATCGCTTTCTTCGTCGGTAGTCCGTGGAGCAACGCGTGGAGCAGGCGCCTTTTCCTTGACCGAAGCGCGATGTGGAGCGTTTTTGCGCTCACCATCACCCGCGCCACGACGATTGTTATCGTCGGCACGTGGTTTGTCCGGACGACGCTGTTCGTCGCGTTTGCGAGTGTCAGCCGCTGGCGCTGCTGCTACAACCGGTGCTTCACGCACTGGCTCGGCAACTGCGACAGGTGCTGCAACAGCTTCAGTAGAAGCAGATTGCACAGCAGCAGGCTGGCGACGCGCTTCTTCTTCGGCGCGACGCTTGGCTTCTTCTTCAGCCTTCTGACGTGCAGCATTTTCTACTGCGCGACGCTCTTCCAGTTCGCGTTTGCGCTCGGCTTCGATTTCTTCCGGGCTGCGCTGTACGAAGACTTTCTTCTTGCGTACTTCAACGCTGATGCTTTTGCTGCCAGCAACACGCAGGGTGCTGGTGGTTTTACGCTGCAACGTGATTTTGCGCGGTTCTTCCACTTTCGCCTTGTGGCTGCTTTTCAAGTGAGTCAGCAAAGACTGCTTCTCACTGTCGGTCACATGTTCCTCGGCGGCGGTGTGCGGCAGACCTGCCTCACGCATCTGCTGCAGCAGGCGCTCTACCGGTGTTTTGACCTCATCGGCCAGTTGTTTCACCGTGACTTGCGTCATGCACTTCTCTCCTCAGGCCGCGCCTATTACTCGAACCAATGGGCTCGGGCGGCCATGATCAACTTGCCGGCACGATCATCGTCAATGCCGTCGATGTCGAGCAGGTCGTCAATAGACTGCTCGGCCAGGTCTTCGCGGGTAATTACGCCGCGCACCGCCAGTTCCATCGCCAAATCCTTGTCCATACCCTCAAGCGAGAGCAGGTCTTCGGCCGGATGGGCGTCTGCCAGCTTTTCCTCAGTAGCGATGGCTTTAGTCAACAAACGATCCTTGGCCCGAGCGCGAAGCTCGTTGACGGTGTCTTCGTCAAAGCCATCGATGTTGAGCATTTCTTCCAACGGTACGTAGGCAATCTCTTCCAGGCTGGTAAAGCCCTCATCAACCAGCACCTGTGCCAGATCTTCGTCGACTTCCAGCTCGTCGATGAAGTTGCGCAGGATGTCGCCGGTTTCTGCTTGCTGTTTAGCCTGGATGTCCGATTCGGTCATCACGTTCAGGGTCCAGCCAGTCAACTGGCTAGCCAGACGCACGTTCTGACCACCGCGACCGATGGCCTGAGCCAGATTGTCTGCGCCAACGGCGATGTCCATTGCATGGGCATCTTCGTCAACGATAATTGCCGCAACCTCAGCCGGGGACATGGCGTTGATCACGAACTGCGCCGGGTTGTCGTCCCACAGGACGATATCCACACGCTCACCGCCCAATTCGCCCGATACCGCCTGGACGCGCGAACCGCGCATACCAATGCAAGCACCTTGCGGATCGATACGTTTGTCTTTGGAGCGAACCGCGATCTTGGCGCGCGAACCCGGGTCACGGGACGCAGCCATTACTTCGATCAGGCCTTCAGCGATTTCCGGCACTTCGATGCGGAACAACTCGATCAGCATTTCTGGCGCGGTACGCGACAGAATCAGCTGCGGGCCGCGGTTCTCGGTGCGGATTTCCTTGAGTAGTGCACGCAAGCGCACACCCACCCGGAAAGTTTCGCGAGAAATGATGTCTTCACGAGCCAGCAGCGCTTCAGCGTTGTTACCCAGATCAACGATCACGTTGTCGCGGGTTACTTTCTTCACGGTGCCGGAGATGATTTCTCCCAGACGCTCGCGGTAGGCATCAACGACTTGAGCGCGCTCGGCTTCGCGAACTTTCTGCACGATAACTTGCTTGGCAGTCTGCGCAGCAATGCGGCCGAATTCGATGGACTCGATTTTTTCTTCGACTACATCACCGACCTTCGCGCCAGGATGCGTTTCCTGAACCTTGCTCGGCCAGGTTTCAACAGCCGGATCATCCAGGTCTGCTTCTTCGACTACCGTCCAGCGACGGAAAGTTTCATAAGCACCGGTGTGGCGATTGATTTCCACACGCAGATCAACTTCGTCTTCAAAACGCTTTTTGGTAGCGGTGGCCAGAGCCAGCTCCAGCGCTTCAAAAATTACGTTTGCCGGTACGCCCTTTTCATTGGATACCGACTCAACAACCAGCAGTACTTCTTTGCTCATCGTACGCCTCGCCTTTCGCAAGCCATTGGATCCGCGGGATCCGCGTCTCAGTCAAAACTGGGAATAATGTTGGCCTTGTCGATCATATCGATCGGCAACAGGAACTCATGGTCTTCAACCTGCACCACGACGTCCTGCTCTTCTACACCGCGCAGAAGGCCCTGAAAGTTGCGTCGACCTTCGAAAGGCGAGCGCAGCTTGATCTTCACTTGGTCACCGGCAAACTTTGCAAACTGTTCAAGCGTGAACAGCGGGCGTTCCATGCCAGGCGAGGAAACTTCAAGGGTGTATTCAACGGAGATCGGATCTTCAACATCCAGCACACCGCTGATCTGACGGCTGACGATGGCACAATCGTCCACCAGCACACCGCCTTCTTTATCGATATAAACGCGCAACAGTGAGTGGCGACCTTGAGCCGAAAACTCAATACCCCAGCATTCATAGCCAAGGGCCACGACCACCGGGGCCAACAAGGCCTGCAACTGTTCTAGCTTGCTCGACACCTGAACCCCCTCGTGCATGTAAATGCATGCTATGCAAAATAAAAAAATGGGCGAAACGCCCATCCCTGAAACGCCGTTGAACAGCGGCGTTATAAAGTGTCCAGCTAACAAAAAGCCCCTGAAAAGGGGCTCCTGAAACTGGTTGCGGGGGCCGGATTTGAACCGACGACCTTCGGGTTATGAGCCCGACGAGCTACCAGACTGCTCCACCCCGCGACAAAGCTGGGGCGGAAGTATACGACCGATCCCTAACAGGGTCAATGTAACCTTCCACCTACAAGAAAGCCCGCAACAGCGGGCTCTCCTGATAATTGGTACCGAGAAGGGGACTCGAACCCCTACACCCTATGGGCACAACCACCTCAAGGTTGCGTGTCTACCAATTCCACCACCTCGGCAATACTACGTTTGAAACCCTTCTTACTTTTGCTCTTGAGCTGGAGGCACGTCAGTCGCATTGGTTGCCGACTTTTGCTCTTGAAGCACCGGGACATCATCAGAAGCCGGTTTTTGCTTTGGAACTTCCAACACTGCTGGGTTTGGCAAACCTACTTGAGTCAGCTGGTGAGCTTTCTCTTTAGCAAAGTAACCTAACCCTAAGCTGGTTATGAAGAAACCTGCGGCAAGTATAGCAGTAAACTTACTAAGAAAGGTAGAGGAACCTTGGCTTCCGAACACAGTATTTGAAGCACCTGCTCCGAAAGACGCGCCAGCGTCCGCACCTTTACCCTGCTGCAGCAATACGAGAGCAACTACGCCCAGTGCACCCAGCAGATGAAAAACGACTACGACTGTTTCCAGCATTTTTTCAGTTTCCCGCGGCGCGACAAATCGCACCGAACTCATCTGCATTCAGGGAAGCTCCACCAATGAGCCCCCCATCGATATCCGGCATGCCGAACAGTTCGACCGCATTGGCCGCCTTCACGCTGCCGCCGTATAGAAGCCGCACACCTTGTGCGACCTCAGAATTCTCTGCCGCCAACTGCGCACGAATGACTGCATGCACATCCTGCGCCTGTTGCGGCGAAGCAGTCAGCCCGGTGCCAATGGCCCAGACCGGCTCGTAAGCGATTACTGCTTTTGCAAATACACCAACACCCAGCTCGTCGATGATGCTGCCCAGCTGATGCCCGACAACCTCAAGCGTTTTTCCGGCCTCACGCTGCTCAAGGGTTTCCCCTATGCACAACACCGGAATCAAGCCACATGCCTGCGCCGCTGCAAACTTGCGAATCAGCGTCTCATCACGCTCGCCGATGATCTGGCGACGCTCTGAGTGCCCAATGAGCACCAGGGAACAACCTGAATCCACCAACTGACTCGGCGCAATCTCACCGGTCAATGCACCTTGCATGGCTTCCACCGCAGAATTCTGCGCGCCGACCGAAATCGACGTACCTTCCAAGCCATCAATCACTTGATTGATATACAAGCAAGGCGGGAATACCGCGACCTCAACACCGCTCGGCAAGGCCAGATGACGAAGGCCGTTTATCAGCTCAGCGACGCTGGCGCGGGTACCGTGCATCTTCCAGTTACCAGCTACCATAGGGCGACGCATGCTGTACCTCGTCGGTCAAAGTGGGCGCAGATGTTACCCAACCACATCATTACTGGCAAGCCGAAATCAGGCAGAAACTTCAGCAACCAGTTTTGCCAGCTCCTCGGCGTAACCGCGAACCAGTGTTTCGTCCTCACCTTCGACCATGACCCGTACCAGCGGCTCTGTGCCAGACTTGCGCAACAACACGCGACCACGCCCAGCCATAGCCTTGGTGACGCGCTCGCTGACTTCTTTGACAGTCGCATGCTCGACCGGATTTTCGCCGCCGCCGAAACGCACATTGATCAATACCTGAGGACACTTGCGCAGTGCCTGACGCGATTGCGCAAGACCTTCGGAACGGCGCTTCAGAGACATCAACACCTGCAACGCAGCGATAATCGCGTCACCCGTGGTGGTATGACTGAAGCACACAACGTGACCGGAGTTTTCACCACCCACCAGCCAGTTACGCTCAAGCAGTTCGGCGATTACATAACGGTCACCGACGTTGGCCCGCACAAAAGGAATCCCCAGATCCGCCAGGGCCAGTTCCAACCCCAGATTACTCATCAAGGTTCCAACAACACCACCCTGCAACTTGCCACGCTCATGCAAGTCACGCGCGATGATGAACAACAATTCGTCGCCATCGACGATCGCTCCAGTGTGATCGACCATCAATACCCGGTCGCCATCACCATCGAAGGCAATGCCCAGATCTGCGTGCTCAGCCAATACAACTGCCTGCAATTGCCCCATATGGGTGGAGCCGCAATTGTGATTGATGTTCAGACCGTCAGGCTGCGCAGAAAGCACCGTCACCTGCGCACCCAACTCACGAAAAACACTCGGAGCCACCTTATAGGTAGCACCGTGTGCGCAATCGATCACGATTTTCAAACCAGCGAAATTGGTGCCGGTTGGCACACTGCTTTTGCAGAATTCGATATAACGACCTGAGGCATCGTTGATTCGCGAAACCTTGCCGATCTTGCTCGACTCAACCACGGTCATCGGCATATCGAGCAATTCTTCGATCATCAGCTCAACATCATCCGGCAGTTTCGTGCCTTGCCCAGAGAAGAACTTGATGCCGTTATCATCATGAGGATTGTGCGAAGCGCTGATTACAATACCGGCCTCAGCATTGAAGGTGCGCGTCAAATAGGCGATAGCCGGAGTAGGCATCGGCCCCAGCAGCATGACATCAGCCCCGGCAGAGGTAAGCCCGGCCTCAAGCGCCGATTCGAACATATAACCAGAGATTCGAGTGTCCTTGCCGACAAGAACCTTGCAAGCACCCTTACTGCGAAAGGCCATGCCGGCAGCCCAACCAAGCTTGAGCATGAACTCAGGGGTAATCGGATATTCGCCGACCCGACCACGAATGCCGTCGGTGCCAAAATACTTCTTAGTCATAAGTGCTCCATCATTCTTATTCGGCTGACTCAACTGCTGCGATCATCCGCACCACATCGACTGTTTCGGCCACGTCATGCACCCGCAAGATGCGCGCCCCCTTGACGACAGCCAACGCCGCGAGAGCCAGGCCGCCATGCAGCCGCTCTCCCACCGGGCGATTCAATGCCTGCCCGATCATGCTCTTTCGCGAAACCCCGACCAACAGGGGCCGTCCCAAGGCATGCAGGGCTTCCATATGCTTGAACAGACTCAAATTGTGCTGCAAGTTTTTCGCGAACCCGAAACCCGGATCAAGAATGATCCGTTCGGCCGGAATACCGACCGCAGCACACGACGCCATACGCTCGGCAAGAAACTCACCAACCTCTCTCGTCACGTCATCATAATGCGGGTTGTCCTGCATATCTCCCGGCTCACCGAGCATATGCATCAGGCACACCGGCAATCCGGTGGCTGCTGCTGCATCCAGCGCTCCGTCTCGACGCAGCGAACGCACGTCGTTGATCAGACCTGCTCCCAGGCGTGCAGTTTCACGCATGACCGCAGGTGTCGAGGTATCGACCGAGATAATAACGTCCAGTTCGCGATGAATACGCTCGACGATCGGCGCCACGCGCTCCAGCTCCTCAAGCGGCGAGACCGCCCGTGCGCCAGGCCGGGTCGACTCGCCACCTACATCAATGAGGGTCGCACCAGCAGCCGCCATCGCCTCAGCGTGTCGCAGAGCAGCATCGAGCTGACTGAAGCGACCACCGTCGGAGAAAGAATCGGGAGTGACATTGAGGATGCCCATGACATGCGCATGAGCCAAATCAAGAACCCGGTTACCGCAAGGCAACCGGGTTGAGGACTGTACAAGAGTCATTTCAAACCTTAGACGTCAGCGGCCGGGCCACCGATGGGAGTTTCCGGACGCTCTTCCTGTACGACAGGAGGAGTACCGGTACCACCCGACCAGTCACGAGGCTCACGCGGCGTGCGGCCAGCCATGATGTCATCGATCTGTTCGGCATCAATGGTTTCGTACTTCATCAGCGCATCGGCCATGGCATCGAGCTTGTCGCGGTTATCCGTTAAAATCTGCTTGGCCGTGCCGTAGCACTGGTCAATGATGCTGCGCACTTCCGAGTCGATCAGCTTGGCAGTCTCGCCCGAGAAGCTGGCGTGCTGACCACCGCCGCCGCGACCGAGGAACACTTCACCCTCTTCTTCGGCATACATCAAAGGACCGAGTTTTTCCGACAGACCCCACTTGGTGACCATGTTTCGTGCAATCTGGCTGGCACGCATGATGTCATTCGATGCACCCGTGGTCACGCCATCGAAGCCCAAGGTCATCTCCTCAGCAATACGGCCACCGTACAGCGAGCAGATCTGGCTGATCAACGCACGCTTGGACAGACTGTAGCGATCCTCTTCCGGCAGGAACATCGTCACACCCAACGCTCGGCCGCGCGGGATGATCGAGACCTTGTAGACCGGATCATGCTCGGGAACCACACGACCAACGATCGCGTGTCCCGCTTCGTGATAGGCAGTGTTCTGCTTTTCTTTTTCGGACATGACCATGGACTTGCGCTCAGCGCCCATCATGATCTTGTCTTTCGCCAGCTCGAACTCTTTCATCTCGACAACGCGCTTGCCGGTGCGGGCAGCAAATAGCGAAGCCTCGTTCACCAGGTTGGCCAGGTCGGCACCGGAAAAACCAGGCGTACCACGTGCGATAACCGCCGGAGCAACATCATCACCCATCGGCACTTTGCGCATGTGGACTTTCAGGATTTGCTCACGACCACGAATATCCGGCAGCCCTACGACAACCTGACGGTCGAAACGGCCCGGACGCAGCAGCGCAGGGTCAAGTACGTCAGGACGGTTGGTTGCGGCGATGACGATGATGCCGTCATTCATTTCGAAACCGTCCATCTCTACCAGCAACTGGTTGAGAGTCTGTTCACGCTCGTCGTGACCACCGCCCATGCCCGCACCACGATGGCGACCGACAGCGTCGATTTCATCGATGAAGATAATGCACGGAGCGTGTTTTTTCGCCTGCTCGAACATATCGCGAACACGGCTGGCACCCACACCAACGAACATTTCGACGAAGTCGGAACCGGAGATGGTGAAAAACGGCACCTTGGCTTCACCGGCAATGGCTTTGGCCAACAGGGTTTTACCGGTACCCGGTGGACCCACCATCAGCACACCGCGAGGAATACGCCCACCCAGGCGCTGGAACTTGCCCGGATCACGCAGGAACTCGACCAGCTCACCCACTTCTTCCTTGGCTTCGTCGCAACCGGCAACGTCTGCCAGGGTAGTTTTCACCTGATCTTCGGAGAGCAGGCGCGCCTTGCTCTTGCCGAAGCTCATCGGTCCACCCTTGCCGCCGGCACCGCCCTGCATCTGCCGCATGAAGAACATGAAGACGGCGATGATCACCAGGATCGGGAAGCTGGCAACCAGGAGCTGAGTCCAGATGCTTTGCTGTTCAGGCTGCTTGCCTTCAACGACTACGTGGTTATCCACCAGGTCGCCGATCAGACCGTTGTCCTGAATGGCCGGACGAATGGTCTTGAAGCTGTCGCCATCATTGCGCTTGCCAGTAATGACATAGCCGTCCACGGCTACGCGCTCGACCTTGCCATCCTTGACCTGCTGGATGAAGTCGGAATAGTTGAGGGTCTGTGGCTCGTTAGGGCTGGAGAAGTTGTTCATCACCGTCACGAGGACAGCCGCGATGATCAACCACAGGATCAGATTCTTTGCCATATCGTTCAATTAACTACCCTCTGAAGCAAGCTCCGCTACTGGCGCGCGCTTCGCATGATATTCACCGGCCTAACTTACTACATTACCTACGGCTCTGGCAGGCGCCGTCTGTAACCCTTTGTGAAACAATGACTACACAATATTCGTTATACCGGCTCTGTAAAGCGATACAAAAAAACCTATCGCCCCCTTAGAAACGCTCAACGCTCTCGGAACCTTCAACACCGCGGAAACCGCGTCCCAGCAAGTACTGCTCGCGAGACCTGTCACGCGAAGACAAAGGCTTGCGCATTTGTACTTTGTCAAACAGCTTGCGGATTTCCTTGTGGTATTCATCGAAGCCTTCACCCTGGAAGACCTTGATCAAAAAATCACCACCTGGCCGTAAAACCCGACCGGCGAGATCCAGTGCCAACTCGCAGAGGAACATCGCCCGAGGCATATCTACAGCTGCCAATCCACTCATATTGGGGGCCATATCGGAAATCACAAGGTCTACCTGCGTATTTCCGACCGCCTCGAGGATCTGAGCCAGCACCGCATCTTCGGTAAAGTCGCCCTGAATGAAGGTCACATCGGGGATGCTGTCCATTTCCAGGATGTCGGAGGCGATCAAACGACCCTGACCACCAATCAGACGACTGGTCACTTGCGACCAGCCACCCGGCGCTGCACCGAGATCGATTACGGTCATGCCCGGACGGATCAGGCGATCCTTTTCCTGGATCTCCAGCAATTTGTAGCTGGCACGCGAACGATACCCGTCTTTTTGCGCCATTTTGACGTACGGGTCGTTGAAATGCTCTTTCAGCCAGTTAAGGCTAGTCTTGGAACGGGCCACGGGCCACCTCAAAAAAATAAACGAGTCGCGATTAACTGGGCGGTCCCGGACTCGCTCGGGTAAACTGGCCGCCGCTTTTTACAAGATCAGACGCAGGGGTCAGATTATGCCGCTCACTCAAGAGCAGAAGAAACAGTACAAGTCCATTGGCCACCATCTGAAACCAGTTTTGACTGTGGCTGACAACGGTTTGACTGAAGGTGTTTTAGCCGAACTGGAACGCGCATTGGGCGATCACGAGCTGATCAAGATCAAGCTCAGCATCCTCGATCGCGAATCGCGCCTGGCAGCCATTGCAGAACTGTGCAAGGCCGGCAAAGCGGATCTGGTGCAAGTCATCGGCAAGATGGCGCTGATTTACCGCAAGAACTTCAGCGTCAACAAGCAGTTGTCGAACGTTCATCGCTTCAAGTGATGATACGGGTCAAGGGTGTGCTTCGCGCACCCTGCCACCCCATCCCGGCACCGGCTGTAAAACCAGCAGCAACCCGGAAAAACCCAGCACAAGATAGCTGAACAACAACCAGTGCTGCGCCTGCGGCCAGTCGATTCGCACGACGAAGTACATTGCACTCGCGTATAGCGCCATCAACAGCAGTTGCCCGCGAATATCGCGCCATAGACTGACAAGGCCCTTGGCCTGAACCAGCACCAAAACCTGAAAAACCACGCACGCCGCTGAAAACCCGACCAGCAGCGCACTCAGCATGCTTGAAATTTCTTCGATCAGCAGCGGTGCCAGGCCAATACGGCTCAGCACCGGCAGCAGACCGATGTGCAACAACCACAAGCCACCAACCCATAACATCTGAGTCAGTTGCCAAAGCATGGCGCCCGCACGAAGCAGGCGCTTGCCTTCAGATATGGCGGACTTCGACAATCTCGTACTCGATAACGCCGCCAGGCGTTTTGACCGCCACCACATCACCCTCTTCCTTGGCAATCAAGGCGCGAGCAAGTGGCGAACTGACGGAGATCTTGCCGAGTTTGAAGTCAGCCTCATCCTCGCCCACGATGTGGTAAGTGACACTTTCATCCGTTTCGACGTTGGCGATTTCAACGGTGGTACCGAAAATCACTTTGCCGGTGTGAGGAATGCTCGTGACATCGATGATCACCGCATTCTGCATGCGGCCTTCGATATCACGGATCCGCGCTTCGACCATACCCTGCTGCTCGCGAGCAGCGTGGTATTCGGCGTTTTCCTTCAAGTCACCCAACTCGCGAGCCGTACCGATGTCCTGGCTGAGCTTCGGACGGACGACCTTGGTCAGGTGAGCGTGTTCTTCTTCGAGGGCTTTCGCCCCCTTAACGGTCATTGGGTATTTGATCATGCCTTCAATCCTGCGTGTAGATCCTGCAAGCGGCGCACAGTCTTCTCGGGACCGAACTTCAGCGCTTCACAGATAGCTTCGCCAGCAGCAATGGTGGTAGTGCAGTAGATCTTGTGCTGCAAGGCATTACGACGAATGGAGTACGAATCAGCGATCGACTGACGACCTTCGGTGGTGTTGATGATCAACGTGACTTCGTCATTCTTGATCATGTCGACCACGTGCGGACGACCTTCGGTCACCTTGTTCACACGGCGCACTTTCAGGCCTGCAGCTTCGATCAGCTTGGCAGTACCGGCAGTGGCGACCACTTCGAAGCCCAAGTTGATCAGATCACGGGCTACGCCTGCAACCAGTGGCTTATCATCATCACGCACGCTGATGAAGGCAGTACCGCCGGTCGGCAGCACTTCGCTGGCACCCATCTGGGCTTTGGAAAAGGCTTCGCCGAAGGTATCGCCCACACCCATCACTTCACCGGTGGACTTCATTTCCGGGCCAAGGATCGGGTCAACGCCAGGGAACTTGGCGAATGGGAACACCGCCTCTTTCACGCTGTAGAAGTTAGGAATGATTTCTTTGGTGAAACCGATTTCCTTCAGGGTTTTACCGGCCATCACGCGAGCCGCGATCATTGCCAGGGAAACACCGATGCACTTGGACACGAAAGGTACGGTACGGGAAGCGCGCGGGTTGACTTCGATGACGTAGATGTCTTCGCCTTGCAGCGCCAACTGAACGTTCATCAGGCCGACCACGCCCAGCTCCAGGGCCATTTTCTTGACCTGCTCACGCATCTCGTCCTGGATATGCAAAGGCAGCGAGTACGGCGGCAGCGAGCACGCGGAGTCACCGGAGTGAACACCTGCCTGTTCGATGTGCTGCATGATCGCGCCGATCACCACGTCGGTGCCGTCGCAAACCGCATCCACGTCCATTTCGATGGCGCAGTTGAGGAAGTGGTCCAGCAGCACAGGGCTGTCGTTGGACACTTGAACCGCTTCACGCAGGTAGCGCTTGAGTTCTTCTTCTTCGTAGACGATTTCCATCGCACGACCGCCCAGTACGTAGGACGGACGCACCACCAGCGGGTAGCCGATCTTCGCGGCAGCACGAATGGCTTCGTCTTCGCTGCGCACGGTGGCGTTTGGCGGCTGACGCAGGTTCAGGCGCTGGACCATCTGCTGGAAGCGCTCACGGTCTTCGGCGCGGTCGATTGCGTCAGGGCTGGTGCCGATGATCGGCACGCCAGCAGCTTCCAGAGCCCGAGCCAGTTTTAGCGGAGTCTGGCCGCCGTACTGGACGATCACGCCTTTTGGCTTCTCGACGCGGACAATTTCCAGCACGTCTTCCAGGGTCACCGGCTCGAAGTACAGGCGATCGGAGGTGTCGTAGTCGGTGGATACGGTTTCCGGGTTGCAGTTGACCATGATGGTCTCGTACCCGTCATCGCGCAGGGCCAGTGCCGCGTGTACGCAGCAGTAGTCGAACTCGATGCCTTGACCGATACGGTTAGGACCGCCGCCCAGGATCATGATCTTGTCGCGACCCGATGGCGCGGCTTCGCACTCTTCTTCGTACGTCGAGTAGAGGTAAGCAGTGTCGGTGGCGAACTCGGCGGCGCAAGTGTCGACGCGCTTGTAGACCGGGAACACTTCAAGCTTGTGGCGATGGGCACGCAGGCTCTTCTCGGTCACACCCAGCAACTTGGCCAGACGCTGATCGGAAAAACCCTTGCGCTTGAGGCGGAACATCATGTCGCGGTCGATGCTGGTCAGACCCAGGGTCTTGACCTTCTCTTCGTCCTTGATCAGATCTTCCATCTGCACCAGGAACCAAGGATCGATCATGGTCATGCCGAAGATATCTTCAACGCTCATGCCGGCGCGCATTGCGTCAGCCACGTACCAGATACGCTCGGCGCCCGGCACGGTCAGTTCGCGCTTGAGCACGCTCATGCTTTCCGGATTGCTCAGGTCGAGCTTCTCGTCCAGACCGCACACACCGACTTCCAGACCGCGCAGGGCTTTCTGCAGGGATTCCTGGAAGGTCCGGCCGATAGCCATGACTTCGCCAACCGACTTCATTTGAGTGGTCAGGCGGGCGTCGGCTTTCGGGAACTTCTCGAAAGCGAAGCGTGGCAGCTTGGTCACGACGTAGTCGATGGACGGCTCGAAAGACGCTGGAGTTTTACCGCCAGTGATGTCGTTCGACAGCTCATCCAGGGTGTAACCCACAGCCAGCTTGGCCGCGACCTTGGCAATCGGGAAACCGGTTGCTTTCGAAGCCAGCGCCGAGGAACGGGATACCCGCGGGTTCATCTCGATGACCACCATGCGGCCAGTGTTCGGGCAGATGCCGAACTGGACGTTGGAGCCACCGGTTTCCACGCCGATCTCGCGCAGTACCGCCAGGGAGGCGTTACGCAGAATCTGATATTCCTTGTCGGTCAGGGTCTGTGCCGGAGCCACGGTGATCGAGTCACCAGTGTGCACGCCCATCGGGTCGAAGTTTTCGATCGAGCAGACGATGATGCAGTTGTCCTTCTTATCGCGGACAACCTCCATTTCGTACTCTTTCCAGCCAATCAGCGATTCGTCGATCAGCAGCTCTTTGGTCGGCGACAGGTCCAGACCGCGGGCGCAGATTTCTTCGAACTCTTCGCGGTTGTAAGCGATACCGCCACCGGTGCCGCCCATGGTGAAGGACGGGCGGATGATGCACGGGAAGCCGAGTTTCTCGAGGACCGCATTGGCCTCTTCCATGCTGTGGGCGATGCCGGAACGCGGGCAAGCCAGGCCGATGGATTTCATCGCCTTGTCGAAACGCGAACGGTCTTCAGCCTTGTCGATGGTGTCAGCGTTGGCGCCGATCATCTCTACGCCGAACTTCTCCAGAATGCCTTCGCGCTCCAGGTCCAGGGCGCAGTTCAGAGCGGTCTGGCCGCCCATGGTCGGCAGCAGCGCGTCCGGGCGCTCTTTCTCGATGATCTTGGCAACGGTCTGCCACTTGATCGGTTCGATGTAGGTGGCGTCGGCCATGGCCGGGTCGGTCATGATGGTGGCCGGGTTGGAGTTCACCAGGATGACGCGGTAACCCTCTTCGCGCAGGGCTTTGCAAGCCTGGGCGCCGGAGTAGTCGAATTCGCAAGCCTGGCCGATCACGATCGGGCCAGCGCCGAGAATCAGGATGCTTTTAATGTCTGTACGTTTTGGCATGGGTAGTCACTCAAATCCGCAGGTCCGACGGCAATCCCCTAGGAGAAGCCGTCTTGATCAATCTCTGAAGCCCTTCAGGGACCGCCGGGTTACCGGGGCCACCCTCAGGGACTTCTCGCTACATGCTCAAGCCCGGCGATTAACGTCGCTTGGCCATCTCGTTGATGAAGCGATCGAACAGCGGCGCCACATCGTTCGGACCAGGGCTGGCTTCAGGGTGACCCTGGAAGCTGAACGCGCTCTTGTCGGTACGCTCGATGCCTTGCAGGGTGCCGTCGAACAGCGATTTGTGGATCGCCCGAACGTTGCCTGGCAGAGTCGCTTCGTCTACCGCAAAACCGTGGTTCTGGCTGGTGATCATGACGACACCGGAATCCAGATCCTGAACCGGGTGGTTGGCACCGTGGTGACCGTGGCCCATTTTCAGGGTCTTGGCGCCAGAGGCCAGGGCCAACAGTTGGTGGCCGAGGCAGATGCCGAACACCGGAATCTCGGTTTCCAGGATGTCCTTGATCGCCTGGATCGCGTAGTCGCAAGGCTCAGGGTCACCCGGGCCGTTGGACAGGAACACACCGTCCGGCTTCAGAGCCAGAACGTCAGCAGCCGGCGTTTGAGCTGGCACCACGGTCACGCGGCAACCGCGCTCGACCAGCATGCGCAGGATGTTGACCTTGACGCCGTAGTCGTAGGCAACCACGTGGTACGGCAGATCGGAAGCGTCGAGGGTCGCGTGGCTGTCGGTTTTCAGATCCCAGACAGTCGAGCGCCATTCGTACTGCTTCTTGGTGCTGACGACTTTCGCCAGATCCATGCCCTTCAGGCCCGGGAAGCCGCGCGCTGCTGCAATCGCAGCTTCGTCGGAGATGTTGTCGCCAGCCATGATGCAGCCGTTCTGCGCGCCTTTTTCACGCAGGATGCGTGTCAGGCGGCGGGTGTCGATACCGGCGATTGCCACAACGTTGTTGGCTTTCAGGTAGTCGGACAGGGACATCGTGTTACGCCAGTTGCTCGCAACCAGTGGCAGGTCACGAATAACCAGACCTGCAGACCAGACGCGGTCGGACTCGGCGTCTTCCGGCGTGGTGCCGGTGTTGCCGATGTGCGGGTAAGTCAGGGTAACGATCTGTTGGGCGTAGGAAGGATCGGTAAGGATTTCCTGATAGCCGGTCATGGCAGTGTTAAACACCACCTCACCAACGGTTTGACCGTCGGCTCCAATGGCTTCGCCGCGAAAAATGCTGCCATCAGCAAGGGCGAGTATGGCTGGCTTAGTCAAGAAGACCTCCCGTAAATAAAGCCTGAAAGGGCGATCGCAGGTTGCAAAAAAGCGGAGTGACGTATGGACACGTCACCCCGCTTCTTCACTGAATTATTCTGCGCGCTTTTAGTGGACACACTAAAGCTGTAGCTTACAGAAAAAGGCTTTTTTGGTCTACCGCCAATGAGCCTAAAAGGCCGGGGAATGCGACAGGACGTCGCTTGGCGGGATAAATCGGGCTCAAACGCTGTGTTTGAGCCCGATTCCGACTGCATCTTAACGCAGGTCGAGCACGTCTTGCATGTCGTAAAGACCCGGCTCACGACCATCCAGCCACAACGCGGCACGTACCGCGCCCTTGGCGAAGGTCATGCGACTGGACGCTTTATGGGTGATTTCCAGGCGCTCGCCCTCGCAGGCGAACAGCACCGTATGATCGCCGACCACATCACCGCCGCGAACCGTGGCGAAACCGATGGTTTCGCGCTCGCGCACACCGGTGTGGCCTTCGCGCCCATAGACCGCAACCTTCTGCAGATCACGATCCAGTGCGCTGGCGATCACCTCGCCCATGCGCAAAGCCGTACCTGAAGGCGCATCGATCTTGTTTCGATGATGGGCTTCGATGATTTCGATATCAGCATCATCACCCAACACACGAGCCGCCATATCGAGCAGCTTCAGCGACAGGTTCACGCCAACACTGAAATTGGCGGCGAAGACAATTGGAATGTCCTTGCCTGCCTCGGCCAGCAACTGCTTTTGCGCAGCATCCAGCCCCGTAGTGCCGATGACCATGGCCTTGCCCACCTTGCGGCAGAACGCCAGGTTCTTCAGCATGACCTCCGGGAGCGTGAAGTCGATCAACACATCGAACTCAGCCGCCACCATTTCCAGGTTACCGGACAGCGGCACACCGATCCGCCCCAGCGCGGCCAGCTCACCAGCATCCACGCCGATCAGCGTGCTGCCAGGGCGCACGATTGCCGCCGTCAGACCAGTGAGTGGTGCGCGTTGCTGCACCGCTTCGATCAGGATCTTGCCCATGCGCCCGGCAGCGCCCATCACAGCTATACGTCGCATGCCCGACTCCTTACAGATCGCCGAAGAAGCGCTTCACGCCTTCGAACCAACCGGTGGTTTTCGGCGAATGGCTGTTGTCGTCCGCCAGGGAACTGCGGAACTCTTCCAGCAGTTCGCGCTGACGACGCCCCAGATTGACTGGAGTCTCGACCACCACACTGCACATCAGGTCGCCCGCGCCACCGCCACGAACCGGTGCCACGCCCTTGCCACGCACCCGGAACTGCTTGCCGGTCTGCGTGCCTTCAGGAATCTTCAGCCTGACCCGACCATCAAGGGTCGGAATCTCCAGCTCGCCGCCCAGCGCTGCATCGACGAAGCTGATCGGCACTTCGCAAAACAGATGCTTGCCGTCACGCTGGAAGATCGCGTGCTCGCGCACGTTGATCACCACGTACAGGTCGCCAGTCGGCCCACCTTGAGTCCCCGCCTCGCCTTCGCCAGACAGACGAATACGGTCGCCGGTATCAACGCCAGCCGGCACTTTCACCGACAGGGTCTTGTACTCTTCGACACGGCCTTCGCCATTGCAGGAGTTGCATGGATCGGAAATGATCTTGCCCTGACCATGGCAACGCGGACAGGTTTGCTGCACCGAGAAGAAGCCTTGCTGCATGCGCACCTGACCGATACCGCCGCAGGTTGGGCACGTGACCGGCGCAGAACCTTTCTTGGCACCCGACCCGTCGCACGGCTTGCAGTTGACCAGTGTTGGAACACGGATATTCACGGTTGTGCCACGCACCGCTTCTTCCAGGTTCAGCTCCAGGGTGTAGCGCAGATCGCTACCGCGCTGAGCACCGCCACGGGAACCGCCGCGACCACCACCGAAGAAGTCACTGAACACATCACCGAAGATATCGGAGAAGTTCTGACCACCAAAACCAGCACCGCCGCCACCCATGCTTGGGTCGACACCGGCATGACCGTACTGGTCGTACGCCGCGCGCTTGCTGGAATCGGACAGTACTTCGTAGGCCTCGTTGGCCTCCTTGAATTTTTCTTCCGACGCTTTGTCGTCAGGATTACGGTCCGGGTGGTGCTTCATTGCCAAGCGACGGTAGGCCTTTTTCAGGTCCGTTTCGCTCGTGCCACGCTCAACACCCAACACTTCGTAATAGTCACGCTTTGCCATAAGTCTTTGCACTCTTAAGGACGTTCGGCAAACCCCTCCTGAGCTTCGCCAAACTCGTTGAGCCCCAATACAGGCCCGGACCCAACTCACGTCAATTCAACGATCCTGGTCTTTGATTCGATGCGATACCTGTGGATCGGAAAGCAGGAGCATCCCCGTCCGCACCGCCAGCATCCGAACGCTGTCGCATGCTGTAAAAATTCGTCTACTCCAGACACGCCAACGCGGGAGCAAGCTCCCGCGCGGCGACATCCTACCAGTCACCGCACAAAGGCAGTCAACCGGCCGACCAACAACTTACTTGTGTTCTTTGACTTCTTCGAACTCAGCGTCGACAACGTCGTCAGCCTTCTCAGCTTTTTCAGCGTGCGGTGCCGCACCGTCAGCTGGCTGAGCCTGTTCGGCGTACATCTTCTGCGCCACTGGAGCGGAGACTTTCGACAGCTCTTCAACCTTGGCCTCGATAGCAGCCTTGTCGTCGCCTTTAACAGCGGCTTCCAGGGCAACCACGGCGGCTTCGATTGCGGTCTTCTCTTCAGCAGTCACTTTATCGCCAGCGTCAGCGACCATTTTGCGCGTCGAGTGAACCAGCGCGTCGCCCTGGTTACGGGCAGTGGCCAGCTCTTCGAACTTGCGGTCTTCGTCAGCGTTGGTTTCAGCATCGCGAATCATCTGCTGAATTTCTTCCTCGGACAGACCGGAGTTGGCCTTGATCACGATCGACTGAGTCTTGCCGGTAGCCTTGTCTTTGGCGCCTACGTGCAGGATGCCGTTGGCGTCGATGTCGAAGGTCACTTCAATTTGTGGCACGCCACGTGGTGCTGGTGGAATCTCGGCCAGGTCGAACTTGCCCAGGGACTTGTTCTGCGCAGCTTGCTTGCGCTCACCTTGCAGCACGTGAATGGTCACTGCGCCCTGGTTGTCATCGGCAGTCGAGAACACTTGCGATTTCTTGGTAGGAATCGTGGTGTTTTTCTCGATCAGCGCAGTCATCACGCCACCCATGGTTTCGATACCCAGAGTCAGCGGGCTGACGTCGAGCAGCAGGACGTCTTTCACGTCACCGGCCAATACTGCACCCTGGATAGCAGCACCCATGGCAACGGCTTCGTCCGGGTTAACGTCTTTACGGGCTTCTTTACCGAAGAACTCGGTCACCAGTTTCTGAACCAGTGGCATACGGGTCTGACCGCCGACCAGGATCACGTCGTTGATCGCGCCAACGTCGATACCCGAGTCTTTCAGGGCAATGCGGCAAGGCTCAATGGTGCGTTGAACCAGGTCTTCAACCAGCGCTTCCAGCTTGGCGCGGGAGATTTTCACGTTCAAGTGCTTAGGACCGGTCGCATCTGCAGTGATGTACGGCAGGTTAACGTCGGTCTGCAGGCTCGAAGACAGCTCGATCTTGGCTTTCTCAGCGGCTTCTTTCAGGCGCTGCATGGCCAGCGGGTCACCTTTGAGGTTCATGCCGCTTTCTTTCTTGAATTCGTCAACGAGGTAGTCGATCAGACGAATGTCGAAGTCTTCACCGCCCAGGAAGGTGTCACCGTTGGTGGCCAACACTTCGAACTGGTGCTCGCCATCAACTTCGGCGATCTCGATTACGGAGACGTCGAAAGTACCGCCACCCAGGTCATAAACGATCACGGTGTGATCGCCCTTGGCCTTGTCCATACCGTAGGCCAGAGCGGCTGCGGTTGGTTCGTTGATGATGCGTTTTACGTCCAGGCCAGCAATACGGCCGGCGTCTTTGGTCGCCTGACGCTGACTGTCGTTGAAGTAGGCCGGAACGGTGATGACCGCTTCAGTCACAGTCTCGCCGAGGTAGTCTTCGGCGGTCTTCTTCATTTTTTTCAGGATTTCAGCCGAGATCTGTGGCGGCGACATTTTCTGGCCGTTCACTTCAACCCAAGCGTCGCCATTGTCAGCCTTGGCGATTTTGTAAGGGACCATCTTGATGTCTTTCTGTACGACTTCTTCGTCGAACTTACGGCCGATCAGACGCTTCACCGCATACAGGGTGTTGTGCGGATTGGTCACAGCCTGACGCTTGGCCGACTGACCCACCAGGATCTCGCCATCGTTGGCATAAGCGATGATCGACGGCGTAGTACGCGCGCCTTCAGCGTTTTCGATAACTTTGGCTACGCCGTTTTCCAGCACGGAGACGCAGGAGTTGGTAGTCCCCAGGTCGATACCGATAATTTTGCCCATGTTCACTCTCCCGAAACTTTGGATTTGGTTGCCGCAGCAGTGGTGGCTAACTGCGGTAGCACTTAAACGCTTGACATCTAAATGGGGGCCTTACGGCGGATTTCAAGCCTGCTCGTCAATCGAAGGCGAAACCGGCGCCGGAGCCTTGCTGACCACGACCATGGCCGGGCGCAGCAGACGACCGTTGAGCATGTAACCCTTCTGGAACACCTTGAGCACGCTGTTGGGCTCGACGTCTGCACTTTCCTGCATGGCCATCGCCTGATGATGCGCAGCGTTGAACGGCTCACCTTCAGGATCGATCGCTTCCAACTGATAACGCTTCAGGGTGTCCTGGAACATTTTCAGGGTCAGCTGGATGCCTTCACGCATAGGGCGGATGCTTTCGTCGTCCGGGTTGGACAGCTCAAGACCACGCTCCAGGCTGTCGACGATCGGCAGCAAGTCGTTGGCGAACTTCTCTAACGCGAATTTGTGAGCTTTTTCTACATCCTGCTCAGCGCGACGGCGGACGTTCTGCAGATCGGCAGCAACACGCAAAGACTGATCCTGCGCGCCAGCCAGTTGCTCTTCGAGCACTTGTACACGAGCCGCCAGGTCTTCACCCGATGCTTCGGGAGCCTGATTGGCGTCTGGATTTTGCGTATCCAGCGTCTGTTCGTCAGCCATAGATTTCTCCTTTCAAAATCGTGCGCGAACTCGACTCGCGCTTCTGCCCCGGTATATGGGGTCGCAAATTCCAGGTTCAAGGGCTGCCGGAACTCTGAACGCTATTACCCTTACAAAACGACTGATTTAATATCCCGGCGGTTTTAAAAAAATCCATTTTCCAAGCAAATCGAGCTAAACACGGGCATTGTCAGCCAGAAACAAAACACTGTATAAATAACCAGACCTAAAGCCTGGGAGCGGCCTCTATGCTGGTGCACCTGTCCGTACATAACTACGCAATCGTTGAACATCTCGATCTGGAACTTGATCGCGGGATGAGCGTGATCACAGGGGAAACCGGTGCAGGCAAGTCGATCATGCTCGACGCCCTGGGCCTGACCCTGGGCGATCGCGCCGACAGCGGCGTGGTTCGCCCAGGCGCCGAGAAGGCCGACATCCTGGCCACATTCGACCTGGCCGATATTCCGGAAGCCAGTACCTGGCTGGCCGAGCGCGACCTCGATACCGACGGCCCATGCATCCTGCGCAGGGTGATTACCGCCGAGGGTCGCTCGCGTGGCTACATCAATGGCAGCCCCTGCCCGCTGGGCGACCTTAAAGCCCTTGGCGAACTGCTGATCGATATCCACAGCCAGCATGAACACCAATCGTTGCTGAAAACCGACACGCACCGTCGGCTGCTCGACGAATATGCCGGCGCCACGGACCTCGCCCGCCAGGTGCAACTGGCCGCCCAGCGCTGGCGCCAGACTCGCCAGGAGCTGGAGCGCCTCTCCAACTCCGGCGACGAGCAGCGCGCTCGCCACCAATTGCTCAGCTACCAACTCGAAGAGCTGGAAAACCTCGGCCTCGGCGAGAGCGAGCTGGAGCAACTGGAGCAGGAACACAAAAACCTGACCAACGCCGAAACCTTGCTGGGGATTTGCCGACAAGTGGTCGAGCAGTGCAGCGAAAGCGATTCCGGCAATGTACTGAACGCCCTGACAGCCAGCCTCAATCGCCTGTCGAGCGTGAGCAACTCGGTCGGCGCCCTGGGCGAAGCAACCAATCTGCTGACCAGCGCGCAAATTCAGGTGGAAGAAGCTGTCGGCGAGCTGAACCGTTTTCTCGACCATTTCGATGCCGATCCGGCACGCCTCCAGCAACTCGAAGAACGCCTGGATTCGATCTACACCCTGGCGCGCAAACACCGGATTCAGCCCACCGAAGTCGCAGAACTTCAGCAAAGGCTGCTGGACGAAATCGAGACACTGAATGCCAACGACGAGTCCATCGAACGACTGAGCGAAGAACTGGGTGCATTCGCCCGGCATTACCAGGAAAAAGCCCGAGAGCTAAGCGATCTGCGTCATCAGGCTTCGACCAGCCTGGCCAATGCCGTCGAACAGGAAATTCAACGCCTGGGCATGCCCGGCGGCCGCTTCACCATTGAGCTACGCCCCAACACCAGCACTGAACTGCTGCCCAACGGCCTCGAGCAGGTGGAACTGCTGGTCAGCGCCAACCCAGGGCAACCGCTCAAGGCACTGGCCAAAGTCGCATCGGGGGGTGAGTTGTCACGAATCAGTCTGGCCATCCAGGTGATCACCGCACAAACCTCGCGAGTGCCAACACTGGTGTTCGACGAAGTGGACGTCGGGATTGGCGGCCCGACAGCGGAAATTGTCGGCCAGCTCTTGCGCCGCCTCGGAGAGCGCGGACAGGTGCTGACCGTCACTCACTTGCCGCAAGTAGCCTCCCAGGGCCATCAGCATCTATTTGTCCACAAGGTGCGCGGTGACGATGCCACGCACACCGCCGTGTCCAAGCTGAGTAAAAACGAGCGTATTGAAGAAGTGGCGCGAATGCTGGGAGGGATCGACCTGACCAAGGAGTCCCTGGCCCACGCAAAGAAAATGGTCGTGACGGCAAAAATCTAAAGTCACCAGACAGCACGAAGGCGACCCTTGGGTCGCCTTCGTTCGTATCGCGGACCAGAAATCCGCGCGACATGCTTACTTTTTCTTGCGTACGTACAGCACCAGGTTGTGATCCACCAACTCGAAGCCGTGCTTCTCGACGATTGCCTTCTGAAGCTTTTCGATTTCTTCCTCGAAGAACTCGATCACTTCACCGTTCTCCACGTTAACCATATGGTCGTGGTGACCGCCGTCCGCCAGTTCGAAGACCGCGTGACCGCCGTCGAAATTGTGACGGACCACCAGACCAGCCGCTTCGAATTGGGTCAGTACACGGTAAACCGTGGCCAGACCGACATCCTCGCCAGCTTCCATCAGCGCCTTGTAAACATCTTCAGCACTCATGTGACGTTGCTCGGCGGAATCGAGCATTTGCAGAATTTTGACCCGTGGCAGGGTCACTTTAAGGCCGGCTTTGCGTAGTTCGCTATTTTCAACCATGGTCAGCTTTCTCGCGATGCTGCTTCGCAGCTACTCTTAATGCGGGTATGATCGGCGTTTACGTTGTCCCAGCCAAGATAGTGGAAGTCGCCCACCGATGCAAAACACCAAGCTCTTGCTAACCAGTTTCACCTTTGTGGGACTGCTCGCACTCGCCGGTTGTTCATTCCCCGGGGTTTACAAAATCGACATCCAGCAGGGCAATGTCGTCACGCAGGACATGATAGACCAGTTACGCCCGGGAATGACCCGTCGGCAAGTACGGTTTATCATGGGCAACCCTCTGCTGACCGACACGTTCCATGCCGATCGCTGGGATTACTTGTATAGCCTGCAGCCAGGCGGCGGTGAACGCCAACAGGAACGCATCAGCGTTATCTTCAACCCTAACGACCAGCTTGTCAGCCTGTCGGGTGATTTCATGCCTGGCGTGAGCCGTGACGAAGCGATTCTCGGCAAGAACAGCGGCACCACCGTAACCGCCCCTGCTGAAAACGCCGAGAAGCCAAAGCCAGAGAAACCGGTAAAACCAGGTTCGCTGCTGGACCAGATCCAGAAGGACGTCGACAAGGTCGAAACCGTTCCGGTCCCGACGCCAACACCGTTGGACACATCGCCG
Organism: Pseudomonas helvetica; assembly: GCF_039908645.1. Taxonomy (NCBI): domain Bacteria; kingdom Pseudomonadati; phylum Pseudomonadota; class Gammaproteobacteria; order Pseudomonadales; family Pseudomonadaceae; genus Pseudomonas; species Pseudomonas helvetica. The sequence goes on from NZ_CP150917.1 coordinate 5,403,514, forward strand.
CAATAAATTGCGACACAACAAAAAGCCCGGCATGCCGGGCTTTTTGTTGCCTGTCATTTGGGAAATCTACTGATCCCGGGCCTTGGCCTGCGCCGCAGCCTTGGCCGCACGTAATCGGCGCACCTCTTTTGGATCCGCCAGCAACGCTCGATAAATCTCGATGCGGTCACCCGCCTGAACCTGACGATTCTCAGGGTCGGCAATCACCTTGCCGAAAATCCCCACGGGGCACGCCGCCAGGTCCAGTTCGGGGAATTGCTCGGCGATGCCTGATTCAGCCAATGCCGCTCGCAGTGTAGTGCCTACAGGCACCGCCACCTTGAGCAACATCTGCCGATCGACGGCGGCATACACCACCTCGACGTCAATCACCGGCTTAACCATGCAACTGCTTGGCGCGCTGACAGAACGCGTCCACCAACGTGTTAGCCGCCTGATTGAACAACGGTCCCAGGGTCGCCCGAACAATCGGCCCGGCATAATCGAACGACAGGTCCAGGCTGATCTTGCAGGCTTTCTCGCCCAATGCCTTGAACACCCAAACACCATGCAACTGATTGAACGGCCCCTCTTCGAGATGCATCTCGATCGAAGACCCGGCCACCAGCGTATTGCGCGTCACAAAGTGCTGGCTTAACCCGCCCTTGGCAACGCCTACGCTTGCACGCATGTGCACGGCAGAGCTCTCCAGCACTTCAGCCTCGGAACACCAAGGCAAAAATTCCGGATAGCGCGCCACGTCATTGACCAGGTCATACAGCGCTTGTGCCGGATACGGCAACAGGGCCGAACGTTGAATATGTGTCGTCATGTCAGCGTCACTTCCACAGCTGGGCGGCAAACACTACAAGAATGCCGATTGGCGCCACATAGCGCATCAAGAACAATGTCAGAGCAAACAATGCCGGGCTGCGCATCGACAGTTCGTCGCGCACCGCTTCACGGCCCATCACCCAACCTGCAAACACCACAAAGCACAAACCACCGAGCGGCAACATGATCCGCGAGGTGAAGAAATCGATCACACCAAAGAAATCCAGACCATTTTGCGCCCCCCACTGGTAGAGGTGAAACGCACCGCCATCATTCACGAAAAACTTGGCCTGCTTCCAGATATTGAAGGAAAACACCGTTCCCAAACCAACAAACCAGCAACTGAATGCCAGCCAGAACGTCACCCAGCCACGACGGATGTTGGTCCGCTCAACCAGGTAGGCCACCATCGGCTCCAGCAAGGAAATCGCCGAACTCCAGGCCGCAATCGCCACCAGCACGAAAAACACCACCCCCATCAACTGGCCGAATGCGACGTTACCAAAGGCAAACGGCAGGCTGACAAACATCAATCCTGGCCCTTCACTTGGGTTCAAACCGGCAGCAAACACAATCGGAAACAACGCCAGGCCGGCCAGCAACGAAACAAAGGTATCCAGTAACGCAACGCCGACGATGGTCCCGGAAATCGACGAATGCTTAGGCATATAAGCACCGTAGATCATGATCGAGCCCACACCGACGCTAAGGGAAAAAAACGCATGCCCCATGGCTGGCAGCAAGCCGTCCAGCAATTTGTCCGGGTTGAAGTCGAACATGAAATGCACGCCTTCCATGAAGTGCCCGGTGGTCAGGCTGTAGCCCAACAGAATCACCAGCATCACGAACAGCAACGGCATCATGATCCGCAAGCTGCGCTCAAGCCCCGCGACGACGCCTTTGGCGATAACGAATGCCGACAGCAACATGAAGAGGGTATGCCACAGCGTCAGACGCCAAGGGTCGGCGATCACCCCGCCAAAATAGGCGCCGACCTGATCGGCCGTCACGCCCTGGAAATCACCGCGCCCCATATCAATGATGTAATCCAGCGACCAGCCACCCACCACACTATAGAAAGACAGGATCAGCAGCGCCGTGATCATCCCGGCAAACGCGCCCCAGGACCATTTCGCCGAATGCCCGGCTTCAAGCGCCAGAACCTTCAAGGCATTTGCCGGACTTTGCCGGGCACGACGACCGATCAGGGTTTCGGCCAGCATCACCGGCACGCCGATCAGCGCAATACACGCCAGAAACACCAACACAAACGCGCCGCCGCCATAGACGCCGACCATG